>NZ_OU963893.1:635059-952588 GCF_918797525.1 unidentified bacterial endosymbiont | reverse complement strand
TCTCGGCAAGCTTTCTACGCATGTTATCCAGCGCCTGCTGCGCAGAAGCCAGATCCGGCGTACCGCCTGCGGCCCTGGCGTCCATTGCGCGGCTCAGACGGGTCACAAAGCGGAAATACTGATCGTTGCCCTGGCTGAGCACCGTCATCTGTTTGACCAGTTGGCGGTCAACCTCATTGCCCTCAGAGACGCGGGACAGTGACCAGGTGCTGTACAGCCCCACGCCTGCCCACATTAAACAAAAGATCCCCAGAATCGCCAGCATGACGAAGCGGATCGTGAAATTACGAAGCATCTGCATAGAGTTTTCCTTGCCGTGAGGGTGAATTCGCCCGGAGGCGAGTCTTCCCTCGTTATCGGCAGATGCTGGGGAAAATCAAAACTTTTATGATGAATTTTTATGGCGTTTTAGTAATTAATTCAGGTACTTTTCACACCAGCTTAACGTTAGCTTCCATGCAAACTCTGCGGCGGGCTCGTCGTATATTGGGGTAGAAACATTGCGAAATCCGTGACTTACACCCGCAGAGATCCAAGCCTCGTAAACCTTATTATTAAATTTAAGCGCTGCTTCATAGGTATGCCAGCACTAATTAATATTTTTATCGCCTTCGGCAGAACATGTAAGATTGCCAGGAAGTTCGTAATCGTCAGCCCAATCAGCGCCAGGGAAAGGCCAAAATAGACCGGGGCCAGCATCCAGTCAGAGGCGTACATTGCATTTTCAAATAAGCGCTCCAAAAAGTCCTGTCTGCAAACGAAATCAGCACGCAATATATCGCAACGGCGCTAATTGTGTACAACAATTAGCTAACACCAGGCTTACACATCATTAGGGTTGACCTCGGAACGTGCGTACTCCGGCCAGACCAACACCACCAGTTCAGGATAGGCCTCAAGACTAAACTCACGAAAACACTGGCGCAGATTTAACACATCTAAATCGGAATATGACACTTTCTCACCATTAAGACAGCGCTTCTTGATATTGTCATAATATTTATAGACTGCAGAATTCAGGTCGCTGCAGCGGCGTTGCGCTTCAAACAATCCTGGCGTGTCATTAATTTCTGATATCTTCATTCGCTTTATTGTCGCGTGTAAAAAGTCGATATATTCGTGGTTAACCCGCCAGTACCACACCGGCGTCACCGAGTTCATCAAAACAGAGAAATGGTCTTCACCTTCCTCTTTTGTCATCCGTTCGGGCTGTGGAGGATCGTTGATCTCGTTTGTCCCTTTGGTTTTATTGAACGCTTGCATCAATAAAAGAACACCAGCGGTCAGTAATAGTAAGGTAATGACCGTAAAGAAAATACTGTTCATGGGATGGCTCCATTTTTTTTGATTTTAAAATTGCCTCATGTTATTGTCAATGAATCTCACGCCTTTACCAACCCCACCCTGTTGAAATTAAAGGAAGATAAAATGTTGCCCGACAATCTTGTCCCGGCTAAGTACCACATCACGCCTGTGGAACAGCAACCAACGGAAGCAGAAAAAGAGGCTAATTTCACTCAGGGTAAAAGAAAGCTAGCCGATTTCGAGTCTGACATATTAATTGGTGTCTCACGAACAGGTAAATCCCGTAATATGCTGCTGGACGAGCACGATCGCCATATACAAGATCGTTTATTTCGCGCTGTAAAAATAGAAGCCTTTGTTCACCTGCTAAATGACCTGCAGGCCGAGGGCGAAATAGATGCCCAAACGCTCAGCAGAATAATGGCCGATAAAACCAAAGAAATTAATGAAGCCGGCAATGAAATTTGGCTTAACTTAATAACGCATGAAAAAAACCACCCCATTTTTTATCAACTTGGGGATGAATAATATGAAACAGGTTAGCGATAATAATGTGTATTTGACTTTAGATAACAAAAAAAGTGATGAGTTTATCTTAAAGCAAAATATCGAGGCGCTGCGAAACAGTAAAAATGCTGAGATGACGCGTATTAGCCAGGATTTGGTCTCGATTCCGGCTACGCTGGTGCGCCTGAAATGGCACAACCGTCGCGAGATATATTCTTTGCAGGTGAAGGAAGAGATTTACGGCACGGCCATTAATGCCATTATCGAGCTGCGTCCAGAGCTTAAAGAAAAAATTCTCGGTCGCCTGGAAGCCAACTACCAGTACCTGCTGGCGAAAGAGACCGCGACGCTGCGTTTGACCCGCAAACTGTCTGAAGGTGAGTATCA
This sequence comes from unidentified bacterial endosymbiont, assembly GCF_918797525.1. NCBI lineage: Bacteria > unidentified bacterial endosymbiont. Next base: position 950,389 of record NZ_OU963893.1, on the reverse strand, counting down.
CACCTCAAACGTCACCTGTGTTGCGCTCAATGAAGAGGCGCAAGCCGAGGCTCCCGAAGTAAAACGCTAACAAAACAAAGCTGACTTTCGCCAGCTCCTCTGGTTATTTCGCGGCAGCTTTCTCTTCGCCGACCAGGCCAATCTTCAGATACCCCGCCTGATGCAGCGTGTCCATAACCTTCATCATGGTTTCATAGTCGACGGTTTTGTCCGCACGGAAGAAGACGGTAGTGTCTTTTTTGCCGCCGGTAAGCTGATCCAGCGCCGGAATAACCGACTCATCCGTCACCGGGTCATTCCCGAGGAACATAGATTTATCCGCTTTCACCGAAATGTAGATTGGCTTTTCCGGGCGCGGCTGCGGCTGGCTGGAAGAGGCGGGCAGATTTACCTTCACGTCTACCGTTGCCAGCGGCGCAGCAACCATGAAGATAATCAGCAGAACCAACATAACGTCGATGAACGGCGTCACGTTGATTTCATGCATTTCGCCGTTATCGTCCAGATTTTCGTTAAGACGCATCGCCATACAATCAACCTACGCGCAGTTTAGACGCCGCGTGCACCGGTTTTACGGCGCTGGCATTCAGGTCAAGGTCACGGCTTTGCAGCAGCAGTACCTGCGCCGCAACGTCACCAAGGGTCGCTTTATAGCTGCCAATCATACGCGCGAAGAGGTTATAGATAACCACCGCGGGGATGGCCGCAACCAGACCGATAGCCGTGGCCAGCAGCGCTTCTGCGATACCCGGAGCAACAACGGCCAGGTTGGTGGTCTGCGTCTGTGCAATGCCGATAAAGCTGTTCATGATGCCCCAGACCGTACCGAACAAGCCGACAAAGGGTGAGATAGCGCCAATAGTGGCCAGGTAACCATTCCCACGCCCCATATGACGACCCACAGCAGCAACGCGGCGTTCCAGGCGGAAGCCGGTACGTTCTTTAATGCCTTCGTTATCTTCACTGCCTGCGGAGAGTTCCAGCTCGTTCTGCGCTTCGTTCACTAACAGGGAGGTCAGGCTTTTCGCGTGGAAGGATGAGGTCATCTCTGCGGCCTGATCCAGAGAGCGGGCGTCGGCAAGCTGCCGCTGTTCGCGCTTGAGACGGCGCTTTTGCGAAATAAGTTCGACGCTTTTGCTAAAGAAAATAGCCCAGGTGACAACGGACGCAAGAATCAGGCCGATCATCACAATCTTAACCACGATGTCAGCATGATGGTACATGCCCCAGACGGAGAGATCCGTCTGCATCAAATTATTACCCACTCTGTATCTCCAGGACGCAAATCACAAATTCTGAGCGTAATGATATCAAATCAACGTCGAATTGATAGTCGTTCTCATTAGTATTTACATAGTGCCGCAATTTTCGCTCAATTTCCTTGCGCTTACGCAGTAAAAATTTCTTATGCCCATTTTTAATAAAATTTTGTGCTTATTCGATAAGCATCAGAGTGCACATTTTTACAATCGTGGTAGTCTGGACGTCCAGACGTATAAAAAACAGGGTTGGCAAACATGACAAAAAAGCATCTTGATACCACACTGGTGCAGGCCGGACGCAGCAAAAAATATACCCAGGGATCGGTCAACAGCGTGATTCAACGAGCCTCCTCACTGGTATTTGATACCGTTGAGGACAAAAAAATCGCCACCCGTCATCGCGCCAAAGGCGGGCTGTTTTATGGTCGTCGAGGCACGCTAACCCACTTCTCGCTGCAGGAAGCGATGTGCGAACTGGAAGGCGGCGCGGGTTGCGCCCTTTTCCCGTGCGGCGCAGCGGCTGTCGCCAATACCATTCTTGCGTTTGTGGAACAGGGTGACCATATCCTGATGACCAACACCGCTTACGAACCCAGCCAGGACTTCTGCAGCAAAATCCTCAGCAAGCTCGGCGTCACCACCGGCTGGTTCGATCCGCTGACAGGTGAAGGCATCGCCGATCTTATTCAGCCAAACACGCGCATTGTGTTCCTGGAATCTCCGGGCTCTATCACCATGGAAGTTCATGACGTCCCCGCTATTGTTAAAGCCGTACGCAGCAAGGCGCCAGACGCTATCATCATGATTGATAACACCTGGGCGGCGGGCGTCTTGTTCAAGGCGCTGGAATTCGACATTGATATCTCTATCCAGGCGGCCACCAAGTATCTGATTGGTCACTCCGACGGAATGATCGGCACCGCGGTTTCCAACGCGCGCTGCTGGGATCAGCTCCGGGAAAATGCTTACCTGATGGGCCAGATGGTAGATGCCGATACCGCTTATATGACCAGCCGCGGCATTCGTACGCTGGGGGTTCGTCTGCGTCAGCATCATGAAAGCAGTCTCAAAATTGCCGAGTGGCTGGCGCAGCACCCGCAGGTGGAGCGCGTCAACCACCCCGCGCTTTTGGGCAGCAAAGGCCATGCGTACTGGCAACGTGACTTTACGGGCAGTAGCGGTTTGTTCTCATTCATTTTGAAAAAACGGCTAAATAATGACGAGCTGGCAAGCTATCTGGACAATTTTACCCTCTTTAGCATGGCCTACTCCTGGGGCGGATATGAATCCTTGATCCTGCCTAACCAGCCTGAGCAAATCGCAGCTTTGCGCCCCGGCGGCGGTGTGGACTTTACTGGAACCCTGATCCGTCTGCATATTGGTTTAGAAAATGTTGACGATTTGATAGCGGATTTAGCGGCAGGGTTTGCACGTATCGTGTAGAGTGCTGGATGAAAATGTACGCCCCGGACGCTTTTGTGGACATGGCCTGTTAGAAAGTCTGCATGAGTTGCGTTTGCGATCAAACCCAGCGCGTTTCCCAGGGTGTACAATAGCGCTCTATCTGCTGTTCCACAGGAAAGTCCATGGCTGTTATTCAAGATATTATTGGCGCGCTTTGGCAACACGATTTTGCCGCGCTGGCCGACCCTCACGTTGTAGGCATCGTCTATTTCGTGATGTTCGCAACCCTGTTTCTGGAAAATGGACTACTGCCTGCCTCATTTTTACCCGGTGACAGCCTGCTTTTACTCGCAGGCGCGTTGATCGGGAAAGGCGTTATGGATTTCGCGCCGACGATGATTATCCTTACTTCCGCTGCCAGCCTGGGCTGCTGGTTGAGCTATCTGCAGGGCCGCTGGCTGGGCAACACCCGTGTCGTGAAAAGCTGGCTGGCGCAGTTGCCGCATAAGTATCATCAGCGTGCAACCTGCATGTTCGACCGCCATGGCCTGCTGGCGCTGCTGGCTGGCCGTTTCCTCGCCTTTGTTCGCACCCTGCTGCCAACAATGGCGGGCATCTCCGGGCTGTCGAATCGCCGCTTCCAGTTTTTTAACTGGCTGAGCGCGCTGCTGTGGGTGGGCGTTGTCACCACGCTCGGCTACGCGCTGAATATGATCCCCTTTGTCAAACGCCATGAAGATCAGGTCATGACCTTTCTGATGGTGCTGCCAGTCGTCCTGCTGGTGGCAGGGCTGGTGGGGACCATCGCCATCGTGATTAAGAAGAAATACTGCAACGCGTGATTCTCCCCCAGGAAGAAGAGTAAAAACCTTAAGCGCCCTGCATCGTTCGGATGCGCGTAGCATCTTCCCCCGGCGTGACGCCGAAGTAGCGCTTAAACTCGCGACTGAATTGCGACGCACTTTCATACCCAACCCGCATCGCCGCCGCGCTGGCCTTCATGCCATCGTGGATCATCATCATGCGCGCCTTATGCAGCCGGTAGGTTTTGAGATACTGCAGCGGAGAGGTGCTGGTCACTGACTTAAAATTATGGTGAAACGCCGAAACGCTCATGTTGGCTTCCGCCGCCAGTTGGTCAACGCTGAGGTTTTCCGTGTACTGGCTTTCGATACGCTTGAGGACGCGGCTGATCAGGCTAAAGTGCGTCTGACGGCTGACCAGCGCCAGTAGCGCCCCTCCGCCCGGCCCCAGCAGCACGTGATAGAGTATTTCACGGATAATCTGCTTACCGAGAATACGGGCATCCAGCGGCCTGTCGAAGACGTCCAGCAGGCGCTCAATGGCGCAGAGGATCGCTTCAGAGAGCGTTGCCGAATTAATCCCGCTTGCCGCCATCGATGGCTGGAACAGCACGTCTTCTCCAATATCCATCAGCAACTCCTGAAGCTGAAGGATATCGACATTAACGCGAATACCCGCCAGCGGAACGGCCTCTGTCGCGAAAGTTTCACACTCAAAGGGTAAAGGTACCGTCAGCAGCAAGTATTCATTGGTGTCATAACGAAACACGCGTTCATTGATGTAGCCAATTTTATGGCCCGAAAAGAGAAAAACGATGCCCGGCTGGTACATCACAGGTGTGCGGGTTCCAGGCTGCGTCCCATAAAGCAGGCGAATGTCCGGCAGCCATTCCGCTGCATTATTTCCGTTATCTATCAATCTTTTAATCTGCGACGTTAGCTGCTGACAAATGGCTTCTCGCTTCATAATGGCTCTCTCCGGGGACGGTTTCCGACGCTTACAGTGTGCTCATTTCCTCCAGGATTCTCCAGCGCTCTGTAGAAATGGGCAAGACATCAGCAGGAATGTGCATTGAGAGGAGCGCCACAGCCCGCCACAATGTGCAGCATCAGGTAGCCATCTGCGCCACCCCGGTTCTTCACCCACAAAAGGGAACGAGCAATGAATAATTTTACTCTCCACACCCCAACCCGCATCCTGTTTGGTAAAGGCGCCATTGCCGACCTGCGTGCACAGATCCCTGCGGACGCCCGCGTACTGATTACTTACGGCGGCGGCAGCGTGAAAAAAACCGGCGTGCTGGACCAGGTCTACAGCGCGCTGGAAGGTCTGAACGTACGCGAATTCGGCGGCATTGAACCCAACCCGTCTTACGAAACCCTGATGAATGCGGTCAAAATCGCCCGCGACGAGAACATCACCTTCCTGCTGGCAGTGGGCGGCGGTTCCGTCCTGGACGGCACCAAATTCATCGCGGCGGCTGCACACTATGCTGACGGCGTCGATCCATGGCAGATCCTGAAAAACGGCGGCAGCGACATCAACAGCGCGATCCCAATGGGTTCCGTATTAACTCTGCCAGCCACCGGTTCTGAATCCAACAAAGGCGCGGTGATCTCCCGTAAAGCGACCGGCGACAAGCAGGCCTTTATGAACGAACACGTTCAGCCGGTATTCGCCGTTCTCGATCCGGTTTATACCTACACCCTGCCTGCCCGTCAGGTGGCTAATGGCGTGGTCGATGCCTTTGTTCATACCGTTGAACAGTACGTGACTTACCCGGTCGATGCTAAAATTCAGGATCGTTTCGCGGAAGGTATTCTGCTGACGCTTATCGAAGAGGGCCCGAAAGCGCTGAAAGAGCCGGAAAACTATAACGTGCGTGCCAATGTAATGTGGGCTGCGACTCAGGCGCTTAACGGCCTGATCGGCGCGGGCGTGCCGCAGGACTGGGCAACCCACATGTTGGGCCACGAACTGACGGCAATGCACGGCTTGGATCATGCTCAAACGCTGGCGGTGGTTCTGCCTGCGCTGTGGAATGAAAAACGTGATACCAAGCACGCCAAACTGCTGCAGTACGCTGAGCGCGTATGGAGCATCACCGAAGGTTCTGACGATGCGCGTATTGATGCCGCCATCGTTGCTACCCGTAACTTCTTCGAAAGCCTGGGTGTGCCAACGCGCCTTTCTGGCTACGGCCTGGATGGCAGCACTATCCCTGCCCTGCTGGCGAAACTGGAAGAACACGGTATGACGCAAATCGGCGAGCAAGGCGACATCACCCTGGACGTGAGCCGTCGTATTTACGAAGCCGCGCGCTAAGCGTTTTTGTTATCCTGACTTTCGTTTTTTGGCATTTCGTCCAGACTTAATGCACACCACATCGTCGGGGGTTCCCCTTCGACGATGAGCACTTGAAGGAGGAAAAATGGCAAACCAAACCGTAATCAAGCTGCAGGACGGCAACGTGATGCCCCAGTTGGGGCTAGGTGTATGGAAAGCCGGTAACGACGAGGTCGTCTCCGCCATTCATAAAGCACTTGAGGTTGGCTATCGGTCTATTGATACCGCCGCCGCGTATAAAAATGAAGACGGCGTGGGTAAAGCGCTGGCAAGTGCTGGCCTGCCCCGGGACGATCTTTTCATTACCACCAAACTGTGGAACGACGATCAGAAACGCCCCCACGACGCCTTGCGGGAGAGTCTGGATAAGCTCCAGCTCGATTCTGTCGATCTGTATTTGATGCACTGGCCAGTTCCGGCTATCGATCATTATGTTGATGCCTGGAAAGGGATGATTGAGCTACAGCAGCAAGGGCTGGCGAAAAGTATTGGCGTGTGTAATTTCCAGATACACCACCTGCAACGTTTAATTGACGAGACCGGCGTCGCGCCGGTGATCAACCAGATTGAGTTGCACCCGCTGTTGCAGCAGCGTCAGTTGCATGCGTGGAATGCTACCCACAAGATCCAGACCGAATCCTGGAGCCCGCTGGCCCAGGGCGGTGAAGGGGTGTTCGACCAGAAAGTTATCCGCGATCTGGCGGATAAGTACGGCAGGACCCCGGCTCAGATTGTCATTCGCTGGCATCTGGATAGCGGCCTGGTGGTAATCCCAAAATCGGTCACGCCATCGCGCATCGCCGAGAACTTCGACGTCTGGGATTTCCGCCTCGACAAAGATGAACTGAGCGAAATTGCAAAACTGGATCAGGGCAAGCGGCTTGGGCCGTACCCGGATCAGTTTGGCGGCTAAAAGAAACCCCGGCTCGCCGGGGTTTTTATTTTACGCTTTGCGCTTAACCGGTTTCTTCGCACTGGATTGACCGTTCGAACGCTGATGCACAATCGGCGCGTGCCTGGTCAGCGCCGGGCGCGCATGGCGATTCTGACGGCGCGCTTCACGCATCTCATCCAGCGTGGGCGCAGGCACCAGACAGTCGCGGCGCGAACCGATCAGGTGCTTTTTACCCATCTCTTCCAGCGCCTGGCGGATAAGCGGCCAGTTTGCCGGATCGTGGTAACGCAGCAGGGCTTTGTGCAGACGACGCTGCTTATCTCCTTTCGGCACCACCACGTCTTCGCTTTTATAGCCAATCTTACTCAGCGGGTTCTTGCCGGTGTAATACATGGTCGTTGAGTTGGCGAGCGGTGACGGATAGAAGTTTTGTACCTGATCCAGACGGAAGCGACGTTGCTTCAGCCACAGGGCCAGGTTGACCATATCTTCGTCGCGCGTGCCGGGGTGCGCAGAGATAAAGTACGGGATCAGATACTGCTCTTTCCTCGCCTGCTTCGAGTAGGTATCGAACAGCTCTTTGAAGCGATCGTAGCTGCCCATGCCCGGCTTCATCATCTTCGACAGCGGGCCTTCTTCGGTGTGCTCCGGCGCAATCTTCAGATAACCACCAACATGATGCGTCGCCAGCTCTTTGATGTAGCGCGGATCTTCCACCGCGATGTCGTAACGTACCCCGGAGGCGATCAGGATTTTCTTGATACCTTTCAGATCGCGGGCGCGACGGTACAGGTTGATCGTCGGTTCGTGGTTGGTGTCCATATGCTCGCAAATGCTCGGATAGACGCAGGAGAGGCGCCGACAGGTCTGCTCCGCGCGCGGTGACTTACAGCGCAGCATATACATATTGGCGGTTGGGCCACCCAGATCGGAGATCACGCCGGTAAAGCCCGGAACCGAGTCGCGAATGGCTTCGATCTCGTTGACGATTGAATCCTCCGACCGGCTCTGGATAATGCGGCCTTCGTGCTCGGTAATGGAGCAGAAGGAGCAGCCGCCGAAACAGCCACGCATGATATTGATCGAGAAACGGATCATCTCGTAGGCCGGAATGCGGCTGTTGCCGTAAGCCGGATGCGGCACGCGCTTATACGGTAGCGCAAAGACGCTGTCCATCTCTTCGGTAGAGAGCGGAATGGCCGGTGGGTTAACCCAAATATAGCGCTCACCGTGCTTTTGCATAAGCGCTCGCGCACAGCCCGGGTTGGTTTCATGGTGCAAAATACGGGACGCATGCGCATACAGCACTTTGTCGCTTTTGACCTTCTCGAATGAGGGCAGCAGGACATAGGTCTTTTCCCACGGCTTCGGACGCGGCGGCTGGACCACAACGGCTTTGGCTTCGGCTTTTTTCGGCGCAACCGGTTTGTTATCCGCACACGGCAGATCGTCACCGTAAGGATGCGGGATCGGGTCGATTTTACCCGGCATATCGATGATACGGGAATCCACACCGCGCCAGCCAGGTAACGCCTCTTTCACCATGATCGCAGTGTTACGCACGTCGCGGATCTCGCCAACAGGCTCGCCCTGCGCCAGACGGTGCGCGACTTCAACCAGCGGGCGTTCACCGTTACCGAAGATCAGCATATCGGCTTTGGAGTCCACCAGCACAGAACGACGGACGGTATCTGACCAGTAATCGTAATGCGCAGTACGTCGGAGGCTGGCCTCGATGCCCCCCAGGATAACCGGCACGTCTTTCCATGCTTCTTTGCATCGCTGGGTGTAAACAAGGGTCGCGCGATCCGGCCGTTTACCCGCCACGTTATCGGCAGTGTAGGCGTCGTCATGGCGCAGCTTGCGGTCGGCGGTATAGCGGTTGATCATCGAATCCATGTTGCCTGCGGTCACGCCGAAGAACAGGTTCGGTTTGCCGAGCGCCATGAACGCATCTTTGCTGTTCCAGTCTGGCTGCGAAATGATCCCCACGCGGAAGCCCTGCGCTTCGAGCATACGGCCACAGATCGCCATACCAAAGCTCGGGTGATCGACGTAGGCATCGCCCGTCACCAGAATGATATCGCAGCTATCCCAGCCCAGTTGGTCCATCTCTTCACGGGACATCGGCAGAAATGACGCCGGTCCAAAGCAGGCCGCCCAGTACTGGGGCCAGGAGAAGAGGTCACGATCCGGCTGGATCAGGGAAATTGCGCTCATAATGCTTCCGAAGAAAAAATAGACAAAAGGAGCGGGATTATACGCTGGATCTCGGTGGGAAATGAAGGGGTATTATGCGCAGGGTTTACCCTTCAACCCGGCCTGCTTCCCATAGGGGTGAGGGCCGGGATAAGGGGTGAGTCAGGGCGAGGGGTTCACCAGAATTTGCCCCACGGACCCCCTGTCCATCATCTCCAGCGTCTGGCTATGGAACAGGAACGGAAAGTGCGGCCACGAAGGCTGACCAAAGTAGACCAGCAGTTCCACCTGACCATCCACCCAGACGGTATCTTTCCAGCCGCGATCTTCCGGGAACGGCATCGCGCCGTTCACGTTGCGGATAAGGAAGCTCACCCCTTCAATATGGAACGACTGCGGCATGTCCGAGCGTACCGTCCAGCGTTCCCAGGTGCCTTGCTGGGCGGTGATATCAATGCGATTAACATCCCACAGTGTCCCGTTAATGCCAGGATCGTCGCCCAGACTTATATCACGGCTACGCACCGGCGGGCCGCTCATGATCGCCTGCGGGAGCAAACGCATGGGCAGGCTGTCAGTCACCAGCGGCAGCAAGCCGGTTGGACGCAGTGTCAGCACCAGCGTAGAGACCAGCACGCTCGACGGCTCAAAGAAACCGCGAATACGATCAACAATGCTCGCCGCTTCACCGCAGGTCACAGACACTTCATTGCCGTTGGTCATATCCACCAGGATTTCACGACGTTCACCCGGCGCCAGCGCCAGCTGTTTCACGGAAACCGGCGCCGGCAAAAAGCCCTGATCGCCTGATATCACATGCAGCGCGCGACCATCGCTCATCTGCAACTGGTAGCGGCGCGAGTTAGAGGCGTTCAGCAGGCGCAGACGCACCCACCCGCGAGAGACTTCCACGTACGGGCTTTGCGCGCCGTTTACCAACAGCGTATCGCCCACAAAGCCACCGCTGCCCGGCTCGCTGTATTCCGGCGAGCCGAAGTTATCAATACGTTTGTCCTGAATAATGACCGGGAAATCATCCACCCCGTAGTGATTCGGGATCGGCAGAGATTTGCTGATTTCATCTTCAATCAACCACATCCCGGCGAGGCCGTTATATACCTGCTGCGCAGCACGGTTTGGCGTATTCGCGTGATACCACAAGGTGGCAGCGCTCTGACGGATCGGCAGCACTGGCGCCCAGTCGGCATTTGGCGACATCATCCGCGCCGGGCCGCCAATCAACGGCCCGGGAACCTGCAACCCGCTGGTGGTCATGGCGACATTTTCAGTGGTGCGGTTACTGTAGATAAGCTTAACGTCGTCGCCATTCCAGACACGAATGGTTGGCCCAAGGTAACGGCCATTAATGCCCCATACCGACGCACGCGTTCCCTGGGTGAAAGACCAGTGGCTGCGCTGTAGGGTGAGGAAAAGGGGTTGTCCGCGACGGGATTCAATCAACGGCGGAATGGGCAGTTGCGGTTGCCGCCCGGCGGCGTTGGCTGTCAACGGCATCGCACCTGCAAAAAGGGCAATCCCGGAAGCCTGAATAAACTGACGCCGACTGAATGACATATAAGCTCCATCTGAAACGACTAACAACAGGGGAATTCGTTTTCCCTTATAACGCCCGCTTAAATTTTGCCGGCGGCTTCTCTCTCTGCGACTTCTTTGTCGAGCAGCGCGATATGCTGAGCCATCAGTTCCCGGCAGTGCGTTGCCAGCGCACGAACCTGATCTTTACCGTATTCGCGAGTCTCTACCGGCGGCAGCATTTCGACAATCACCAGCCCGTTCTTCAGGCGGTTAAGATTAATCTTATTCGAAGTATTGGAAACACACACGGGAATAATTGGAACGCCCGCCGCAATTGCCGCATGAAACGCACCGGTTTTAAACGGCAGCAGGCCACGACCCCGGCTCCGTGTCCCTTCCGGAAACATCCAGATAGAGATTTTGCGTTTTTTGAAGTGATTCACCACTTCCGCAATAGTGCTGTGCGCTTTCGCACGATTATTACGGTCGATCAGCAGGTTACCGGTAAGCCAGTACAGCTGGCCGAAAAACGGGATCCACAGCAGACTCTTTTTACCCACGGTCACGGTCGGCGGCAGAACGATATTTGCGGCTGTCACCATATCGAAGTTGTTCTGGTGGTTAGCAATGTAGATGGCGTTACCGAAATGCTCAGCCCCTTCAGGCAGGCGTTTTTCTACTTTCAGGCCATAAAGTGGCGCAAGGCGGCCGAACATGTGACCAAAGGTCGAAACATGCTTCGGATTACGCGGGCTGAACAGGCAATAGATGCAGCCGAAAACACAGACCAGGATGCAGTAGATAACGGTAAGAACAAGACGAACAATGTATAGCATAGCGACCTCTGAAGCCCCAACAACTGACAATTATACTTCACCTGTGGCCAGGTAAGGACTTTATTACGAGCGCGTATTGTTAATCGCAACGCATGAATTAACAACGTTTTTACGGGAAATTTTACTGAAATCCCCCTCAGAAAAGAGGGGGAGAACGTGCTTACTCTTCGCTGTCGCCCGCGCGGCTTCGAGCAGGAGAATCGATCTCCACGCGGTCAATACGCTGCAGGCCGCGCATCAGCGAGCCACGGCGTCCGCGCTCACCCACGACCTTCTGCAACTCTTCCGGACGGAGTTTGATTTTACGCTTGCCGACGTGCAGGGTCAGCGTACTTTGTGGCGGCAGAATGAAGAGATGCGCCAGGCCATCTTCCCCTTTCGCCGCTTCCGCTGACGGAATGTTAATGATCTTATTACCTTTCCCCTTCGACAGTTGCGGCAGGTCGCTGACCGGGAACATCAACATACGCCCGGCGGTGGTGATCGCCAGCAGCATATCGCTGTCGTTTTCAATCACCTGCGGCGCCATCACGTGGGCGTTGTCCGGCAGGCTGATCAACGCTTTACCCGCGCGGTTTCGCGATACCAGATCGTTAAAGGTACAGATGAATCCATAACCGGCGTCAGAGGCCATCAGCAGCTTCTGTTCATCGGCTTCCATCAGCATATGGTCAACCGTGGCGCCCGGCGGCAGCGTCAGCTTGCCGGTCAGCGGTTCGCCCTGCCCACGAGCGGAAGGCAGGGTGATCGGGTCGATGGCATAGCTGCGGCCCGTGGAGTCGATGAACGCCACCGGCTGGTTGCTCTTCCCTTTCACCGCGGCTTTGAAGCTGTCGCCTGCTTTGTAGCTCAGCCCCGGGGCGTCGATATCGTGCCCTTTGGCGCTGCGCACCCAACCGCTCTGCGACAGTACAATCGTCACTGGCTCTGAAGGCTGCATGTCATGCTCGTTCATCGCCTTCGCTTCTTCACGCTCGTGCAGCGGAGAACGACGATCGTCGCCAAAGGCTTCGGCATCCGCCTGCAGCTCTTTCTTCAGCAGGTTGTTCATCTTGCGTTCGGACGCCAGGATAGCCTGCAGCTGGTCGCGCTCTTTTTCCAGCGCGTCCTGCTCGCCGCGAATTTTCATCTCTTCCAGTTTGGCGAGGTGGCGCAGCTTCAGCTCGAGAATGGCTTCGGCCTGGGTTTCGCTAATGCCAAAGCGCGACATCAACGCGGGCTTCGGTTCGTCCTCGGTACGAATGATTTCAATCACTTCGTCGATGTTAAGGAACGCCACCAGCAAGCCTTCAAGGATATGCAGGCGCTTAAGCACTTTTTCCAGACGATGGTTTAAACGACGACGCACCGTATCGCGGCGGAAGGTCAGCCATTCGGTGAGGATCTCCAGCAGGTTTTTCACCGCCGGGCGTCCGTCCAGACCAATCATATTCAGGTTAACGCGGTAACTTTTTTCCAGATCGGTGGTAGCAAACAGGTGGTTCATTACCTGTTCCATATCCACGCGGTTGGAGCGCGGCACGATAACCAGACGAGTCGGGTTCTCGTGGTCAGATTCGTCGCGCAGGTCGTCGACCATCGGCAGCTTTTTATTGCGCATCTGAGAGGCTATCTGCTCCAGCACCTTCGCGCCGGATACCTGATGCGGCAGCGCGGTGATCACCACCGCACCGTCTTCTTTGGTCCATACCGCGCGCATACGCACGGAGCCGCGACCGTTCTGGTAGATTTTGCGGATTTCCGCGCGCGAGGTGATGATCTCAGCTTCCGTCGGGTAGTCCGGCCCCTGAACGATATCCAGCAGCGCATCAAGAGAGGTTTTCGGCTGTTCTATCAGGGTGATGGCGGCTTTCGCCACTTCTCGCAGGTTATGCGGGGGAATGTCCGTCGCCATGCCGACGGCTATACCGGTCGTGCCATTCAGCAGGATGTTCGGCAGACGCGCAGGCAGCATTTTCGGCTCCTGCATCGTGCCGTCGAAGTTTGGCACCCAGTCAACGGTCCCCTGACCCAGCTCGCCCAGCAGCACTTCGGCATATTTGGACAACCGGGATTCGGTATAACGCATCGCCGCGAAGGATTTCGGATCGTCCGGCGCCCCCCAGTTCCCCTGTCCGTCAACCAGCGGGTAACGGTATGAGAACGGCTGCGCCATCAGCACCATCGCTTCATAACAGGCGCTGTCGCCATGCGGATGGTATTTACCCAGTACGTCACCGACGGTACGGGCGGATTTCTTAAACTTGGCGCTGGCGCTCAGCCCCAGCTCGGACATCGCATAGACGATGCGGCGCTGAACGGGCTTCAGGCCATCTCCGATAAACGGCAACGCCCTGTCCATGATGACGTACATGGAGTAGTTCAGGTAGGCATTTTCCGTGAATTCATGTAGCGCGAGGCGCTCTGCCATATCGCTCATTACGTGTGATTCCTCAACTCAGAAACCGATGGGTTTCAGGCAATATTGCCGCAGATACTACCCTATCTGACGAGTTGAGTCACAAAGAAAAAGGGCCGGATAATCGGCCCTTTGTGGGTTATTTGTTCAGCTTAATAACCTGTTTCACGTCGATTTCAAATTCGTTCCAGTCTTTATCGACCTTACCCTGCAGTTCCACTTTGTCCTGCGGCGTCACGGTAATGCCATTCCAGCGCTTGTTGTCAATCTCAACCACTACCGTACCGGTCTCATCGCGGAAGGTATAACGGTCATCGGACAGGCGCTCGGTAATGTTACCGCGCAGCTTGACCCAGCTGTCGTCTTTCAACTCTTTTACTTTTGCCGCCGTCGTCAGGTTGGCGTTGTTATCGACAAAACCGCCCTGCTGGGTTTGGCTTTGCGCCGGGGTTGCGGTTGCCGATGGGCCGCTGAATCCCCCCTGGGCAGCAAATACCGGGGCGGTGGTCATCATCATGATGGCAGCAATAGCAGCGAATTTTTTCATCTTAATCTCTCCCTTTAATGTCGTTTCAACATCCATTAAACAGGGTAGACCTTAACAACTTCTTAAGGCGAAAATTTATTTATTTTTACTGTACAGCATGCTTCAGCCAGGGGTTTACTGGCGGCATCAAGGAGGGAACATGCGCATTTTACTGGTAGAAGACGACAAGTTAATCGGCGATGGCATCAAAGCGGGGTTAAGCAAAATGGGGTTTAACGTCGACTGGTTTAGCGACGGCAAAACCGGGCAGGCCGCGCTGTACACCGCGCCCTACGATGCCATCGTGCTGGACCTGACGCTGCCGGGCATTGACGGGCTGGAGATCCTGCGCGCCTGGCGCGAGAGCGACCACAGCGAGCCAGTGCTGATCCTGACCGCGCGCGACGCCCTGAATCAGCGCGTTGAGGGACTGCGTCTGGGGGCGGATGATTATCTGTGCAAACCTTTTGCGCTAATTGAAGTTGCCGCAAGGCTCGAAGCGCTGGTGCGCCGCAGTCATGGACAGACACGCAGCGAGCTACGTCACGGCAAGGTGACGCTCGACCCGGCGAGCCGGATTGCGACGCTCGAAGGCGAAACGCTGACGCTGAAACCCAAAGAATTTGCGCTGCTTGAACTCCTCCTGCGCAACGCCGGGCGCGTGCTTCCCCGTAAGCTTATTGAGGAAAAGCTCTACAACTGGGACGACGACGTCTCCAGCAACGCCGTGGAAGTCCATGTGCATCACCTGCGCCGCAAGCTCGGCAGCGCGTTTATCCGTACCGTACACGGCATCGGTTATGCCCTGGGAGACGCATGAAACTGTCTCAACGCCTGAGCCTGAAGCTGCGCTTGACGCTGCTTTTTTTAGCGCTGTCCCTGGCGGCGTGGTTTGCCGCAAGCATCGTCGCCTGGCAACAGACCACCGACAAGCTCGATAAGCTGTTTGATACCCAGCAGATGCTGTTCGCCAAACGGCTAATGACCATGGATCTCGACGAAATCCACGCGCCAGCGCGGATGAAAACGGTGCCGAAAAAAGCGAAACATGGTCATTTTGACGACGATGCGCTGGCCTTTGCCATTTACTCCGCCGACGGCAAGATGCTGCTCAACGATGGCGAAAACGGGCGCGACATTCCCTGGCATTATCGTCGTGACGGATTTGAGAACGGGCGGTTGCTGGGCGACAACGACGAGTGGCGGTTTTTATGGCTGACCTCTCCAGAGGGTAACTACCGCATAGTGGTCGGCCAGGAGTGGGAATACCGTCAGGAGATGGCGATGGATGTGGTTGCCTCGCAGCTCACGCCATGGCTGGTGGCACTGCCCGTAATGCTGTTGTTGCTGATCCTGCTTTTGGGCAGAGAGCTAAAGCCGCTGAAAAAGCTGGCGCAAACCTTGCGCGCGCGTTCCCCGGACGCCACCGACGCCCTTTCAACCCAGGGAGTCCCGCCGGAAGTGCGTCCGCTACTCGACTCTCTGAACCACCTGTTTATACGCACCCAGGAGATGATGACCCGCGAGCGTCGCTTTACCTCCGATGCCGCTCATGAGCTGCGTAGCCCGCTGGCGGCTCTTAAGGTCCAGACCGATGTAGCGCAACTTTATCTGGATGATCCGCAGGCGCAGGCGAAAGCGTTGGCACAACTGCACACCGGTATCGACCGTGCATCCCGGTTGGTGGATCAACTCCTTACCCTTTCCCGTCTGGATTCGCTGGATAACCTGGACGATGTCGAGCCAATCGTCATGGCCGATTTACTGCAGTCAGCGGTGATGGATATCTGGCATCCGGCTCAGCAGGCGGGTGTCGATATTCGTCTGAAGATCAATGCGCCGCAGGCGCAACGCGCGGGCCAACAGCTACTCCTGAGCCTGATGGTGCGTAATGTGCTGGATAACGCCATTCGCTACAGCCCGCCCGGCAGCGTTGTGGACGTCACGCTGGACGCCCGCAGTATAACCGTGCGCGATAATGGCCCCGGAATTTCACCCGCCGCCCTGGCGCGCGTAGGTGAGCGTTTTTATCGCCCGCCGGGACAGGATGCCACGGGCAGCGGCCTGGGGTTATCCATCGTGAAGCGCATTGCAGCCCTGCACGGCATGGGCGTATCACTGGGAAATGCCTCTGCGGGCGGTTTCGAAGTGGGTATCCGTTGGGGGTAGATTATTGCTTCCTGCGCAAAAGACTTTACACATTTTGCTTATTTAACCGCCCCGGTCTCGCGCGTAGAATGCTCGTCATACTCTCATCATCGAGGACGCTATAATGAGCAACATTCTGATTATCAACGGCGCGAAAGAGTTTGCGCACTCTAAAGGTCAACTTAACGACACCCTGACTGAAATCGCGGACGGCTTCCTGCGCGACGCCGGGCATGATGTTAAGGTGGTGCGCGCGGACGGCGATTACGATGTCAAAACGCAAGTGCAGAATTTCCTGTGGGCTGACGTGGTTATCTGGCAGATGCCAGGCTGGTGGATGGGCGCTCCGTGGACCGTAAAAAAATATATGGATGACGTGTTCACCGAAGGCCACGGCTCGCTCTATGCCAGCGACGGCCGTACCCGCTCTGACGCTGGCAAAAAATACGGTTCTGGCGGCCTGATTCAGGGTAAAAAATATATGCTCTCCCTGACCTGGAATGCGCCAATGGAAGCCTTCACCGACAAAGAGCAGTTCTTTGAAGGGGTGGGTGTAGACGGCGCGTACCTGCCGTTCCACAAAGCCAACCAGTTCCTGGGGATGGATCCGCTGCCCACCTTTATTGTCAACGACGTAATTAAAATGCCGGATGTCCCGCGCTATATCGCAGAATATCGCAAGCATCTCGGCGAGATTTTTGCTTAACTGGAAGCCTGTCATCAGGAGAAATGATCATGCTTACCGTAATTGCTGAAATTCGTACGCGTCCAGGCCAACATCACCGCCAGACGGTGCTGGATCAATTCGCGAAAATTATCCCGGCCGTACTTGCAGAAGAAGGTTGTCATGGCTACGCGCCGATGGTGGATGCCGCCACCCACGCAAGCTTCCAGGCTAGCGCGCCAGATTCAATCATCATGGTTGAGCAGTGGGAAACCGTCGCGCATCTTGAAGCGCATCTGCAGACTGCGCACATGAAAGCGTGGAGTGACGCGGTGAAAGGTAACGTGCTGGAAACCCATATCCGCATTCTGGAGCAAGGGGTTTAAGGCAACGATTGTTGCCGCCAGGCACCACCTGCCAATTTCACCCAAAGCCCGGTAAGCGCCAGTGCCACCGGGCTTTGTTTTAACGGTTACCAGTACAGCTTCCAGCTCTGCGTAAAGCGCACCAGCGCCTCAACGTAGAAATAATCTCCCCAGCTCGCACACTCATCCACCCCTTTATTGCTCGCCAGATGGTAAACAGAGTGCTTCAGCAGCCCGCTCCCCTTCTCCTCTTTGCCCATCAGGTAGTGCTTCGTCAGCGACGACATTATCCCTTTCGCCCATTCGAGATAACGTTCGCGATCCGGGTCAGTCGCCGGCAGGTGTTTCACCAGCTCCAGCAGCCCGCATACCGCAATCGCCGCCGAGGAGGAGTCGCGTAGTGCATCCGTTCCCACCAGCGCCAGGTCCCAGTGGCAGACATAATCCGACGGCAGGCGGTTGAGGAAGTAGTTCGCCAGCCGCTTTGACAGGGCGATCATCGTTTCATCGCCGGTGTAGATATAGCTCAGCAGGAAGCCATAAATCCCCCACGCCTGGCCGCGCGACCAGCAGGAGTCGTTGGCATAGCCTTGCTGGGTATTGCCGTAGCGCGGCGCGCCGGTTTCCACGTCCATATAGTAGGTGTGGAAGGTTGAGGCATCGTCACGAATAAGATACGTTGCCGCCTGCATCACGTGCGCTTTTGCGGCATCGGCAAAACGTGGATCGCCGGTTTGTTCCGTCGCCCAGTAGAGCAGCGGTAAATTCATGTTGCAGTCGATTATCATCCGCCCGGCCTGTTCCGGGTCGGCCAGATCGCCCCATGCCTGAATGATTTTCGCCTTTTCGTGGAAGCGCTCCAGCAGCGCTTCTGCCGCCAGCAGCGAAAAACCGCGCGCCTCACGGTTGCCGGTCAGTCGCCATGCCGCCACGCAGGAGAGCGTGTAGAGGAAGCCTAAATCGTGGGTGTTGGTGTCATTGCGCCCGGCAATACGCAGACCAAATGAGCGCACGTTGTTCTCGGCCATCGTGCGAAATTTCGCCTCCCCGCTCATCTCCCACGCCAGCCACAGTTGGCCGGTCCAAAAGCTGGTCGTCCACTCCACGTTGTCGGTCAGCGGGTAATAACCCTCTTTGCAGGTTTCTGCCGGAAATTGCTCACCGAACGCCGTCAGATGACGGCTGATTAATTCAAGGACGTGGCGGCGCGCAGTATGCATTTCATCGCTAAACACGCGTGGTTCCACGGGTTCAGGCATCGCTGGCAGGAGTTCGGCGTTGATACGACTTAACATTTTCGGTTCCTTCTTTGACGGCGTAATTATCGTGAAGTGGGTTCTGCTACGTTCAGCGTACGGGATCCGCGCCATTTGCTCTGGCAGGCGGATAACGTAAAGGCAGAGATCAGCGTAAAGGTCAGCGCCGTCGCGCCCATAATGATATAGGTGTGCTCAAAGCCAATGCGGTCATACATATATCCGGCAGGCGAAGAGACCACAACATTGCCGATATACAGCATGGCCTGATAGCCCAGCAGATACATGGTGGCGTTGACACGCTTATCGAAATGCTCGGCGATATATTTAAAGACCGACACTAGCAGCAAACAAATTTCCAGTCCGTACAGCGGCTTAAGAATGGAAATTAACAGATGCGAATCGCTCATGCCGGAAATAATCAGACGCGCACCGACCACCAGGCCGACAATTAATAGCCCACGCTTGGCACCAATAAAGTTTACGAACAGTGGGATCACCATATACATGACAAATTCCATTCCCGACTGCACCGTGCCCAGATAACCAAATACCGCGTTGCCTTCGTGGATATCATCAAAGAAGGTGACGAAATAGCGCGAGAACTGCTGTTCGGCGATAAACATCATCCATGCCACGCCCGCGACGTACAGGCAGAACGCCCAGAATTTACGGTTACGCAGCAGGGCATAGACGTCTGACGGCGCGATTTTTTCTTTGGTAAGGACTTCGCCAGCGGTAGCGGAGTTAGTGTTTACTTTCAGGCTAAGCAGTACAATCAGCATCACCACTGAGGCTACGCTGCCCATAATAAAGTTATATGCCGCAGAGAGATTAAACAGCAGGCCGGAAAACGATGATGCCACCGCCCAGCCAAGCGATCCCCACATGCGGATTTGCCCAAACTCCATGCCGTTTAAGCGACTAAAGCGGTCGGAGTAGGACTCACACGCCGCCACGCCCGCATACCAGGCAAAGCTTAAATAGAGCGCACCGACAATAATGCCCAGCATCGTGTTAGACATTAACAGCGGCTGATAAACATAAATAAAGAACGGCGCCATCAGGGCCGACATCACGACCACAAAGTAGAGCAGGTATTTACTCATGCCGATCTTATCGAGAATATAGCCGTAGATCGGTTTAAGAATAACGGAGAAAACGCCGTTCACGGCAAATACGGTACCGATAACCGAACCGCTTAGATTCGCCTTTTGACCGAGCCAAATCGCCAGTAACCCAATACTGGCAGACCAGGTAAAAAAGTAGAGAAAAATAAAACTGCTTATTTTGTAATACTCAGTTCTGTTTGTTGTAGATGTACTTTTCATCGCATCCTCGCCAACGTGTAGGGCCCGTTTTTTTATAAAGTGAACGCCAGTTGACGTTCGCCTCCAGGTTCGCGGATAACGACCCGGTTATGGCTAATATTCAGTTGCGGCGTAACCCCTGCCGGCTGTTTCTCGCCGGCCAGGACTGCGCAACACAGCCAGCTCTCCCCTGGCGTAATATCGGTTTTTAGCAGCGGAACAGAGGCACACTCCGGGAACATAATGCTGCTGTTTGGCGGCGTGACGATGCTGCCCGGTCTACGCAAAATAGCGGGTGAGAGGTCAATAATCGTGCTAAAACCGTTCTCTGCCTGAAGATAGCAGCCTCTCTCGCGGATCTGATGTTCTGTTTTCATCACCGCAAACCCGCCTTCTGCCGTTTGCAGCTGGCGCGCGCTGTTGATACGGTGCAGGCGCAGGTGCCACTCACCGAACGGAATTTGCCAGCTCTCAATATGCACGTCGTGCCATGGCGACCAGCGTGAGTAGAGGTAATTTTCATCTACCCGTACCTCCTCGCACGCGCGGCGACCGCGGAAATACGCATCGCCATCCGCCAACAACAGCATCGAGTCACAGGCCGCATGCTGCAGGCCAAAGCGCCCGCGTTCAATGGTGAAACCGAAGCGGCTGGAATAGGCAAATTTGGTATATTTAGCCTCGGTATTGACATAGTTATTCAGCTCAAGCTGTCCGGCGGTGAGCATTGTGACGTGCCGCGACCCCTGCGCATGCATCAGGATCTGCTGCGCATGGGGAAGCGTGCGTTTTTCACTCAGGGCGGGCAGGGGCTGCTCTTGTGCCTGCCAGAACGGGTGTGCTTCTGGCAACGCCAAAATCAGATAGGTTTTCAGCGCCCAGTACGGCGAGCCGGGAGAGTTATAGTCTTCGCACATCGCGAGGTTCGGACAGGCAAACCCGAGCGTTAGAATGCCATCGCGATCGGTCATCGGCTGCTGCTGCCACCAGCGCAGATGGCGCAAAACAATACCCTTCACGATCCCCGGCGTGAACACCTCCAGCCCGGAATAGGCCACCGCGCTCCAGAAGGCGACCATCGCAAAACGGTAGGTCAGGCTGCGGCCAAACGGCACCGATGCGCCATCGGCGGCTGACCAGTAGATGAAGTCTTCCGCGAACAGGCGCGAACGTTCACGCAGAATGTTTGCCCTCGCCTCATCGCCGCTCAGAGTCGCATAGATCAGGCCGTAGAAGTGGAACGCCATGGAGATGTAATAGTCTTTTGGCCGACCCGGGCCATCGGAATACCAACCGTCGCCAAGGTAGTAGGCGTCCATCAGCGCAAAACGGCGGTCAATTGCCGCCTGATCATATGCCATTCCGGCGCGCCTGAAACCAAGCTGGACCATAATCGCAAAGTAATTCCAGTTACTGTCCGGCATCTGCGCGTCGGTAATTTGGTTTAGCCAGGCGTGCAGGTTGTTCAGTTCAGGTTCGCTAAAATGCGCGGTGAGCTTATCCTGCAGCAGGGAAAGTCCCAGACCGAAGGCCGCCATCTCCACCAGACGCTGGTCATAAGGCCCGGTCTGCCCCCAGTAGCCTGGGCTTTGTGGATCGGTACCGAGCTTGATCGCCGCAAGGTATTTCTCGCTGAACGGCTCAGACTCGCCGGATGCCATCAGCGGAAACAGCCCCCATAACGCGCGGGAGAGCCCTTCCATCCTGGCAATCTCTGTCGCGTAATGCGCGCATGTGTCGCCCAGCGAAAAACCTGAGCTGTCCGGCGGGAATTGCTTATCCAGCGCGCCCAGCATTGCTTTTACATACGCCACCACATCCTGGCGTGAAGACAACGGATTTGATTTTTCTTTGTTTGCCGCCCACATCGGTTTGCCCTCGTAATCAACTGCGGCAAAGCATAGTGAATCCTTACAGGGCAGAAATGTTAGCCATGTCACAGCTAAGAACGATGAATAAACCTGCAGTTTAGAAAATTTAAAAAGGTGGTTTATAAAGACATTCAGACGGGGAAAAGTTGAGTTTTATTGCACTATGCGTGACGCACCGACATCCGATCGCCTGGAGTTGATTACCTTAAACGATACCCTGGTGTCGTTCAGCCGCCTGTTCGCCAATACTGTGCGTTATCACCACTGGCATCAGTGTCTGGAAATTCTCTATGTGGAAGAGGGCTTTGGCGTGGCGATTGTAGACAATCGTCACTACACCATGCGTCCCGGACGGCTGTTTTTCTTCCCGCCGTTTACCCTGCACAAGGTAATGGTGGACGCGCAGGCAGAGGCCATTTACCGGCGCACGATTATTCATCTCGATCACCACGCCGTGCTGAAAAATTTGCGCGACTTTCCGCACACTCAGCAGCGGTTGCAGCGTCTTTCGCGCCACGGCGGCGAAGCGTGGGTCGCAGATTTAGCGCACTGCCATCAGCATATCGATCATCTGTTGAGCTGCTATCACCCTCCCCTTAGCGGCGAGCGCATCGCCGGGCTGCTGATTAGCCTGTTTTCTATGATGCCGGATGATAACGCTGGTGCGCCGGGCAGCAGCCAGGGGATCGCCAGCCAGGTGATGTTCTGGCTGGACGAGCATTTTCAGAAGAAGTTCCGCCTGGACGCGCTGGCCGCAGAATTGGGCAAATCCCGCAGCTATGTATCGCGAAAATTTCGCGCGGAAACGGGCGAGAAAATTCATGACTACCTGAATACGTTACGCCTGCGCAAAGCGTGTGAGTGTTTGCTTCACTCGGATGCTAGCGTGCGAGAGATTGCCGCACGGACAGGGTTTTCTGACGTAACGTGGTTTATTAGCGCGTTTAAAAAAGGCATTGGGGAGACGCCGTTACAGTACCGGAAAAACCACCGTGCGGCCTGAACGCCTCTCCCCGATGGGAAGAGGCGAGGGGGAAGATCATTAAGCCTCAATATCTGCCATGTCGCCTTTCTCCTGCAGCCAGTTACGTCGGTCTTCCGAACGTTTTTTGGCAAGCAGCATATCCATCATGGCGTTGGTTTGCTGCTCGTCTTCATCGCTGATCGTCAGCTGTACCAGACGACGGGTATTCGGATCCAGCGTCGTTTCACGCAGCTGGAGCGGGTTCATCTCGCCCAGGCCTTTAAAACGCTGAACGTTTGGTTTGCCCTTTTTACGCTTAAGCTGTTCCAGTACGCCCGCTTTCTCTTCTTCCGTCAGCGCATAGTAAACTTCTTTACCGAGGTCGATACGGTAGAGCGGCGGCAGCGCGACGTGAACGTGGCCGTTCTTCACCAGCGTGCGGAAATGCTTCACGAACAGCGCGCACAGCAGGGTCGCGATGTGCAGACCATCGGAGTCCGCATCCGCGAGAATGCAGATCTTGCCGTAACGCAGCTGGCTCAGATCGTCACTGTCCGGATCGATGCCGATCGCCACCGAGATATCATGCACCTCCTGCGAGGCCAGCACTTCGTCAGACGAGACCTCCCAGGTATTGAGGATCTTACCCTTGAGCGGCATGATCGCCTGATATTCACGGTCGCGCGCCTGCTTGGCCGACCCACCCGCCGAGTCTCCTTCAACCAGGAACAGCTCGGTACGGTTAAGATCCTGGGCGGTACAGTCCGCCAGCTTGCCCGGCAGCGCAGGGCCGCTGGTGAGCTTTTTACGCACCACTTTTTTCGCCGCGCGCAGACGACGCTGGGCGCTGGAGATAGCCATTTCAGCCAGCATCTCTGCCGCCTGAACGTTCTGGTTTAGCCACAGGGTAAAGGCATCTTTGACTACGCCAGACACGAAAGCCGCACACTGGCGTGAAGAGAGACGTTCTTTGGTCTGGCCGGCAAACTGCGGATCCTGCATCTTGACGGAGAGCACGTAGGCGCAGCGGTCCCAGATATCTTCCGCCGACAGCTTCACCCCGCGCGGCAGAATATTGCGGTATTCGCAGAATTCACGCATCGCATCCAGCAGCCCCTGACGCAGGCCGTTGACGTGCGTACCGCCAAGCATGGTCGGGATCAGGTTGACGTAGCTTTCGGTCAGCAGTTCGCCGCCTTCCGGCAGCCAGAGCAGCGCCCAGTCAACCGCTTCGGTATCGCCAGTGAAATTGCCAAGGAACGGCTTTTCCGGCAGCGTCGGCAGGCCGTTGACCGCCTCGGCGAGGTAATCATTCAGCCCATCCTGGTAGCACCAGCGCTGTTCGCTGTTATTGACTTCATCTTTGAAGGTGATTTCAACCCCAGGGCACAGCACCGCTTTGGCTTTCAGAACGTGCGTTAAGCGAGTCACGGAAAAACGTGGGCTGTCGAAGAAGCTTTCGTCCGGCCAAAAGTGAACGCTGGTGCCGGTGTTGCGTTTAGCGCACGTGCCGACAACCTGCAGATCCTGCACTTTCTCGCCATTTTCAAACGCGATGGTATACACCTGCGCGTCGCGACGCACGGTGACTTCCACCCGTTTTGACAGCGCATTCACCACCGAAATCCCTACGCCATGCAGGCCGCCGGAGAACTGGTAGTTTTTGTTGGAAAACTTGCCGCCCGCGTGCAAACGACAGAGGATCAGCTCAACGGCCGGTACCCCCTCTTCCGGGTGGATATCGACAGGCATACCGCGTCCGTCGTCGATCACTTCCAGCGACTGGTCGGCGTGCAGAATGACATCGATGCGTTTGGCGTGCCCCGCCAGCGCTTCGTCCACACTGTTATCAATAACTTCCTGGCCCAGATGGTTCGGGCGCGTTGTATCGGTGTACATCCCAGGGCGGCGGCGAACCGGCTCTAGCCCGGTCAGTACCTCAATGGAATCAGCGTTATAGGTTTGCGTCATGGTTTAAACTAGCAATTCGCATTGATTGTCAGAGGCTGTGCAGTCCAAGGAAATCGACAATCTGGGTGAAATGATCCTCAAAGTTCGTGAAAGCATGGTTTCCGCCCTCTTCTAGCGTCTGACGGCAGGATGCGTAGTACGCCGCTGCCTGGCGGTAATCCAGCACTTCATCACCCGTTTGTTGCAGCAGCCAGATAAGATCCGGCGCTTCAAGCGGGTCAACCTGCATAACTTTGAGATCGTAAATATGGCGTGACTCTAGCACATATTGTTGCCCGGTGTAGGGGTTCTCGTTCTGCCCGAGAAAGTCCCTCAACAGCTCAAATGGCCGGACCGCCGGATTAACAACAACCGCAGGCAACATAAAGCATTGCGAAAGCCAGGTGGCGTAATAGCCGCCCAGCGAAGAGCCAATCACCCCGAAGGATCCGCCGCCGTGTTCCAGCACCAGCGACTCCAGCATCTCTGCGGCATCAGCCGGATAGGGGGGCAATTGCGGTATAATCATTTCAACATGGGGATGCTGCTCGCTTAGCCACTGGCGAAACTGTGTCGCTTTGGCGGAACGCGGCGAGCTGTTAAACCCATGCAGATAAAGGAGCGTGGACATTAATAACCTTCTGAAGCGGTATCCGGGCGGAATTGTGTGCCAGACAACCGGCACACTTCCGTGGTCAGCGTGCCATCGGCATGCAGTTCCAGCCAGCGCCAGCCCGGCGAGATGGTATCAAGCGTAAAGCTGGCACAGTGCGGCTTAAACTGAACGCAGGTCGACGGCGTCGCCAGCAGTCGGCGACCATTCCAGTCGAGATCTTGCTCCTGATGGATATGCCCGCACAGCAGGTTATTCACCCGGGGGAACCTGATCAGCACTCTGTCCAGCGCCGCAGAATTGCGCAGGCTATGTTGATCGAGCCAGCTACAGCCTGCGGGCAGCGGATGATGGTGAAGCAACAGCAGGGTGTTGCGCGTCGGCTCTGCAGCCAGTTTCGCCTCCAGCCAGTCGAGCTGGAATTCGCTAAGCTCACCGTGTGGAACGCCAAATACCTGGCTGTCGAGTAACAGGAGCTGCCACTGTTCACCGGCCAATACACACTTCGCCGGCGAGATCCCCGCGTCATGGAGCGAGCTGTACATGGCTGGCTGAAAGTCGTGATTGCCCGGCAACCAGACGCAAGGCGCGCTAAAGCTCGCGATACCTTCAGCAAAATGCTGATAAGCCGCCCCGGACTGATCCTGCGCCAGATCGCCCGTGGCGACAATCAGATCGCAGCGGCGACCTTCGGCGTGGATCGCATTCAGTACAGCCTGATAGCTCTCCCAGGTGTTCACACCCAGCAAAGTCTCATGCTTTTCGGCAAAAAGGTGAGTATCGGTGATTTGCAATATCCTGACTGGCGCCCCACCAGCAACAGTCAGGTTCAACAGGCTTTCCAAATGGTGTCCTTAGGTAGGTTTATGACGCTAACAAACCGGAATCGCCATTGCTCCATGTGCTAAACAATACCTTAGCCAGTCGGCTAAAAACTGGTTAATTTGATGCTTTTCGTCGCGTTGATGCAACTTTTTATTCGGGTAATCATACCGTGCTTTGAAGCGAAAGATCTGCTGGCTCGAACACACTTCAGCGACCATCGCGTCGTGATAGAGGCGTACCGTCATTGACGGCAGGCTCCAGTAGCTAATGCTGGGCGCCGTTTGCTCAATCTCCACAAGCGTGGTGTATCGTGTTGATTCAGTGATGGTTATCCGGTACTGCGCGTTGCTCACCTGATAGCTCACCGTTTCGCCGGGTGCGTCGTTTCGCGGCAACAGGCGGCGCAACTGCGCGAAATTGGTTTCGCACAGGCGCATCATTTCTGGGAAGTCAGGTGTATAACGCTTCATTTTTTCCACTCATGTCGTAATGTCTGATGATGCAGTTGCAGCCATTGCAGGGCGATGACGGACGCTGCGTTGTCGATTAACCCCTCTTCTACCCACTGGTAAGCCTGCTCCCGACTCACCACATGAACCCGAATATCTTCGTTTTCATCTGCCAGACCGTGGATCCCTTCCGCCGTCGTGGCGTCCACTTCACCCACCATTACAGACAAGCGCTCGCTGGTGCCGCCCGGGCTTGCCAGATAACTCAGCACCGGCTTCGTACGGCCAACCACAAGACCCGCCTCTTCCAGCGCCTCGCGGCGGGCAACGTCTTCGACCGACTCACCCTCTTCGATAATCCCGGCGACCATCTCCAGTAACCACGGGCTAACGCTTACGTCATAAGCGGCAATGCGGATCTGCTCCACCAGCACGACTTCATCGCGCACTGGGTCAAAGGGTAGCAAGACTGCCGCATGCCCGCGCTCAAAAATTTCGCGTCTGACTTCACCGCTCATCTCGCCGTTAAACAAGCGATGCCTGAAACGGTAAAGATCCATTGAAAAAAATCCGCTATATAGCGTTTCTCGTGCAATAATTTCTACATCGTTTTTGGTGAAAGTCACTGGCAACTTGTCTGTTTTATTCATGAATCGAATCCTGGTAGCAATGGTGATGAAGTTGTCATTTTCAAGGCTGTTTGGCTGCCGTTTGCAAGGCTATATGGTAGATTGGTGCAAATTACCGCCAGATGGCACGTAACGCCAACCTTTTGGTGTGGATGATTCTGTTAGAATCGGCAATTATTTTTAATTAGATCAGCGCTAATACTGCTTCACAACAAGGAATGCAAATGAAGAAATTGCTCCCCATCCTTATCGGCCTGAGCCTGACGGGCTTCAGTGCAATGAGCCAGGCAGAGAACCTGTTACAGGTCTACCAGCAGGCACGTCTGGGCAACCCTGATTTACGTAAATCAGCGGCCGATCGTGATGCTGCGTTTGAAAAGATTAACGAAGCGCGTAGCCCACTGCTTCCACAGTTGGGTTTAGGTGCAGATTACACCTACAGCAACGGTTTTCGCGACTCAAACGGTGTTAACTCGAATGTCACCAGCGCATCATTGCAGCTCACACAGACCCTGTTCGATATGTCTAAATGGCGTACTCTGACCCTACAGGAAAAGAGTGCAGGCATCCAGGATGTGACATATCAAACAGACCAGCAATCACTTATTCTGAACACCGCGACCGCTTACTTCAATGTCCTGAGCGCAATTGATGCGCTTTCCTATACCGAAGCGCAGAAACAGGCCATTTACCGTCAGTTAGATCAAACGACCCAGCGTTTCAACGTCGGTCTGGTCGCGATCACCGACGTGCAGAACGCCCGCTCACAGTACGATAGCGTACTGGCCAACGAAGTCAGCGCGCGTAACACCCTCGACAACGCCGTGGAATCACTGCGTCAGGTCACCGGTAACTACTACCCTGAGCTGGCTTCCCTGAACGTCGACAATTTCAAAACCGACAAACCTCAGGCAGTAAATGCCCTGTTGAAAGAGGCGGAAAACCGTAACCTGGCCTTGCTGCAGGCGCGTCTGACGCAGGATCTGGCTCGCGAGCAGATCCGTCAGGCACAGGATGGCCACCTGCCAACCCTGAGCCTCAGCGCCTCTACCGGCGTGTCTGACACCACTTACAGCGGGTCTAAAACGAGCGGCGCCAACTCACAGTTCGACGACAGCAACCAGGGCCAGAATAAAGTCGGCCTGAATTTCTCTCTGCCGCTGTACCAGGGCGGAATGGTTAACTCCCAGGTGAAACAGGCGCAGTACAACTTTGTTGGTGCCAGCGAGCAACTAGAAAGCGCGCACCGCAACGTAGTGCAGACCGTTCGTTCATCCTTCAACAACGTGAACGCCTCTATCAGCAGCATCAACGCTTATAAACAGGCCGTTGTCTCTGCACAAAGTTCACTGGACGCGATGGAAGCGGGCTACTCCGTCGGTACCCGTACTATCGTTGACGTGTTAGACGCGACCACCACGCTTTACAACGCGAAGCAACAGCTCTCCAGCGCACGTTACCAGTACCTGATCAACCAGTTGAATATCAAGCAGGCGCTGGGGACGTTAAACGAGCAGGACCTGCTGTCACTGAATAACGCCCTGGGTAAAGCGGTTTCGACTTCGCCAGAGAACGTTGCTCCGGAGAACCCGCAGCAGGCTGCCGCCGTCGATAATTTCAACGGCAATAGCCCTTCTCCCGCTGCACAGCCAGCCACGGCTCGTACCAGCGCACCGGCCAGCAGCGGCAATAATCCATTCCGCCAGTAAGCTTGTCTTCCTCCCTCTCCTGCGGGAGAGGGAATCCCTATCACATCCAAACGTAAGCCTACGTAAAGATCCCTCTGAATCCCCCTCTTCGCTTCATTTTCAACCACTCATCCTCTATCCTGAGCGTTATTACCACTGGGTCCTGGAAGACAACGATGAAACGGACAAAAACAATCAATCACGCTTCGTTCCGCAAAAGCTGGAACGCGCGTCATCTCACCCCTGTCGCGCTGGCGATCACCGCTGTTTTTATGCTGGCGGGCTGTGAGCAAAGCGACGAAACGGTCTCGATGTATCAAAACGCGGACGATTGTTCGGCCGCAACCGGTAAAAGCGCAGAATGTACCACGGCGTATAACAACGCCCTCAAGGAAGCGGAACGTACCGCGCCGAAATACGCCTCACGCGAAGACTGCGTAGCGGAATTTGGCGAAGGCCAGTGCCAGCAGACGCCTGCTCAGGCGGGTATGGCGCCGGAAAATCAGGCCCAGGCGCAGTCCAGCGGCAGCTTCTGGATGCCGCTGATGGCGGGTTACATGATGGGCCGGATGATGAGCGGTGGCGCAGGCTATCAGCAGCAGCCGCTGTTCAGCTCTAAAAACCCAAATAGCCCGGCGTACGGTAAATACACCGATGCCAGCGGCAAAAACTACGGTGCCGCGACGCCAGGCCGTACTGCGACCGTACCCAAAACGGCGATGGCGCCAAAACCGGCGACCACCAGCACCGTGACCCGCGGTGGTTTCGGTGAATCTGTCGCGAAACAAAACACAATGCAGCGCAGCGCGACCGGTTCCTCAACCCGCTCAATGGGCGGCTGAACATGGAACGAGTCAGTATTGTTGAGCGCCCGGACTGGCGCGAAAAAGCGACCGAATACGGCTTTAACTTCCACACCCTTTACGGCGAACCGTACTGGTGTGAAGATGCTTATTACAAACTCACGCTCGCCCAGGTGGATAAACTGGAAGAGGTGACCGCAGAGCTTCACCAGATGTGCCTGAAGGTGGTGGACAAGGTTATCGACAGCGATGAGCTGCTGACCAAATTCCGTATCCCTAAGCACACCTGGAACTTTGTCCGTCAGTCGTGGAAAACACGTCAGCCATCGCTTTACTCTCGCCTCGATCTGGCGTGGGACGGCGTGGGTGAGCCTAAGCTTTTAGAGAACAACGCAGACACGCCAACCTCGCTGTACGAAGCCGCGTTTTTCCAGTGGATCTGGCTGGAAGATCAGGCCAGCGCCGGGAATCTGCCTGCAGACAGCGATCAGTTCAACAGCATGCAGGAAAAGCTTATTGAGCGCTTCGCTGAACTGCGCGAACAGCACGGCTTCAACCTGCTGCACCTTGCCTGCTGCCGCGATACGGAAGAAGATCGCGGTACGGTTCAGTACTTGCAGGATTGTGCGGCCGAAGCAGAAGTGGCGACTGAATTCCTCTATATCGAAGACATCGGTCTGGGGGAAAAAGGCCAGTTTACTGACACGCAGGATCAGGTGATAAGTAACCTGTTCAAGCTCTACCCGTGGGAATACATGCTGCGTGAGATGTTCTCCACCAAGCTCGAAGATGCTGGCGTTCGCTGGCTGGAACCGGCCTGGAAGAGCATTATCTCCAACAAAGCGCTGTTACCGATGCTGTGGGAGATGTTCCCCAATCACCCCAATCTGCTGGCAGCGTATTTTGCTGAAGACGATCATCCGCAGATGGAGAAATACGTCGTTAAGCCGATCTTCTCCCGCGAAGGGGCGAATGTGTCGATTATCGAAAACGGCCAAACGCTGGAAGCGGTCGAAGGGCCATACGGTGAAGAAGGGATGATCGTCCAGGCGTTTTATCAACTGCCTAAATTTGGTGACAGCTATACGCTGATTGGCAGTTGGCTGATTAACGATCAGCCCGCCGGGATTGGCATCCGCGAAGATCGCGCGCTGATCACTCAGGATTTGTCTCGCTTCTATCCGCATATTTTTGTGGAGTAATACGCAAAACGGCAGCCCGGTTGCCGTTTTGCTTTAATTACCCCACCTGCACCGACAACATACTCAAACTGCCCATCTCAATGCCATCAGCAGGTATCGTCACTGGTTCATGGCCGTCCCATGCCCCTAAAACATACAGCAGCGGTAGATAATGCTCCGGCGTCGGGTTAGAGAGTGAAGCGCCTTCGCTATCCCTGTAGTTGACCAGCGGGTGTTGCTCAACCGGGCCTTGCCAGGTCAGGTTCTCTTTGACGTACTCATTAAACGCGGTCGCCCACGGGTATGGCGTGTTTTCACCGTGCCAGCGCGCCGTACGCAGGTTGTGCACCACGTTGCCGCTGGCCACCAGCATGATGCCCTGGTCGCGTAACGTCGCCAGCTTGCGGCCTATCTCCATGTGCCAGGCGGGAGGCTTAGTGCTGTCGATGCTCAACTGTACCAGCGGCACATCGGCTTCCGGGTACATTTTAATCAACACGCCCCACGAACCGTGGTCAAAACCCCATGCTTCTTTATCCAGGGTGACCGAAACCGGCGCAAGAAGGTCCACCAGTTGCTGCGCCAGTTCAGGTGAGCCTGGCGCCGGATAATGCGTGTCATACAGCGCCTGCGGAAAACCGCCAAAATCATGAATGGTTTTTGGCGCTTCCATGGCGGTAACGCCGGTACCCCGAGTGAACCAGTGGGCAGAGACCACCACAATGGCTTTCGGACGCGGTAACGTCTCGCCAAGATGACGCCAGGCGCGGGTATAGACATTATCCTCCAGAACGTTAATAGGGCTACCATGTCCCAAAAACAGTGCTGGCATACGGGAAGAAGTCATGATGATATCCTTGCAGACGGTGTCAATTGATGGTGCTACCTTACGCGCAATCTGGTCAGGATGAACGCTGATAAGCATGACGATCATCATCAGGAAATTTGAATATCAGGAACAGTTTAAGGAGAGATAAATGTCAGTCCCTTTGATTCTGACACTACTTGCAGGCGCTGCCACCTTTATCGGTGCCATCCTCGGCGTTATCGGCCAGAAGCCGTCTAACCGCGTGCTGGCTTTTTCATTAGGCTTTGCTGCCGGGATCATGCTGCTTATCTCCCTGATGGAGATGCTGCCCGCCGCGCTGGACACGGAAGGTATGTCGCCGGTGCTGGGATATGGCATGTTTGTGCTGGGCCTGCTGGGATACTTTGCCCTTGACCGCCTGTTACCTCACGCGCACCCGCAGGACTTGATGCAAAAAGATGGCGCGCCCATGCCGCATAACATCAAGCGTACCGCTATTTTGCTCACCCTGGGCATCAGCCTGCATAATTTCCCGGAAGGCGTCGCCACCTACGTCACCGCCAGCAGTAACCTGGAGATGGGCATCGGTATCGCCCTTGCGGTCGCCTTGCACAATATTCCTGAAGGACTGGCCGTTGCCGGACCGGTGTATGCAGCGACGGGCTCAAAACGTACCGCTGTGTTATGGGCCGGTATTTCCGGGCTGGCCGAAATTCTGGGCGGCGTACTGGCCTGGCTAATTTTGGGGAGCCTGATTTCACCGGTGGTGATGGCCGCCATTATGGCAGCGGTAGCGGGAATAATGATTGCGCTATCCGTGGATGAACTAATGCCTCTGGCGAAAGAGATCGATCCAAACAACAACCCAAGCTACGGCGTTTTGTGCGGAATGTCGGTGATGGGGTTAAGTCTGGTTCTGCTGCAAGCGGCGGGGATAGGATAGAAAACGCCGGGATATCCCGGCGTTTTGCGGCAATCAGCTGGCTTTACGCTCGTGCGCCTGGCGGTATTCGACCAAATCTTCAATCGTCACGACCGGCATGTTATGCAGGCGCGCAAACGTGATGCACTCTGGCGCGCGGGCCATGGTGCCATCATCATTGGTCAGTTCACACAGCACACCGGCTGGCCTGAAGCCTGCCAGGGTCACCAGGTCGATGGTTGCTTCGGTATGGCCGCCACGGGTCAGCACGCCACCCGCCTGCGCGCGTAGTGGGAAAACGTGGCCAGGACGGTGCAGATCGGAAGGTTTCGCATCATCGGCAATGGCGGCGCGGACGGTCGTCAGACGGTCAGCCGCAGATACGCCGGTCGTGACGCCATGCGCCGCTTCAATGGTGACGGTAAAACCCGTACCAAAGGCGCTGGTGTTGTTTTCGACCATCATGGGCAGTTCGAGCTGCTTACGGCGGTCTTCATTAATACACAGGCAGACGATGCCGCTACCGTGACGAATGGAGAGCGCCATTTGTTCAACGGTCATGTTCTCGGCGGCGAAAATCATATCGCCTTCATTTTCACGGTTTTCATCGTCAAGCACCATCACCCCACGGCCTTCGCGCAGAGCATCCAGTGCATGTTCAACACGTTGAGTTGAAGTGCCAAAAGAGGAAAGTAGCGTCTGATTCATGGTAAAAAAACCTCATTAACATTATGGTTACCAGAATCAGGGCAGTCTTAGGAGCGCCGTATAAGCGGCAAAAAGATAACGTGAGCGGGACTCTGCCCGACTGGATCGTTACTCTCTCCCATCCGGACTCTAACCGTCGGCCCCGGAATTACACCGGATCTGCTGACCTTTGAGTATTCACCCAAAGCGCTCGCGGGCTTTCAGCGCAAGCTGATTTACCGCCGGTGGGGAATTTCGCCCCGCCCTGAGAATAAGCGACATCACTATAACGCTATTGATTATCCGGGGCAATGTATAAGCTTCAAACAAATCTGCTTTATCCTGGAGCATGACGCGCTACAATGTTCATTAACACCGTATTATCAAGGAAAGCCGCTATGATTGACCCAAAGAAAATTGAGCAGATTGCACGTCAGGTTCATGAATCCATGCCGAAAGGCATTCGTGAGTTTGGGGATGATGTTGAGAAGAAAATCCGCCAGACGCTGCAGGCGCAGTTGGTTCGCCTTGATTTAGTCAGCCGTGAAGAGTTTGACGTGCAGACGCAGGTGCTGCTGCGCACCCGCGAAAAGCTGGCGCTGCTGGAACAACGTCTGAACGAGCTGGAAAATCGCAACGCGCCGGATGAAGTCAAGCCGGCACCGGCTATCCCACCGGTCGACGAAGCAGAATAATACAGGGGCTTTGCGGCCTGATGCCCTCCCCCACGGGGCTGAGGGCGAAAAGCGAACGGGCCTGGCTGGCCCGTTTTTTACTGACTGTCTTTCTGGATCTTCTTGATGATGTTGGTGGTTGAGCACCCATCCTCAAAGTTGAGCACCATCACTTCGCCGCCGTTGGCCCAGACCTCTTCGCTCCCGGCGATTTGCTCGGGTGTATAATCGCCACCTTTTACCAGCAGGTCCGGCAGAATGCCGGCAATAAGACGCTGCGGCGTGTCTTCTTCAAACGACACCACCCAGTCAACCGCTTCCAGCGCGCCCAGTACAATCATGCGCTGCTCCAGCGGATTCACGGGACGCGTTTCACCTTTCAGGCGTTTCGTTGAGGCATCGCTGTTGACCGCTACAACCAGGCGATCCCCGAGCTTGCGCGCGTTTGCCAGATAAGAGACGTGGCCGGCGTGCAGAATGTCGAACACGCCGTTGGTCATCACTACCTTCTCGCCGCGCTTACGCGCTGCGGCAACGGCGGCTTTCAGTTCCTCTTCACTCATCACGCCAAAACCGGTATCGGCGCGACCGCGAACCGCGTTCTCCAGCTCAATTGGCGAAACGGTTGAGGTACCCAGTTTACCGACCACCACGCCCGCCGCGGCGTTAGCAAAGTAGCAGGCTTCCTCAAGGGTATTCCCTGCCGCCAGCGTTGCCGCCAGCACGCCGATAACCGTATCACCGGCACCGGTCACATCGTACACTTCCTGCGCCTGTGTGGGCATATGCAGTGGGGCTTTACCCGGCTGTAGCAGCGTCATCCCCTGCTCTGAACGGGTTACCAGCAGAGCAGACAGTTCAAAGTCAGCGATGATTTTCATGCCGTGCTCAACCAGCTCTTGCTCGGTCTTGCTCTTACCTGCCACCGCTTCAAACTCAGAGAGGTTTGGCGTCAGCAGCGTCGCGCCGCGATAACGTTCGAAGTCGGTGCCTTTCGGGTCGATCAGCACCGGAACGTTGGCTTTACGCGCCAGTTGAATCATCGTTTGCACGCTCGTCAGCGCGCCTTTGGCGTAGTCGGACAGCACCAGCGCACCGATATGGCCCAGCGCCTGATTAATACGCTCGTGCAGCGGTTCAGGATCAACGCCTTCAAACCCTTCTTCAAAGTCGAGACGGATCAACTGCTGGTTACGCGACAGTACGCGCAGTTTGGTAATCGTCGGGTGTGTCGGAACAGAAACGAAGTCGCACTTCACGTTCACGTCCGCCAGCGACTTGCTCAGCGCACGCGCCGCATCGTCGATACCGGTCAAGCCCACCAGACGCGATTGTGCGCCCAGAGAAGCAATGTTCATCGCCACGTTTGCCGCGCCGCCAGGACGCTCTTCAATGGTGTCGACCTTAACCACCGGCACCGGTGCTTCCGGGGAGATACGGCTGGTCGGCCCATACCAGTAGCGATCCAGCATCACATCACCGACAACCATAACCCCAGCACGTTCGAACTCTGGCAGTGTTACTTTCATTCCTGACTCCAGAAAGATTCACAATTTGCGCGCGATAATATCACACTTGATTTGTTATGCACGGTTCCACCAGCCACTTCCGCCAGCTGGCGATGACCTGCGCGCGCTCACTGGCGAAACAGTCCTGCGCGACATGGCCCGGTTGTTCCTGCAACGCCAGATGGTGCAGCTCATCGCGAAGCGTCGTGTAGGCGCACGTCAAGGCCTGCGCTTCTTGCTCATCCATAATGTCGTTTTGCGCCAGCAGTTCCAGAATACGCACGTTATCCGACCAGCGCGTTAGCTTTGGCTTGTCGTGCGCGTGCAGCAGCACCAGATACTGGGTGATGAACTCAATATCGGTAATACCGCCCTCATCGGCTTTGATATCAAAGCGATCGCGATGTTTGTTGCCCAAATGCGCGCGCATTTTCTCGCGCATTTCGCGCACTTCAGTTTGCAGGGTGCAGCCCTCACGCGTGGTCGTCATCACGGCCGTGCGGATCGTATCAAACTGGGTTTGTAACTGCGGATCGCCATACACCACGCGGGCGCGCACCAGCGCCTGATGTTCCCACGTCCAGGCTTCACTTTTCTGATATTCCGCGAAGGCCTCGGTTGAGGTGACCAACATACCCGCCGCGCCGGACGGGCGCAGACGCGCATCCACTTCATACAAAACGCCTGACGACGTGCGGGTGCTGAACAGGTGCATAATGCGCTGAGCCAGACGCAGGTAGAACTGACGCCCGTCAATTTCACGTTCGCCGTCGGTCATCACGTCAACCGGGCAATCATGGAGGAATATCAGATCAAGATCGGAGCTATATCCCAGTTCCCACCCGCCGAGCTTGCCATAACCTACCACCGCGAAACCGCGACCTTCACGGTCGGTGAGATGTTTTGGCTGGCCGTAGCGCGCCACCATCTGCCCCCACGCCTGGTGCACGACCGCATCAATGATCGCTTCCGCCAGCCAGGTTAAGTGATCGCTCACTTTCATTACCGGCAGCGTACCGGCGATATCCGCCGCCGCCACGCGCAGCATCTGCGCCTGCTTAAACTGGCGCAGCGCCTCTAACTGTTGCTCTTCGTCCTCTTCCGGCACGCGCAGCAGATACTGGCGCAGCTCGTCGCGATAGGCATCGGTCGCCGTCGGCTGATACAGCGTATTGGGGTCGAGCAGTTCGTCCAGCAGCAACGGATAACGTGCCAGCTTGTTGGCCACCATCGGCGAGGCGGCACAAAGTGAGATCACATGCTTGAGCGCACCCGGGAACTCACTCAACAGTTCAAGATAGGTAGTGCGCGTGATAATCCCGCTCAGCAGCGGCATCATGCGCGAAAGGGGAATTGGAGCATCCGCCCGCGAGCAGACGTCGCTCAGCAGATGCGGCATCAGGTGATCCAGTACCTGACGACCGCGCGGACCAATGGCGCGCTTGTGCAGTTCGAGCCGAAAATCAGCGATTAACGCCACCACCCGATGACGATCGTCGTCGCTCAGATGCGCCAGCACCGGCGTGGTGTCATCTTCCTGAAGCGCATCCTGCCATAGCTCGCGCCAGTGTTCAGAGAGCGCGTCGTCCTGGGATTCACTTTCCTCGTCGCCGATAAGATCGTTAAAAATGCGGCGCACGGCCGCCATATGGGCGTCCAGGCGCTCGGTCAACGTTGACCAGTCGTCCATGCGCATCCCCCAGGCCAGACGCGCCCGGTTAAGGTCATCGCCCGGCAGGGTCTGAGTCTGCTCGTCATTGATGCTTTGCAGCAGGTTTTCCAGACGGCGCAGGAAAAGATAGGCCTCGTGCAGCATTGTGGCGTCGTCTTCCGGCAGCAGATGCAGTTGCGCAATCGCAGCCAGCGTCGGGAGCAACGAACGGGATTGCAGCGAGGGTTCACGGCCGCCGCGGATCAGCTGGAAGACCTGCACGATAAATTCAATTTCGCGAATGCCGCCCGCACCGAGCTTGATGTTGTCTTTCAGCCCACGGCGGCGCACTTCACGGGCAATCATTCCCTTCATGTTACGCAGGGACTGGATCACACTGAAGTCGATATAACGACGGAACACGAACGGGCGCAGCATGGCGCGCAGCTCGTTGGCGTAGGCATCGTCGCTGTCGCCCATGATCCGCGCTTTCACCATCGCGTAGCGCTCCCAGTCGCGCCCCTGCTCCTGGTAATAATCCTCCAGCGCCGCAAAGCTCATCACCAGCGGACCGCTGTCGCCGAACGGACGCAGACGCATGTCCACGCGGTAGACAAAACCATCCTGCGTTGGCTGGTCCAGCGCCTTTATCAGGCGCTGACCGAGGCGGGTAAAGAACTGGGCGTTATCCAGCTCACGGCGTCCGCCGCGGGTTGATCCGTTCTCCGGCCAGGCGAAAATCAGGTCGATATCAGAAGAGAAATTCAGCTCGCAGCCGCCGAGCTTGCCCATCCCCAGAATCAACAGCGGCTGAGGACCCCCCGCTTCGCTGCACGGCATGCCCCATTCTTTACAGCAGGCGTCGTAGAGCCAGTTCCGCGCGGCGACAATCAGCGTCTGCGCCAGCTCGCTCAGTTGCAGCAACGTGCTCTCTTCGCTGACTAATTCCAGCGACTGCGCCCAGGCGATACGCACCATTATCCGGCGGCGGAACTGGCGCAGCACGCGCATTAGCGCCGCTTCATCCGCCACGCCTTCCAGCGCGGTTTGCAGCCAGCCCGCATAATGACGCCACTCCCCGGCCTGCGGCGGTGAATGCTCAAGCTCCGTTAGCCAGCCCGGATTAGCGGTGATACTTTCCTGCACAAAATCACTGAAGGTGAGCACGCTCTGCGCCTGCTCGCTTAATGATGACGCCGGTAATGACTCAGGCAGACGTTCGCAAACGGTCTGCCATTGCTGCTGTAACTGCGAAGAAAGCGGCATTGTCGGGTTCCTTGCCAGTGTTAACGTTTTCCGCTGTGCAGCCAGAACGGCTCCTGCGAAATGGCCTCGTTACGGAAATGCTCAATCTCCACATGCTGGCGGGTTTCGATGGCATGTTTCAGCCCCTGCCATTCTGCCAGCCAGGCCTGCGCTTTGCCCTCATAAGCGCCTGAGAGCAGTAACATGCTGTCGATATTGCGCGCAAGACGGGGAAGCTGATCGCCATACTGGTTACCCAGCGGGTAAGCAAAGGTGGTCTTAAGCTCGGCGGCATGACGGGAAAGATGGATATCGGCGAAACGTTTGAAGTTTTGCGCAATGTTGGCCTGCGCCTTCGCATCCAGGAAGCTACGCCAGCCGCGCGTCACCAACAGTTCGGTCAACGCCAGCTTTGCCGTTGCGCTTTGCGGGCTGTAGAGCGCCGTCTCTGCCGAGACATCAGAGACCATCAGCGCTTCGGTTTGCGTCAACAGATCACGTAAGTGAGCACTTGCTTTGCGAGGTACAATTCCGCCGAACAGCGTCAGGGTGTGGCGCACCAGGCCGATGGCTGCCAGAACCTGCGCTTTCGCGTTCTTCACTTTGCGCGCCCAGAGTTCTTCGTGATACAGCCATTGCGAGAGCGCCAGCTCCAGGGCCGCCTCCAGGCCTTGTTCAACGCTGGCTTTCGGCGCAACGCGCAGAATGGTTGTCTCTTTCAGCGTGCGAGGCGCATTCCCGGCGGCCAGATAGTAGCCGCGTGCCGCTTTGCTCAGGCTGCCCTGGCGCAGGCCGGACTGGCTTACCAGATGGCGCGCCAGCTTCAGCACGTCGTTCGCATCGCCTTCCAGCAGTTCAAGCTCCAGTTCGCAAATCGGCTCCTGGAACTCACCGGCTTTTATCTCACCCAGATCGAGGGCGATTTCAATGCGGCTTGTGCCTTCCGTGACCAGCCATTTTTCACGCCAGAAATCGGTGCTGAACAGCGGCTTAACCTGCGCAGACAGGGTTTCCGGCAGCGTGCCCTGCGGCCAGATTTCCGCCGGGAAACGTTCCAGCTCAAGTTCTGGCTTGCTGATATCGATATTATATTCCGGGCGCTGATGTAACCCCCCCACCACATGACCGGCGATTTTCATCGTCATCTCGTAACGCCCGTTCGCGCCACGAATGCGCAAGCCCATATCATGACGACGCAGCCAGTTCTCTGGCGTTTCGTAGTAGATATTGAGCAGTTGTACCGGTTCATAATGTTCGCCGGATAGCGTGTGCAGATGGTCACGGAGCGCGTCAACGCTCGCTTTTTCGACGATAAACTTTAGTTCGATTTCTTGTGCCATAACCTTGTACTTTTGCGTGCGTCACAGACGCGTCGATGAAGGCGAACTTCCTCGCCATTTGTTTGTCAGTACATAGTATTTTGCGCCAAATTGCCACGCAATGAGCAATTTGACGGGCGTAAAAGTTTTAAGGTGTGGAAGCAGGACACAGATGATTCCGATTGATGATGAATCCTTTGCGTAGAGACACTGTTGCCACTACTATCGTTCCTCTCTTTATGAAAATAACGACTGATATGCTTAAATTACGCCTGATTGGACTTACTTTACTCGCTTTTAGCGCCGCAACCGCGGTCCACGCTGAAGAGAAGCGTTACGTTTCTGATGAACTCAATACCTGGGTACGCAGTGGCCCTGGTGACAATTATCGCCTCGTGGGCACGGTTAATGCCGGCGAGGAAGTGGCTCTGTTACAGACCAACGCCGAGACTAACTACGGACAGGTTCGCGACAGCACCGGCCGTACCTCCTGGATCCCCTTGAAAGAGCTGAGCAATGTGCCAAGCCTGCGCACCCGCGTACCGGATCTGGAAAACCAGGTGAAAACCCTGACCGACAAACTGACCAACATCGATAATACCTGGAACCAGCGCACCGCCGAAATGCAGCAGAAAGTGGCCCAGAGCGACGGTGTGATTAACGGCCTGAAAGAAGAGAACCAGAAGCTGAAAAACGAGCTGATTGTGGCGCAGAAGAAAGTCAGCGCCGCTAATCTGCAGCTTGATGACAAACAGCGCACCATCATCATGCAGTGGTTCATGTATGGCGGCGGCGTGCTGGGTGTGGGTCTGGTGCTCGGTCTGGTACTGCCGATGCTGATCCCAAGCCGCAAGCGGAAAGATCGCTGGATGAACTAATTCGTCTTCTCTGCCAGACTTACGTATTATCCTCGAATAGAGAAAACGGGAGAGTTGGGCGTGAAGAGTTATCTGGTCGGTGGTGCGGTACGTGATGCCTTGTTAGGTCTGCCGGTTAAAGATAAAGACTGGGTTGTGGTGGGTGCAACGCCCGAAGAGATGCTTGATGCGGGCTACCAGCAGGTAGGCCGCGATTTCCCCGTGTTTCTCCACCCTAAAAGCCGGGAAGAGTATGCCCTGGCGCGTACCGAGCGAAAATCCGGCTCCGGCTATACCGGCTTCACCTGCTACGCCGCGCCGAATGTGACGCTTGAGCAAGATCTTCTGCGCCGAGATCTCACCATCAACGCTCTGGCGCAAGATGAAAACGGCCAGATTATCGACGCATACGGGGGCCAGGACGATTTACGCAACCGCATTTTACGTCACGTCTCTCCTGCCTTTTCTGAAGATCCGCTTCGCGTGTTGCGCGTGGCGCGTTTCGCCGCCCGCTACGCCCATCTGAGCTTTCGCGTTGCCGATGAAACTATGGCGCTGATGGCGGCGATGACAGCCGCTGGCGAGCTGAAACATCTGACGCCCGAGCGCGTCTGGAAAGAGACGGAAAATGCGCTGACCACCCGCAACCCACAGGTTTTTTTCCAGGCGTTGCGCGACTGTGGCGCGCTGAAGGTCCTGTTCCCGGAAGTGGATAATCTGTTTGGCGTTCCGGCGCCAGCGAAGTGGCATCCTGAAATTGACACCGGCGTTCACACGCTAATGACGCTGAGTATGGCCGCCATGCTCAGCCCTGAAGTAGACGTGCGTTTTTCCACCCTGTGCCACGACCTGGGTAAAGGGTTAACGCCAAAAGCGTTGTGGCCGCGCCATCACGGGCACGGTCCGGCTGGCGTGAAGCTGGTTGAAGGGCTTTGCCAGCGCCTGCGCGTTCCGAACGAGATCCGTGACCTGGCGAAACTGGTGGCCGAGTTCCACGATCTGATCCATACCTTCCCCATTCTTAAGCCCGCTACCATTGTTAAGCTGTTCGATAATATCGACGCCTGGCGCAAGCCGCAGCGCGTGGAGCAAATCGCCCTCACCAGCGAGGCCGACGTGCGCGGACGCACCGGGTTTGAAGCCTGTGATTACCCGCAGGGACGTTTGCTGCGCGAAGCATGGGACATCGCAAAAGCGGTCCCGACTAAAGACGTGGTCGAGGCGGGCTTTAAGGGACCTGAGATCCGCGAAGAGCTGACGAAGCGGCGGGTCGATGCGGTCGCGACGTGGAAGGAACAGCGTTGCCCTCAGCCAAAAGTCTGAGGGCAGGCGGTTATCAGAAGAAGACCACGTACACCGCCGCCGCGACGATAAAGCGATAGATTGCGAACGGAATAAACGAGATACGTTTAATCAACTGCAGAAAGGTTTTAATCGCAATCAGCGCCACAATAAAGGCGGTGACAAAGCCCACGGCGAACATCGGAATATCCCCCGCAGTGAGGAAATGATAGCTCTTGTAGACGTCGAGAACGGTTGCGCCCATCATCATCGGCACCGCCAGCAGGAACGAGAACTCTGAGGCCGCATAACGGCTCACGCCCATCAGCATCCCGCCTGAAATCGTCGCCCCCGACCGCGAGAAACCCGGCCACAGCGCCAGACACTGGAAGCAGCCGATGATAAACGCCTGCCGATAGGTCATGTCGTCCAGGCCTTCGGCACGCGGGACGTTTGGTTTCAGCATTTCTGCCGCAATCAGCAGGAAACCGCCGACCACCAGGGCATACATTACGTTAATGGGGTTAAACAGCGACTTGATGGTGTCATGGAAAACCAGCCCCAGCACGACCGCCGGGATCATCCCAAGCAGGATGTGGATAAGCGTCAAACGGCCTTTGCCCTCTCCTTCACGCTGCGGCAAACGGCCAAAGTGAATGCCAATCAGGCCAAACAGACGACGCCAGAACATCACGACGACCGCCAGAATAGAACCCAACTGAATGACAACCTCGAACGTCTTTGCGGTATCGCCCTCAAAGCCCAGCAGATGGCCGACGATAATCATATGGCCGGTACTGGAAACCGGTAAAAACTCCGTCAATCCTTCGACCACACCCAGTATTGCCGCCACCAGCAGCGAGTGCATATCGCTCATCTATAAACCCCTAAAAAGATATAAAAAACGGTGTCCAACACGAACCACCGAGCAAGATACAGCGTTAAGACCGATATAACCTAAAATGGTTTAGCGATGATGACCTTAAATCTATCCTTTCAGATTTGTGCCACGCTCAATGATGACGCCCACGTTGGCGGCACGCGCCACGGCGCCCGGCTTGCTGAGTTTGATACGCACCCACGGTGAATTAAATTTGCTGAGCAGCAGTTCCGCGACCTCTTCCGCCACGCGTTCCACCAGCGCAAAACGTTGCCCTTCTACGTGGCCCACTACCGTTTCACTGATGTCGGCATAGCTCAGACAGTCCTTCACATCATCACTTTTTGCTGACTGACGGTTATCCCAGCCCATTTCGATATCGAACACCAGTTTCTGCTCAATGGTCTGCTCCCAGTCATAAACACCAATGGTGGTGATGACCGAAAGTTGCTCTATAAATACAATATCCATCACGACCTGCCTGCTTTTTGGCTAAACCGGATACCACTTCCGGCGAATTATGCGTATTATCCACAGATGTTGAGACTACAGATACATTTTCAAAACGGAACAGCGTTATGAGTGCAATCGCGCCTGGAATGATTCTCCTCGCCTACCTTTGCGGCTCAATCTCCAGCGCCATTCTGGTCTGCCGCATTGCCGGGCTGCCGGACCCACGCGTAAGCGGGTCCGGCAATCCCGGGGCGACCAATGTACTACGAATTGGCGGCAAGGGAGCAGCCGTAGCGGTTTTGATTTTTGATGTTCTGAAAGGGATGCTCCCCGTCTGGGGCGCTTATGCGCTCGGCGTTACGCCATTCTGGCTGGGCCTTATCGCCATCGCGGCCTGCGTGGGTCATATCTGGCCTGTATTCTTCGGTTTTAAAGGCGGCAAAGGCGTGGCGACGGCCTTTGGGGCTATCGCGCCCATCGGCTGGGATTTAACCGGCGTGATGGCTGGCACCTGGCTGCTAA
Source organism: unidentified bacterial endosymbiont (assembly GCF_918797525.1). Classification (NCBI taxonomy): domain Bacteria; species unidentified bacterial endosymbiont. The sequence continues at coordinate 906,660 of NZ_OU963893.1, read as the reverse complement.
CCATTCTTCTGAGCGGCTATTCGTCGCTTGGCGCCATCGTCAGCGCCTTGATTGCGCCATTTTACGTCTGGTGGTTCAAACCTCAGTTCACCTTCCCGGTCTCGATGCTCTCCTGCCTGATCCTGCTGCGTCACCACGATAATATCCAGCGCCTGTGGCGCCGCCAGGAAACCAAGATCTGGAAGAAGCTCAAGAGAAAGAAAAAAGAGCTGGAATAACGCGTGGCCCTCTACTTGCACGGGCCAGCCTTAATCAGCACTTTTATCGCGAAAAGGGATCCACCGACGCTGCCAGCCGGGAAGCTGTACTGCCTGAGACGTGTGGTAATAGGCGAAACCTTTAGCCCGGATCTGACCCTCTATGTGAGTTAGGGTTAGGGTGCGGGGTTACGCCTCAGGCAACTCCGCCAGTGGCCAGCGAGGACGCACGGACACGCTCAGGTCAGACGTTGCTCCGGCGTTCAGGCGCACCATCCCGGCGTAAGCGATCATCGCCCCGTTATCGGTACAGAATTCCGGACGGGCATAGAACACCTCCCCACGACGCTTTTGCATCATCCCGGCGAGCTTCGCGCGCAGCGTGCAGTTAGCGCTTACGCCGCCCGCCATGACCAGACGCTCAAAACCGGTCTTTTCCAGCGCGCGTTTGCACTTGATCATCAGCGTATCCACCACCGCATCTTCGAACGCACGGGCGATATCGGCCCGGGTCTGCTCGTCGTTGTCGTTGTTGCGGATCGTGTTGGCCGCGAAGGTTTTCAGGCCAGAGAAACTGAAATCCAGCCCTGGGCGGTCGGTCATTGGGCGCGGGAAGACAAAGCGCCCTTCCGTACCCTGCGACGCCATTTTTGACAGCATCGGGCCACCCGGGTAATCCAGCCCCAACAGCTTGGCGGTTTTGTCGAAGGCTTCACCGGCGGCGTCGTCGATCGACTCGCCCAGCAGCGCATATTTGCCAATGCCCGTTACGCTAATCAGCTGCGTATGACCGCCGGAGACCAGCAGCGCCACAAACGGGAATGCAGGCGGGTTATCTTCCAGCATCGGTGCCAGAAGATGCCCTTCCATATGGTGAACCGGAATCGCCGGAACATCCCATGCGAAGGCCAGTGAACGGCCAACGGTCGCGCCAACCAGCAGCGCGCCGACCAGTCCCGGGCCTGCGGTATAGGCTACTGCGTCAATATCGGTTGCGCTCAACCCGGCCTCTTTCAACGCCGCCTGAATCAGGGGAACCGTTTTACGTACGTGGTCACGAGAGGCCAGTTCAGGCACCACGCCGCCGTAGTCAGCATGCAATTTCACCTGACTATACAGTTGGTTGGCCAGAAGCCCTTTTTTATCGTCGTAAATGGCGATGCCGGTTTCATCGCAGGATGTTTCAATACCCAGTACATGCATGACTTGATTTACCTCGTTTCAATACCGCGCAGTGTAGAGCCTGGGCGGGTTGATGTAAAACTTTGTTCGCCCCAGGAAGAAGGCTCGTGTATACTCCTCACCCTTATTAAAGTCCCTTTCAAAATCGCATCGGTGCTTTACAAAGCAGCAGCATTTGCAGTAAAATTCCGCACCATTTTGAAATAAGCTGGCGTTGATGCCAGCGGCAAACCGAATTTATTAAAGGTGAGAGTTACATGCCGGTAATTAAAGTACGTGAAAACGAGCCGTTCGACGTAGCACTGCGTCGCTTCAAACGTTCATGCGAGAAAGCAGGTGTTCTGGCTGAAGTTCGTCGTCGTGAGTTTTATGAAAAACCAACGACCGAACGTAAGCGCGCTAAAGCTTCTGCAGTGAAACGTCATGCGAAGAAACTGGCTCGCGAAAACGCACGCCGTACTCGTCTGTACTAATCTGTTGAGGGCGCACGCTCTCAATTGACAGACAGAGTAATAGTCGTAAGGCCGTGCTTCCGAAAGGAATGCGCGGCTTGTTTTCGTTTATAAGTCGCTTAAATTTTTGGGGCATATGGCCGGAAGAATCCCACGCGTATTCATCAATGATCTGCTTGCCAGAACCGACATCGTCGATCTCATCGACGCGCGGGTAAAGCTGAAAAAGCAGGGCAAGAACTACCATGCGTGCTGTCCGTTCCATAATGAAAAAACCCCCTCTTTCACCGTTAATGGTGAAAAACAGTTCTACCATTGCTTCGGCTGTGGCGCACACGGTAATGCCGTCGATTTTTTAATGAACTACGACAAGCTCGAGTTCGTTGAAACCGTCGAAGAGCTGGCCGCGATGCACAACCTTGAAGTGCCGTATGAAGCTGGCAGTGGGCCAAGCCTGATAGAGCGTCATCAACGACAAACGCTGTATCAACTGCTGGATGGCCTGAATTCGTTTTATCAACAGTCTCTTAAGCACTCTGCGGCTGAGCCTGCGCGTCAGTACCTGAACACGCGCGGACTGAGCGATGATGTCATTGCGCGTTTCGCTATTGGTTACGCCCCGCCCGGCTGGGACAACGTGTTAAAGCGTTTTGGCGGCAATAGCGAAGATCGTAAATCCCTCATCGATGCAGGCATGCTGGTCACCAATGACCAGGGACGAAGCTACGACCGCTTCCGCGAACGGGTTATGTTCCCGATCCGCGACAAGCGTGGCCGGGTAATAGGTTTTGGTGGCCGCGTGCTGGGTGACGCCATACCGAAGTACCTTAACTCCCCGGAAACCGATATTTTCCATAAGGGCCGTCAGCTTTACGGTCTTTTTGAGGCGCAGAAAGATAATGCGGAACCTCCGCGCCTTCTGGTCGTCGAAGGTTATATGGACGTGGTTGCGCTGGCGCAATACGACATTAACTACGCGGTTGCGTCGTTAGGAACGTCCACCACCGCCGATCATATTCAGCTGCTGTTCAGGGTGACCAATACCGTCATCTGCTGTTACGACGGTGACCGTGCAGGACGCGATGCCGCCTGGCGGGCGCTGGAAACCGCACTGCCGTATATGACTGACGGGCGTCAGTTACGCTTTATGTTCCTGCCTGACGGCGAAGATCCGGATACGCTGGTACGTAAAGAGGGCAAAGCGGCGTTCGAAGCGCGGATGGAGCAGGCTCAGCCGCTCTCCACGTTTTTGTTTAACAGCCTGATGCCGCAGGTTGATTTGAGTACCCCTGACGGGCGCGCGCAGCTCAGCACGCTGGCGCTACCGTTAATCAGCCAGGTGCCCGGCGAGACGCTGCGCATCTATCTGCGTCAGGAGTTAGGCAACAAGCTCGGCATTCTGGATGACAGCCAGCTTGAACGTTTAATGCCAAAACTGGCTGAAAACGGTGCGGTTCGCCCCGCGCCGCTGCTAAAACGCACAACCATGCGTATACTGATAGGGTTACTGGTACAAAACCCCGAACTTGCTCCGCAAGTGCCGTCGTTGGCGGGTTTGAACCACGACAAGCTGCCCGGACTTGGCTTATTTTCGGAATTGGTCAACACGTGTCTGTCACAACCAGGTCTGACCACCGGGCAACTTTTAGAACATTACCGTGGCACAAAAGAGGCCGCGACCCTTGAAAAACTGTCGATGTGGGACGATATAGCAGATAAGGATATCGCAGAACAAACCTTCACCGACTCACTCAACCATATGTTTGATTCGATGCTTGAGTTGCGCCAGGAAGAGTTGATAGCTCGCGAGCGCACACATGGCTTAAGCAGCGAAGAACGCCGGGAACTGTGGATGTTAAACCAGGAACTGGCTAAAAAATAAAAAGAAAGACAAAAATTTAACGGCTTAAGTGCCGAATAACGATCGGGAAGCCCCCGGCAGCCGCACTGAGAGGCAGCGGCAAAAATATAAGTATGCCCTCGCTTTAAATGTTGGCAGCCCCATCGTCGACACCAATCAAACGAATTAAGTGTGGATACCGTCTTATGGAGCAAAACCCGCAGTCACAGCTGAAACTTCTTGTCCAACGCGGTAAGGAGCAAGGCTATCTGACCTATGCCGAGGTCAATGACCATCTGCCGGAAGATATCGTCGATTCAGATCAAATCGAAGACATCATCCAAATGATCAATGACATGGGCATTCAGGTGATGGAAGAAGCACCGGATGCCGATGATCTGTTGCTGGCTGAAAACTCCAACAACACTGACGAAGATGCAGAAGAAGCCGCTGCACAGGTTCTGTCCAGCGTGGAATCGGAAATCGGGCGTACCACTGACCCGGTCCGTATGTACATGCGCGAAATGGGTACCGTTGAACTGTTGACCCGCGAAGGCGAAATCGACATCGCGAAGCGCATCGAAGACGGGATCAATCAGGTTCAGTGCTCTGTTGCAGAATATCCGGAAGCGATCACCTATCTGCTGGAGCAGTACGATCGCGTTGAGGCTGAAGAAGCTCGCCTGTCCGATTTAATCACCGGTTTCGTCGACCCGAACGCTGAAGAAGATATGGCGCCAACCGCCACTCACGTCGGTTCTGAGCTGTCTCAGGAAGAGATGGATGACGACGAAGACGAAGATGAAGAAGAAGACGACGACAGCAGCGATGATGACAACAGCATCGACCCTGAACTGGCGCGTGAGAAGTTTAGCGAACTGCGTATCCAGTACGAACTGGCACGCGACACCATCAAAGCGAAAGGCCGCAGCCATGCAGCCGCTCAGGAAGAGATCCTGAAACTGTCTGAAGTCTTCAAACAGTTCCGTCTGGTGCCAAAACAGTTCGATTACCTGGTTAACAGCATGCGCGTGATGATGGACCGCGTGCGTACCCAGGAACGCATCATCATGAAGCTGTGCGTTGAGCAGTGCAAAATGCCGAAGAAGAACTTCATCACTCTCTTCACCGGCAATGAAACCAGCGAAACCTGGTTCAATGCGGCTATCGCCATGAACAAGCCATGGTCCGAAAAACTGCATGACGTGAAAGAAGACGTTCAGCGCGGTTTGATGAAACTGCAGCAGATTGAAGAAGAGACCGGCCTGACCATCGAGCAGGTAAAAGATATCAACCGTCGTATGTCCATTGGTGAAGCGAAAGCCCGCCGTGCGAAGAAAGAGATGGTTGAAGCGAACTTACGTCTGGTTATCTCTATCGCCAAGAAGTACACCAACCGTGGTCTGCAGTTCCTGGATCTGATTCAGGAAGGCAACATTGGTCTGATGAAAGCGGTAGATAAGTTTGAATACCGTCGTGGTTACAAGTTCTCCACCTATGCAACCTGGTGGATCCGTCAGGCGATTACCCGCTCTATCGCAGACCAGGCGCGTACCATCCGTATTCCGGTGCATATGATTGAGACCATCAACAAGCTCAACCGTATCTCCCGCCAGATGCTGCAGGAGATGGGCCGCGAGCCGACGCCGGAAGAACTTGCTGAACGTATGCTGATGCCGGAAGACAAGATCCGTAAAGTGCTGAAGATTGCCAAAGAGCCAATCTCCATGGAAACCCCCATCGGCGATGATGAAGATTCGCATCTGGGTGATTTCATCGAGGATACCACTCTCGAGTTGCCGCTGGACTCTGCGACTACCGAGAGCCTGCGTGCCGCAACGCACGATGTTCTGGCTGGCCTGACCGCGCGTGAAGCTAAAGTACTGCGTATGCGTTTCGGTATCGATATGAACACCGACCACACGCTGGAAGAAGTGGGTAAACAGTTCGATGTTACCCGCGAACGTATCCGTCAGATCGAAGCGAAGGCGCTGCGTAAGCTGCGCCATCCAAGCCGCTCTGAAGTGCTGCGTAGCTTCCTGGACGACTAATCGCTCCTGCAGATGAAAAGCTCCCTTCGTGGAGCTTTTTTTTTTAGCAAATCGACATTTAAGAAGGCTAATGCGCTGGTCGATTCAGGCGCACATTTTACATTCTGATAACGACGCCGGAGGCAGCTACAGCCCGCGCACGATCAGCGCTTCATCGAGTTCACGATACGCCTCTACCAGCTTATCCAGCGTCGCCCGGTTCAACCCGCTCGGGTTTGGCAGCACCCACACCTGCGTGGTTCCAATCATGATGTTCTGCTTGCCCCACTGCGTCCCACGCTGGCTAAACGCCTGCTCATAGGCTTGTTTACCGAGGATTGCCAGCGCGTCAGGCTGATAGTCTTCAATCTTCTTAATCAGCTCCCGTCCGCCGGTACGCAGTTCATGCAGATTCACTTCGGTTGCCTGGACCGTTGGCCGCTCGACAAGCATGGTGATCCCGCAGCGGGTATCCAGCAGATGCTGCTCCTCTTCCGGTTTTAGCAACCTGTCGGTAAACCCCGCCTGGTGGATCACCTTCCAGAATCGATTACCCGGATGAGCGAAATGAAAACCGGTGTGCGCCGAGGATTTACCCGGATTGATACCGCAAAACACCACCCGCAGGCCCGGGGCTAGAATATCGTTGATCATCTTTACTCCCATCAATACTTCGTTATTGAAGTATAAAGGATTGATAATGCGTTGTTTATAAAAACAGCAAGCAGTTGTGAATGGCTGGATTGCTGAGGTGAGTTACTTTATAATCCATCGTCACGGCCCCTTAGCTCAGTGGTTAGAGCAGGCGACTCATAATCGCTTGGTCGCTGGTTCAAGTCCAGCAGGGGCCACCAGACACCGTAAGGGCTGGCGCTAAATGCGTTGGCCCTTTTCTTTTTCTGGGGATACCTCGGGGATACTTTCAAACGGGTTTCATAGGATTTTGTGGTTAATCAATAGCCATACAAATCAAATTTTCTTCATCTCTGTTGTGAGAAACTGGCGGAACTACTTACTCAGAGGATGCATAGAATGAAATGGATCGCGATGGAAGAACAAAAACCGACTCCAAAAATCCAATTTGCCCTGTTTTTAGTGGCAACCGATAAAGGAGTTGGCGTTGCTGAATACTGGCCGATGGAAGGTTTCAGAAATCTCAGAATCAGTGGTAACACACAATACTCGTCATACGATGTAACACACTGGATGCCGCTACCGCAGCCGCCGGCAGAATAACAACAACCCGCCGTTTGTCGGGTTTTCTATTTTACCATTACAGCAACTCAATCTGCCCGGTCGCGCGAGGATCATATTCCTCCACCAGAATGTTGAGTTCGCGCCTGAACCACCGGACGACGCGCTGGCGATGACAAAAGACTCCGGGTTTCTCCCAACACAGTAGTACCGGCTCCTGACCGCTTGCCAGCGTGTGCAGTTCGTTCCATACCTGCCGGGCATCCAGTTTGCCCATGATCTCCTGTTCGTACAGTTCGTTAACCAGGATTTGCTCACCGAGTTAATCCACGACCCGGGCGCGAGCACTTTATACATCCGGTACCCTGAGGGGTATTGCGCAGCGCGTATCTTGCAATGCTGATGCGCCCCGGTACTGTGTACAGCGAAAAACATAATGTCTTCATATTTATTCCCTTCAAAACAATAAATTACGACATCAACCATACATTAAACTTCTGTTTTATAACGATTTTTAACCTCACCGCTGGAGTTTTTCCCGGTTCCGAACTGCATTTGCCCGTCACTTGCAAAAGGCTTACCCTGTACCCAGACAATCAGAGGGATACATCAAGCTTATGAGTAAAGCCGTATTGGTTGGAGTAAATAGCAGGCAATGCAAAAGCAGTTTCCAGATTGTCGCCCATGCTTAATACCACCACCTGCTCATCCGGTGACGGGCACCACCCTGTGCGGGCGCAGCATAACGTCGTCGCTCAGCGCGGGCATGGCGAGCCACTTCTCCATCGCCTCGCCCGCGTCCAGCACGAGGCTGTCATCAAACAGTCTGCCAACAAGCTGCAGACCCAAGGGTAATCCTGCCTCCGTCAGCCCCAACGGCAAGCTCAGAGCAGGATTCCCCGTCACGTTAAAGGGGATGGTCTGCGTCGGCACCACATGGCTGGCCGGGGGCCAGTCCTGCGAGAATTCATTGAAGTGCGGCGCGGCCCGCAGCGTGCCGGGAAAGAGCAGCAGGGAGTAACGCGGAAATAACTCAGCGTTCAGCCAGCCCGTCAGCGCTGTACGTAAGCGTAACGCATCCAGCAACTCTGCCGCCGAAATTGTCGCGCCGGGGAGGATCCGCTGAAAGGTGAAGCGACCATATTCAGCCCCTCGTTCGCGCAGGTTGTGCTGATGGACAGCAAAAGACTCTGCAGCCATGATAATGCGACCACACGCGTTAAACAGCGAAAAGTCCCTAAATCTCACCTCTTCGACCCGTGCTCCCGCCTCAGTCAGAAAACCGACAGCCCGATCCATTGCGGCAATCAACGCCGGGTCGGTATGGGGGTTATCCGTTAACAGATGCCGTGGCCAGGCTATGCGGTGGCTGGGCCATGTTACAGCGCGGGGAGACAAATCCAGTTTACGGGTGACCGTCGTCGGATCGGCCGGATCATATCCGGCAATCGCCTGTAAAACCCGGCGGGTATCATCGCTGAAGCGCGTTAACGGCCCACAATGATCCAGCGTCCACGAAAGGGGAAACACCCCCGCCCGGGAGACAACCCCATAGGTGGGCTTAAACCCAACCACGCCGCATAAACAGGCCGGACCGCGAATGGATCCGCTGGTATCTGAACCGAGGGCGATGGGCACCAGCCCAGCGGCGACTGCAGCCCCCGCCCCCGAGGAAGATGCTCCGGTAAAATGCGCCGTATTCCAGGGGTTACGTGCCGGAGGAAAAGGCAGCTCGTCACTGGGGCCCCCCAGCGCAAACTCATGCGTCGCCAGTTTGCCCAAATAGACTGCGCCGGAGGCCGCCAGACGGGATGCCACGGTACTGCTTCGCGCGGCACGATGCTGCAACATCAAATGCGAATGGCAGGTCGTTGGCTCGCTTTCAACGTCAAAAATATCCTTTAGCGCGTAAGGTATGCCTGTTAATGGACTGCCGTGTGTTCCCTTAGCCAGTATGTCATCGGCGCGGCGTGCGTCGCGATAAGCCCGGTCTCTGTCTACCTGTATAAATGCGTTCAGGGTTGGGTTGAAGCGATCAATGCGTTGCAGAAAATGCTCCGTCAACGCCACCGAAGTGAGTAACTTCTGCTGCAACAGCCGCGCCAACTCGGCCAGGGGAAGAAGATGAAGGGCCTTACTCACGGATTGCCTCATAATGGTGGACGATATTCTCAGGGAAAAAGCCGTTTGCAGGTTCAGTCTGATCAAAACGGCAGGCGCTAATCTGCGCCACGGCATGACGAAGGTCGATAACGCACTGTAACGTACCCGCACGCCAGGCTGGCGGCACGTCGATATTCTCTTTCGCGATACACCATTCAAAGAGCTGTTGTGGATCCATATGGTTCGTCCCCCGGAATATGACCTGCTGTGCAGACCTGAAAATACGCAGACGCCTCAAAGAGAGCGAAGAGCGCTACCGCCGCCTCGTCAGAGAGCGTCAGCCCTATCGTATTAGCTGATTCCCGTACCAGCGCTTCCCGCTGGCGTCCGTCTGCGCCAATCGCACAAAGGTGCAAAAGCGCCAGGTAGCGTTTGTCCCGTGCAATCAACGTCTCAATCGACTGTCGCAGTGGGTTGTGCAACTGCTGGATAAGCCCCCTGAGATTTAGCGGCCCCGCCCAGCGCCCCGTCACGCCGCCGTGCTCAGGAGCAAGCGCCTGGCGGGGAGGCATAATTTGCTCTGGTTCCAACGCCTGTAGTTGCATAATCAGCGCCAGCGTCACGGCGACCGTGCGCTTCATCTCTGTCGCAGAGACTTTATCCGGCAAATCTGCCGCCGTATGGTTGAACCGGTCGTTGATGTGGCAAAGCTGTACCGCCGGGCAGTTGCGCTGCGCATCGCTGTGGTTCATAAACAGCGCGTGATCGGAAAACCCGTGGAAAGGCATGCACAGCCAGGAGCCGGGATACCCGGCTGTCAGGGCAAAAACCGTCTGCATAAGCGTTTTAGCCATCTCCCCCAGCGGAGAGGCTAGCCGGGCCGGGGGAAGCTCAACGCACATTGGCGATCCGCAACGTTCTGGATCTTCGCCCACCATGTCCAGGTTAATGACCGCAATCGGTCCGGGCAGATGACGTCTTTTATGCTGCATCGCTGCCACGCCCAGAAATTCAGGCCCCCAGATAAAGCGAAGGGGATAACGCAGCGTCCCGGACATTTTCACCCAACGCTGCGCCAGTTTCGCCACCTCAAGCGAGGCGCTCACCCCGGATGCATTATCGTTCGCGCCGGCGCGCGAATGGCACAGGTGGGCCGTTACCCAGATCTCCCGTTCCTCTGGCATACCGGGGATCGACGCGCTCACCACGGGCATGGTCGCCTTATCATCAATCACGATCTCAACGTGCGCCTCTGTTTCGCCGTCAGCCAGGTTTCGCAGCTCCTGAGGAAGCACGCTAAAGGCAAAGAGTTCGCAGCCGGGCGGCAACTCCAGACGCCCACGCCAAAAACGGCCGCTGTCAGGGTCAAAACGGGCAAACGCATCGGTAACAAACCCCACAGCGCCGCGCTGCTTGAGGCGCGCCAGCAGACCAGCAGGCTGATACTGCGCCGCAGGGATAAGGACAATTTTCCCGCTGAGGTCATTAACCTCATCAAGAAAGACCAAGGGATACAGTCCGCACGCCGCTGCGGAATAGGTGGCTAACGTATAGGGTTCGCTCTGGTGGTTCAGCACGCAGGGCGGATGAAGCAGAGACAGCGTCGCCTTTACCGGCGTCCAGGCTATCGGCGCCTGGAAATCCCACCAGCAGCGGGAGCCATCGGCCGTGAAAGGATGAATAACGACATCGCCCATCCCGCCCTCTTTTGCTGCCCGGGAGACAAACCTCGCCGCGGCCAGAATGCCCTGAGAAGCCTGATACCGGTCGAACTCGCCAAGCTTATAAATAACGTCGAGCATCTCTGTTTCATTACTTGCACTCAACGCCCACTCAAGCCATTTCTGCGTCATGCTTCGCCTCGTGGTCAGTAATTATCCGACAATTTTTCCTGCATCCTGAGCACGCTGGAAGCCACTAATGCTATCGAACCCGAGACGAACAGCGCCCCCATTATCCCCAACACCGCGCCTGTCGGGACCTGATTGCCCCACAGGGCATACAGCGTCAGCGAAATGGGGATAAACATTTTGAAGATGCTGCCGGTGATGCCGTTAATTTTGCCGAGATCGCCCGCCGGGGCCACCACCAGCCTGTAGGTTCGAACGCAGACGATGTAGAGTGAGAAAAGGAAAGATTCACAAAACAGCATTGCGCCTAGCGTAACAGGGGTGACATGAAGACTGGTGAAAAGATAGGCAAGCCCAATCAGGGGAATACTGTAGGCCAGCACCCGCATCACACCCACGCGTTGCTCGATATACTCCGACAACCATGAGCCGCTGATTGCGCCCAGCCCACCGATCGCAAAAAGTACTCCAACCTGAAAATCGCTGAAGGCAAATGTCGATTTTGCACAATACATCACCACCACTTCAGAGACGACAATCACGGCATTGGCAAAGGCCGTCCACCACGATAAAACCCAAAGATTGCGCAGGCGGTAGAGGGCACGAAAGCCGTAAATCACATCGGGGATAAACGGTTTTTTCTCGCTTACTGGTGGACGTCTGAAGGTCATAACCCCTAGCAACAGGGCGACAGACAGCAGCACCCAGGAAAAATGCAGCGCCTGGGTATAACTCAACAGCAGCAGCAGGGCGCCGATTATGGCAGGCCCTGCGCTTTCCATGATGTTGGTCACCATGTTGGTATAGCGGTTGTAAGCGATCAGTCGGTTATCAGGCAAAGCAGCGCGGGACTGTACAATGAGCGCGTTATTTGCGAAATAGGTCATTCCCATCAGGACGAACACCAGCAGGAAAAGCAGGTGCGGTGATGGCGCGCCGTGCCAGGCCAGCACCACCAGCACCGCCGTCTGCCCCAGCGTTCCTAGCGTAAAACCACGTCGACTGCCCACTCTGTCCACCAGCGCGCCAATAATGAACCCTAATACCATAAAAGGCAGGTATTCAAACATGCGTACATAGCTCATCAAATCGTTGGACTGAGTCTGCTGAAAGGCCCATAACGGCAAAATAAAGTTACTGATTTTCTCGGCAACTGCTTTCAGCATGGCAATGATTATCAACAGGGTCATGACGCGGTGCTATCCTTCATAAAGTGCGCAACAAACGCGCGATCTTCCATAAACACCGGTAAATCCGCCTGTCCGAGTAATTCGCTCACCTCATGCCGCCAGGGCGAGTCGGGGAGTGACTGGCAGACCGTGTGCAAAAAGGCAAAAAAGCGTCCCTCGCCGTCGAGCATGGCGATCCGCCCGCGGGTGACAATCGCCCGCTGCTGAAAATTCAGCGGCGTTTCGATGCCATCCTGCAGCGTCATTCTTTTCCACACGCCGCGCAAATCGACCAGTGGCTCGGCGTTTATTGCAATGCCAAGGCTTATCATCTGAAACATCATTGATTGATACATAGCCGCTCCTCCACCGCCTGTTCATCACGATAAAACGTATAAATTTCATCCTGCATGTCGTAAAACAGGAAATTGAGATACGCCATATCATCCAGAATTTCGTTTTGTTGTTCGTCGGTTAGCAACGAGATTTGCGAGAAGTAGTGGCGTGAAAAATCGGCATGATCGCCCTGAACATTAATACGCGCATGCGCCAGATGGCTGTCACGTATCCGGCGAAAACCGGGAATATCGGGAATGCGCTCGGAGAACATCAGCATATCTTCGTCATCACCTTCATAGAAAAACAGGCTGGCAAAAAACGAGTGAGGACGACGAAAGGCAATGTCCTTAAGAAAATCCATATAGGCTTGCGTTGAAGGAAGCGGGCGCGAGGCAAACACCTGGGCTTCATCCCAGGGCGTATCAAGGAAAGCTTTAGCCATGATACGTTCATGGAACAGCTCTTCTTTGACAAAATCCCGGGCCAGCGCGGCGAGCGCCGGCGAGAAATTGTGCCCCAATATCCCAATCAGCGAGGTAATGGCCAGCCGGGTAACGTGGAAATATTCCAGCGTCCAGCCCAGCAGCAGAACTCGGTGCTTTTCAGGCTCCAGCAGCGCCAGCGCCAGCGGGGTTTCACCTCGTTCCAACAACCACTGATTATTGACGATATTAAACAAACGGTTATAAAACGCATTTCCGGTGCTCCCCAGTTCACTGACGGGAGCAAAATCACCGGTATGTTCAAAAACAAGGTTGTTTTCCAGGAGATATTCACAAAAAGGGGTTTCATCACGCTCGGCTCGCCCATTATTGACTAACGCATCTGCTAACTGTCGTGCCGCGATATATTGTATTTCATCATCGAAACTTATTTCGAATACCTGCTCGAAAACACAGAATAAAAATGTATGACCACGGACTTGTATTTTTACATCGGAGGGTAAATAGATCATCAGCAGCCCCTAATGAAAGGCAACAACGATAAGATTTAGTAATAATTAATGGCACAAATCCCTGTGCCACTAATCCGCGTTATTAACGATTACAACGCTGCACTACCACGACGTACTTTTTTCAGTTTCTTCGTATTCATAACGACTCTCCTTAAAAGATATTCAGGTTTATGCATTACGTTCCGTTCATTCGCGGTTTTGAGAATGAACAGGAGTTTAGTCTTATCACACCGATAACAATTGTCAAACAAAAGTTACCAACTAGTATCACCACAAATACCTGAAAAAACGATACAGCATCAGAAAAGGCAACACACCGCCATTCTCGCGCCACCACCAAAGACAAAACAGCGATACCCATCAGTAACATTCCTGCTTGACAAAGTATTCGACAGGGATATAACTATCCTTGCTACGTAAATGTTTAATGATTGTTTCTCATATGTAGCTTAACGGGTATTCCACTTTCAAATGAGGATGTGAGAATGAAAACTGCTTTAAAACAGAATCCAAGCAATAATTTCAACCTGAAAAATGAAGCTGTAAATCTGATCGTACACGGCGCGCACCAGCAGTATGCAGACCTGTCCGTCAGCGAGCTGGAATCAATGCGTGCTAACCGCGCATTTATTCCGGCTTCCCGACACGGAATTGAAACTATTTGCGGTGCCAGCTGCGAAACCGGCGCACAGTAAAAAAACCAGGGCCACATTCCCGTGTGGCCTTACTTTAACCACACATCTTTAACCAATAATCTAATAATCCTATAACGACTTACTCTTCAGGGTAATGCGAGGTGATGCAATGTCAGCAAAGTTATCTTTAAATACAGAGGGACCTGCCATCTCTGTTGTCACGGCACACGGACGCCAGCAGCTTATCAGTAATAAAGATGAACGCTTAATTGACGTCCTCAACCGCAATAACGTTCCATGGTCGGCGGTCTCTATTTATCAGCGTAATGAAGATGACGAAACGCTGCACCTCTGCTCCGGCCTGGAAAAGAGAATGTCTGAGTTTAACGCTGATGAACTGTTGCTTTACTTCAATCGCAACGTTAATCCTTTTAAATTCTCGCCTGAAAATTTTCGCATCGTCCCGGCGTCAGAGGACGAGCAACAGTCAACGGAATACATCTATCAGGATTTACAAAACAGCGACGCCAGCGCCCAAAGTTATCTGAAAAAACTGACGCCGGAAGAGTGCCAGTCGATTATTGCCCAGCGGGTTGCAGATACCATTAAAGAGAATTTGCCGAAAGGGGCGCACCTTGTGGTGGGCGTCAGCGGCGGCGGTGACAGTAACGCTATGCTGCACGGTCTGAGCCTGATCCGCGACTATGTGCACGTTCATCCCGTCATCATTATGGGGATCCCGGACTGGGATAAAGGCGTGCCGCGCGCCAAAGCGTTGTGTGAAAAATACCAGCTTGACCTTAAGGTCTTTGACGAAACGGAAGTGAAATCTCTGCTGGGTATCCCGTCAGACGGAGAAAGCCTTATCGACCGCTTTGAGCGGCATTTTGTCGGCGACGATTTTGAGTTTCTCGGCACGTTGCTGATTCGCCTCTCTCTGACCCGCTATGCGCGCGAGTTAAATACCACCTACATCAGCACCGGCCTGAATCTCGAAGATGTGCTGTGTGAAAATCTCTATCGCGTAACGACCGGCCTGAAACCAGCCTCCAGTCCCGCACGCAAAATTGGCGATATGACGCTGGTCATGCCCCTGTGGATGTGTCCAAAACGGATAATCGACGGCTGTTTCCCTAAATACTCCCTCGACAACTACGAAGCGCGTTATCCCTGCTTCTCACTGGGACGCAACCTGTACTACAGCGTCATTTATACCCTGCAGTCGGGCTACCCGGGCTTTCCGGAGCAGATGGCTCGCGGGCTCTCCCTGCTGGCAGAACAGGACCCGGTGGAGTACCACCTGGATGAACAGCTCGGTTTTTACGTAGAGCGCCTGGTCCCGCTGGCGTTACGGCATCAGTTCAAAAAAATGCTCAACGATGCCCAGGGCGTCAGCCTGGACGAGCAGGCAGAGGACATTCTGCGCACGCAGCACTAATCCCGGCCCCGGCGCACCGCGCCGGGACAACATCAGCCTGAGGTTTTTATGTTAATTAATGTGTTGGGATGCGACGGCAGCGGTAAATCAACCCAGTTGCGTCAGGTCATCCCCTGGCTGGAAGCCCACTATTCTCTGCCCGTCCGATCCCTTTCAAAAAGGGATGCGCTCAACATCGCCGCCATCCCTGAAGCGCGCTATTTTGGCTGCGACTACCACACCCTGATGTACGAGATCGTGCCGGATATGCGCGGAGCCAGCCGGGCGCTGTTTATTTTTAACCTGCTTGCCATCCCGCTTTGCCACCAGCCGGTTCAGGACAATGAGATTGTGATCCTGGACGGCGGCTGGCAAAAACATGTCGCTACCGAGACGGCGCTGGGCCTTGATGAGCAATGGTTGACTAACCTGACCAGCATTTTCCCCAAACCCGACCTGACGATATTCCTCGACGTCGATCCGGACACCACCCTCACCTGGCGCAGGCAAAACGATGAAACCCATGCCCCCTACGAGTGCGGTAACCAGCACGACTGTAGCGACGCCCTTTTCCTGGAGCAGATGAACAAAGTACACCGTATTTTGCGCAGACAGAGCCAGGAACAAAACTGGACGCGAATCGACGGTAAGAAGCCCGTGACGGAGGTTTTCCAGGCGATCACCCAGGCTATCGCCGCCACCTTCAAGCCCACACGTTGACAGAATAGTATTTTATCAGGAGCCAGTTATGGAAATAGAAGTCTCTTTGAGCGGCGAACTCCCCGACGCGCGTATTTATGAGGAAGTCTCGGCCGTGGGTCTGCTCCGGGGTGAGTATATTTTTCGCCGCGCCGGAAAATACCTGACGGCTGCCGACGGGCGTCAGATCATGGAAACGTATATCGAAAACATTCTGCGAACCTTCCCGGATAAAGATGTCTGGTACCGCTTTATCGATGCGCCAGCGAATGAAATTAATATGCTGGAAGGCTATGACGAGTACGTTTTAGAAGAGTTTCCGACTATCGGCTTACGCGGAATGCGTCGTGCGATGGCATTGCCACGCACCTTCGATCTGGAATTTGACGTGGTTACCACCCTCGCCAGGAAGCATAAAAATCTGCACATCATGTTTCCCTACATCTGCGAAATGTCAGAGATCGAATTTGGCATGGATTATGTTCGCCGCTTCAGTTTCCCCAATAAAGTGTCATGCATGCTGGAAACGCCGGCCGCCCTGTGGCACGCCAAAGATATCCAGCGGCTCGGTCTGGAAAACTTCCTCGTCGGCATGAACGATCTCAGTAGCCTGGTAGTAGGCGCCAGCCGCGGAAGCGGTTTCGATCGCCATAACCATCCGGCGATTATCGGCATGCTTAAAACCCTGCGCCAGACGCTAAGCAACGGACGCCTGAGCATTGCCGGCTACATGAAGCCCGAATTCCTGGATATTGCCAGACAAACCGGGATGGATGCCATTACCGTGCATTACTCCTCCTTCCCGGCCTTTTTTGGCGACCGTTTTTCCGGGTATCAGGATATGGACTTTATGCTGAACTTCAAAAAGCAGGATAACAGCAAACGCCTAAGATTGTGGGCGCAGTCTCTGCTGGATGTCGCCAATGACACCAATTCAATGACGATTCAGGGCCTGCACTGGCACCAAAAAGCCAAATCGTAACGGAAGGTAAGCGTATGGATAACGTGGTGGTGGCAATCGTCGGCGGCGGTCCGCGCGCAGTGTACGCCCTGGAGCGTCTGCTGGCGCTCTTGACTAACTGCCCGCCCGTACGTCAGCTCTCGATTCACATCTTTGATAACACAGGACGTTTTGGCGCAGGGATGGCGCACAGCGATCGCCAGAGCAAAAGCTGCTATCTGAACCGCCCGGTCGATCAAATCGCCTTTGCCGCCGATGAGTCCGTCAGCATGGCAAACGCCCTGCTTCCCGCGTCGCTGCGCCTTAACTTTTATCACTGGTGTCGTCAGCGTTTTTACGCGACGGGCGACGCCCGTTTTGATTTACAGCCCCATGACATGCCGCATCGCTATTTACACGGCCTGGCGCTGCGCGACTATTTCGATACTTACGCCGACGCCCTGCGAGCCCTGCCCGGCATAACGGTAACGACGCATGCAGAAGAGGTCACGCGCGTCACGCGCGATCCCCCTGCTTTTCTGCTGCATACCCCAGGGTTACCGGCAGGTTTGCGCGCCGACTATGCGCTCTTTGTGACCGGACATACCCCTTGCCGCGCCCACTGGCAAACGGCTGAAGCGCGTTATCAACGCGGCTTAACCTATACGTCATACGCTTATCCGCTGGATCAACTGGACAGCGTGGACGCCGGTAGCCGCATCGCCCTCAGCGGTATGGGCCTCACCGCCATCGACATCTGCCTGCATTTGACGGAGGGACGGGGAGGTCGTTTTGTTCGCACGGCGCGGGGTCCTTTGCGTTATCAAGCCAGCGGCCATGAGCCGGTGCAAATTATCGCCCTGAGCCGAAGCGGCCAGCTTTATACCGCCCGGGCGCGCAATCAAAAAACCGCCGACGATCTGCACCGCCCGCACTTTTTTAGTGAACAGGCCATCGCTTCCCTGCGGCGTCACCGGGGTCGGTCGACCGTGCTGCGCGATGGTAACGTCTGTCGGCAGCTCGATTTCAGGCAGGATGTTTTTCCCTTAATCGTACTGGAAATGGCGTGGATCTATTACCGGACCCTGTTCGGCGAGCGGTTCGCGCAGAACGTCAGCGCGGCGCTGGCGCCACATTATCAGGCGTTTTTGACGCATACGGGCCCGGACGTCCGGTACGATGTTGACACGCTGATGGCACTCTGGGGCGACCATTTTCGTCAGATGGCACACGCGCTGAGCCTGGCCCGTCAGGGCACCGTCCACTCGGGCCAGGCCGTTCAGGAGGCGGCAGCCGCGTATGTTTGCACGCTGACGGATGAATCTGTCACGCCGGAGCAGGCCATTGAGCGCCTGCGCGCGCTCACCCGGGAGGAGATCAAATGGCGTCACGCCCAAAATATCTATCACCATCAATTCGACTGGCAGGCTATTTTTTACCCCAGCGCGCGCAGGCAACGGCCTGGCAAAGCGGAACAACTCGACGCACTGGCGCGCGATCTGGCCTTTGCCGCACAGGGCAATCTCTCTAACCCCCTGAAGGCCGCCTGCGACGGTGTCTGGCGCGATTTACGCCCCGTCTTCTCGGCAGCCACCGATTTTGGCGGCCTGACGCCCGCCTCGCAGCAGGATTTTATCCGCCACTGGCTCTCCCACTATAACCGCCTGTCCAATGGCGCAGGTACAGAAGCCATGGAGAAGCTGGGCTGCCTGATTGCCTGTGGACGGGTAACGATCGCCCCTGGCGGAACCCGCGTCCGCGCTTGCGGCCCGCTTCGCGGTTACCGGCTCGCGGGTCGGCACTATCAGCAACGGGTAGACCACCTGTGCTGCGCCCGTTTACACCCCTTCGATGCGCGTCGGCAACGTAATCCTCTCTACCCTTCCCTGCTCGCCGCCGGGCTGGCGCGCCTGTGGGAAAATCGTGGCGCAGACGGGACGCGCTTTATCCCCGGCGCCCTGGATCTCACGCGCGACTTTCATCCTGTCGATGACCAAAACCACTTTGAGAGGCGATTAACGTTTCTGGGGGCACCGGCTGAAGGGCTCTGTTTTTTCCAGAATGCAGCCGCACGTCCCGACACCAATAGCGCTATTCTCAGCGCCGTCAATAACTGGGCCACCGATCTGCTGGCCCAGATGGCAGAAAGCACGCAGCCGGTAACCGAAACGGAGCGACTATGACAGCACAAGCAGCGTCGCGCGTAAGCCAGCGGCAATTTCGTGAGCGCATAATGGCGCGCATGTCGCGCAACACGCACCAGATTGTGTTTGCCCTGGATGGCATCCCCGGTAAACGGGTTGACCCCCTGTGGCAAACGCCGGTCATTGAACGCTGGCAGGCGGTTTTTCCCACCACCTCCACCACCGGCTGGCTCAGCAGCCTGACCGGGCTCGGCGTGAAAGAACACGGTATTCCCGGCGTCGTGTTCAGGCACAACCACCAACCGGATTCGCTTATCAATCTCTGCCAGTATCAGGGGGAAGCGCTGGCAATCCCTACGGATAACATTTTCCATGACGCGCGCCGCTGCGGTTATCTCCCGCAAGCCGCGATCGGCGATCTGCTCCCCATTGAAGGAGCCTGGACGCGCGCATTACTGGATGGCGCAGAAATTATCGACCGAACCGCTTTTTTTACCCTTTCGCCGCCACAGCCGGTTTGGGTCATTCTCAACGCGCTGGAAACCACAATTGAGCGCGCGCTCCGGCGGGCAGCCACCCCGAGCCTGGTCTGGATATTTATCGATGTCGATCATTACATCCATACGCAGGGCTATGACGCTTACGTTATGGCATTTCTGCAGGGTATAGATGAGCTCGCCGTCAGGCTGGCGCAGCGGGGCTACGATACCATCGCACATTCCGATCATGGCCTGGTGCCCGTTCTTCACGACGAGCAGGTAGCCCAACAGATTGCCCTGCTGTGCGAAAGGTTCGATGCCACCATGGGGGGGGCCGGGCTGACGCGCTGGTTCTATGTTCCCGGTACCAGGCTCACCGAATTCCAGCATGCCCTGACCGACCGCCTGGGAGAGTTTGCCGAGGTCATTCCCGCCGCAGAACTGGATGATGTGCCTGCCCGCGCGGGCAATCTGTTCCTGATTGCGCGTGGTGAACGGTTTATCGCCCCGCCAGGCTACCGGTATGAACACGGCTCACGCCAGCCGGACGAACTCGACGTCTTTTATGCCGTATGGGAGGCGCAATGTTAAACCGGGCGATTGATTCCTACCGCCATCTTAAGCTTGATGATACGCCCGAGCGGTTAAATCTGGCCTGGACGCAGGATGAGCGGGATTTTATTACCCCCTCCCTGAACGGCCTGATTACGCGCAGCCTGCAGGAGGAAATTGAGGGTCTGCTACCTGCGACCTGGCATTACGCCGTTGACGACCCCTGGGGGGAACAGCGCCTTGCGCCCGCCATCGCCCACTATTTTGGTATTCAGAAAAAGGATTTTGCGCTGGCCTGTGGAGCCGGAGTCATTCAACTGCTGAGCACGTTGCCCGCGCTGAGCGCCGGGCGGCACGTCGCCATCGCCAGTGAGGTTTACCCGGACTTTCCCTGGTGGTTAACCCACTCCGGGCGACGCGCAGAACGCATCTCATCCGCGACGGTGGCGGAAAGCGTCCGGCAGGCCAGCAGCCTGGATAGCAATCTCTATTTCCTGGAGCGCCCCGCGCTTATGCAGGGCGCAGTCACGTCCCTTGAGAGCATTTATGAACTGGGGGACGCGCTGGCGAGCGCGGGCATCAGGCTGCTGATTGATGAATCCAATGCCAACTACCTTGCACCCTCCTGTAGCGCGGTTCATCTGCTGGCCCGTCTGCCAAACCTCATCGTACTGCGCGGCATGTCAAAAGCCTGGGGGCTGGGCGGGCTGCGGATGGGATTTTGTCTCTCCTCCCCGGCGCTCAGAAACATACTCCGGGAACATATTCCGCCATTGTTAAATCCGTCATTAACGCTGCGGATCACCTACGCTCTGCTGATGGCTAAAGACAGTACCCTCGCGCTGCGAGCGCGAATCCAGGAGCAGAAACAAGCCGCGCTCGGGCTATTTTCCGGCTGGCCGGTGATCCCCTCCAGCGAAGCCATGCCCTATATTTTTCTCCCCTCAGGCGAAGAGCCCGCACTGCGAAGACTGGGGATTGGTGGAAAACAGCACCATTTCTGGCAGAAAGCCGATACCTCTACCACCCTGTTGCGCCTCAGCGTCCCGCTGGAGGCCAGCAGAATGCAGCGCCTCGAACAGGCCCTGAAGGAACACACGCGATGATAACTACGCACGCTACCCTCGATCGGCTGTTATGCCGTTTTTTGTTTGATCCTCAGCATGCCGGCGAGCAGGCGCAAGCCTTGACGGCGGAACAGTGGCAACACGGCCTTGAACGCGCCGTTAGGCATAAAATTCTGCCGCACGTCGCGGCGCTCTACCAGCAGTATCAGGCCTCGCCGCTGCCGGAAAAGTATCAAACGATGTTGCACACCCACGCGCTTGAGCGTTCCAGCTGGCTTGCCGCGCTACGGCTCGCCGCCCCTTTCAGCCAAAGCGCCAACGCCATGTTAATGAAGGGCTTTGGTCATGAGATCCTCTACCCTGAAAAAATGGATCGGTTCGCAAAAGACCTGGATGTGGTCGTCGCTGATTTCACTACCTTCTGCCATATAGCCACCCAGTTGCTCAATAATGGCTTTCATTTGCCCTTTATGACGCAGTTGGTATGGCGCAAGGAGTTGAAAAGCTGGCAGGGGCTGGCCCGCTTTATCCATCGGGAGGGAAATGAAGACGGCGGCGTTGAGCTGCATATCGGTCAGTTTGCGGTCGATGATAACCTCCAGCTCAGTTGGCTTGCGCTGCGCGCGCATGCCACTGAAAAACGCTTCGGGGAGCTTGCGCTCTGCGTGCCAGATACCCCGATGATGCTCACCGTATTTTTCATGGAGCTTGCTACACGCCCGGAGTGCATGCTGCGGGATCTCTATGATGGTTACTGCCTGTGCATGACGCTCACCGACCAGGATCAACTTAACGCTCTGGCCACGGCCCTGACGAATGCGGGCCTTGGCGAGCAGGTCATAAAGCTGATTGCGGCCTTTGTCCGCTTCGACCAGTCGCCTCCGTACGAGCTGGTTCAGCTTGAGGAAAGGGTCCGTACGCGGGGGACATCGGGCACGGCTGGCTGGCGTAATCGGTTACGAAAAGGTCTCGATAGCGCCTGCCAGAAAGCCGACGTTTTGCTGCGGATCTTCGGTGTTTTCGACAGACCCTGGGCCATTGGTCTGGCTATGCAGTTCGCCATCCCGATTTACGGCATTCTGATCAATCCCCATCCACAGCCGTTGCAGCAGGTGAAAAAGGGGCGTTACAGGCTGCTAATGACGCCAGCAGGCACCTTCTTGCTGGGCGGCGTGGGCGTCTTCAGCGATGAAGAGATCGCGTATTTACAGTCGGTTCTCGCCTCATCGCCTATCCCTTTGACACCCGAGCCGGAGCCATAATACATACACTTGCGCCGGGCGACCCCGGCGCATGAGTGTTACAACGCCTTTAGCGTTTTGAGCAAATTGTCGTAATAGTCCTGACAGGTTTGCAAACGTAACCGGGCGCCAAAGTAGATCTCCTCCAGCGCCTGAGGATAACGCTGCGCGACGGGAACAATAACGTTGTTAAGCCAGCCATCAGCGTGATCGACATCGACAGAGATATGCTCGCTGTAGTAATGCACATCTCGCGCCGACAGGCCAAGACGACGGCTGCCGTTAACCAGCTTTTCATATTGCGACGGGTCGAGCAATTCCGTCATCGCCATCATGCCAATCAGTTTATAGTAATGACAGCGTGTGACCCCTCCCATCATAAACAGGTTATAGCCTGCCAGGCCCTGCCAGTCATACAGATGGGTATAGTGATCGTCGGGCAGATCGATACCGCGACGATGGAGTAAATCTTTATACAAATTTACGTGCGTAAATTCATTACTACCCTGGCCAATCTCATCCCATAAATTCTGGCTTATTTCACCCCGCGTTTCAGGGAAAGAGCCCACCAGGGTCATCGCCACCAGATCGAAGAACAATAAATTCAACGCACTGTCGCTTTTGAAAAAATAGTAAAGCTGCTGGCTATTGGCCTCATGCTCAAGAAAATCAAACAACGCATGCGATGACACTGCGTGGTTTTTCCACAGCAGGTGAAGTTCGGCAATAATATTTTGGGCAGATAACGACAATGCGTGCATTCTGGCGCGGCGTTTTTCGCTATATAGCCACTGCGACTCCAGGAAAGTACGGACCTGCAACAATACCGGATGGTACTGATTTCGGCTTGAACAGGAGAGCGGCTCGGCAAGATGAGAGTGGTAAGCGTAGAAAAGCGTCTGATGGACCTGGCGGAGCGCCTCGTCATCGTGATGTTCAAAGGCAGCAAGACTCGCTTGTGACGCCAGACGCATTAACTGCTGCGTTAGCTGAGGCCGCAGTTCAAGAATCGAGTTAATATCATTACTATCAATCAGTTGAAGAAATAATGTATCTAATTTATTTTCAGACTTTAAGGCAAATTCTCTGTCAATTACCGATAAAGACGCATTTTTGCTTATCATGATTAACCCCTCACTGTCCCAGGGTTTCGACTTTACTCAGGCGACAACATGCATGCAACATAAATGTTACATATATGTATCAAAGTGTGAAAATGAGTATTTTGCGGTGAGGATCGCCATGAAGTCGAAGGGAAAAACTGAGTTTTAGCATAATGTCGATATTTAGCGCGAAAGATGGCGGCAATGCTGACTATAACTCACCGCCCTCAGAATAAATAACGGCTTTAGCTGCCGACCAGGCGGTCATGGCCGCAGGGTATTCGCGAACCTCTTTATCCATCGTCTGGCTCACCGAAATGGCGCCATCAATGAGCATAATAACGATGAAAGCAACACGTTCAGCCGGCTCTGGCTTCAGGCAGTCATTTAATATATTTCGCACAACCGCAAGGAGATCGCTTTTAAAATCAAAAACGATATTACTGAGCGCAGGCATGCTATTACCCAATTCTACAACAGCACGGGAAAATATACAGCCATGAAAATAAGATCGTGCAAACCACTGGTGATAAAAATTGAATATAGCGAATAGCTTATCCTTCGGCGATTTTTCCTTTTCGGTTATCAGCAGCAGCTCGGCAATAAACTTCTGATGTTTATCTTCAAGAATAGCGCGAATTAACGACTCTTTATCGCTGAAATAGCGATAAAACGTCATTTTTGATATTCCGGCAGCTTCAGAAATTTTGTCAATACTGGGTAAGACATAGCCTTCAACATTAAAAAGAAGGGCGGATGAATTTATAATATCCTGATATTTTGATTTCATACCCACTTACCCACAACCTTAAAAAGGAATTACCATTTGCATATATTATATTTAAAAATAATGACGAAGTATAGCATGAGCAAAATGTCGGTCAGGTTTGCAAAGCCACCTGAGCACAACTATCCTTCTGACATCTGATTAAACAGATGATAAGGAAGATATCACGTGAATAATACGCCTCCTTCCGCAGCAGAGTTAGAAAAATGGTCGGCAGTTGATGCCTGGCTTTCTACGCTTTTTTCCCCTGTGAATAACACGCTTAACACGGTACTGGCTGCTAACTTCGACGCAGGATTACCCGAGCATGATGTCTCCATGATGCAAGGGAAAACGCTCGCCTTCTTTATTACCTTGTTGCAGGCCAAACGTATTCTGGAGATAGGCACGCTGGGCGCATTTAGCACTATCTGGATGGCTCGTTCGCTCCAGCCAGACGGGCGAATTACCACTATAGAAGCCAACGAACGGCACGCGAAGGTCGCATTACACAATGTGCGGGCTGCGGGCCTGCTCGATCGCGTTGATCTTCGTACCGGTCAGGCGCTCGACGTATTGCCTTTACTGAAAGGTCCGTTCGATCTCATTTTTATCGATGCCGATAAAAAAAATAACCCCGCCTACCTGGAGTGGGCCTTACGCCTCTCCCGCCCTGGAACGCTTATCATCGCCGATAATATTGTTCGCGGCGGCCAGATCCTGCAAAACGACAGTACAGACGACAGCGTCACCGGGGTTCGCACATTTCTTTCAGTGCTGGCGAAACACCCGCGGCTCACTGCAACGGCAATACAAACGGTTGGATCGAAAGGGTGGGATGGTTTTGCACTCGCGGTTGTAACCGGGAACGATCGCCTGCCTGAATAATAAGATGTTAAAGAAATCCGCCATCGCGCCGATCATCATCCATGTGTATTATTTCCTGTAGCTATAACAACCACGACCCTTAACGCAAATACTTAAGCGCCAAAGCGAAAGGCATCATGAGCACACCGATCAAACGGCTAGAAATCATTAAAAATGCCATCGAACTGGAAGATGACGATATCATCCACAGCCAGCTTATCCGGCTGAAAAATGAAGCGTTTGACGATGAGCTACAGGCAATTGTCGTGGCGCTTGAGGAGAAGAATTACACCGGCGCCATCAGGGCCATTACCGCCTGGCTGCAGAGCCAGCGAGCGGTCGCCCCGTGGCGCGATCCCCAGCTGGCGGCCAGCAAGCTGGAGCTTAAGGCGCTGGAAGAGCGTCTGCGGGATCTGATTGACCGGCGTAATGCACGCGTACAGCAGCTTGATGAGTTTAACGATCTCTATTTTTCCCGTCTCGGGCCGTTGAGGAAGCAGATCCTCGCCCTGCGTAAAACGCTTGCCGGGCTTAACCTGCGTCGCCAGCGGGCGGAGGCGCGTCGTCGCGAAGTAAATTACCGTCGCTGCCAGCGCTACATGGCGCAGGCGGTCGAGGTGCTGGTCACGCTCACCCAGCGCTGGCGCGCCCTGCCTGCAGATTCCCTGCACGCCGCCGAGGCGCGCAAGCATCTGCAGCAGCAAAGCCAACTGATAGCAAACCTGCTGGCCGAAGCGCTGGAGCTGGAAAGCGGCTTAACGCCGGAAGACCCTGCACGCCAGGCGCGCGACGAAGCCAACCAGGAGTATGAGAAGTACCGCGAACAGCATCACGATGCCGAGATACGTTTGCGTAAAAGTAAGGCGCTTTGCGAAGCGGATCAAAACGAGCTGAAGCGCCTCTGGCGTCAGGCGAGCAAACTCTGCCACCCGGATTTAGTGGCAGACGAACGTAAAGAAGACGCCACTACCATGATGGTGCAGCTTAATCAGGCCAAACAGCGCGGAGATGTGAAAGCCATCCGCTCTTTGGTGGCGCGCCTGCAGCAGGGCTTTGAGCCAATGATGGCCAGCGACCGGCTAAACGATCTGGAGCGCATTCGCAAAAAGATGGCGCAGGTGCGCGAACAAATCGACGCTTTAGTCCACGAACTCGCGGAGCTTGAGAAACAAGAGTCCTGGCTGCTGATCTCATCCCTGAACAATATGGAAGCCTACTTCGCTCAACAGGAGAGAGCGCTGAATGAGGTCCGCGCCTCGCTCGAACTTCAGGTGAGCGAAGCGCAGCTGAAGTCGGCAGCCTGATTATTTAGCGTGCCAGTAAGCGCTGGCACGCACCAGATGTGGGTCGATGGCGTCGGTAGCAAACCGGCGGCTCAGATTTTTCACCACCTTCCCTTCTCCGGTCAGCCAAATGAAGTAATCTTGCGCCGGTACGCTCAGCGCGGCCAGATGGTCAGCCACCGCCTGCTCGCTGTGACCCACAACCCAGGTGAGAGTAAACCCGCTCAGGTGCGCCAGGTAGTCCTTGTAAGACGCGTCCCCTACCGTCACCACCGCGTGAATTTCCGGGCGAACCGGCAGCGTTGCGATGGCCTCTAACCGACGGCGCAGCGCGGGCATGCCGGACTCATCGCAAACGTACAGCTGCCAGGCGTAATCTTCCGGCACCACCAGCGAACCACGCGGCCCGCCGATAGTTAGCCTGTCGCCCACCTTCGCCTCAAGCGCCCAGTTGCTGGCGACGCCGCCATCATGGACGAAGAAATCAAGCGCCAGTTCGTGGTTCACCGGGTCGTACAGCGGGGTGTAATCACGCGACTGTGGGCGCACGCCCTCTCCCCAGTGGATGCCTTCATCGGTAACCACTGGCGGCACAAAGGTTGTACCCGCCGCCGGGAAAAAAAGTTTGCTGTGATCGTCGAAACCGTGAGAGCTGAAGCCCTCCAGTGCATCACCGCCTAATACAATGCGCTGAAAACCAGCGCTCACACGCTCAACGCGGAGCACGTTTAGCTCGCGAAAACGCAGTTCGTTGCGGACACGTTGTGGGTAGCGAGTTGATGTCATTTTTTTGCCTTCTTTTCGGTTAATACGATATATCGAAATTAATTTCAAATGATAATGATTGCTAATAAAAAGGAATGCAAGAATTTTTAGATTGCATCGAAAACTATCTAAGATATAGTTTAGATATATCTTTTGTGAGGGGATAACATGCGACATGAGCACGATGGCGGTGGTCGTCGGCCACGATTTTTTGGTCACGGCGATTTGCGGCTGGTGATTCTGGATATCCTGACCCGTAACGCCAGCCACGGTTACGAGCTGATCAAAGAGATTGAGAATTTGACGCAAGGTCACTACACCCCAAGCCCGGGGGTGATTTATCCCACCCTCGATTTTCTCCAGGACCAGACGTATATCTCCATTACCGGGGAAGAGAGCGGGCGCAAAAAAATTGCGCTGACCGCCGCCGGACAACAGTGGCTACGTGAAAACCAGCAACAGCTGGAGCAGATCCAGGCGCGTATCAAAGTTCGTTCCGTTGGGTTCCAGTTGCGCAAAAATCCGCAGATGAAACGAGCGCTGGATAATTTCAAAGCGGTGTTAGACCTGAAGGTGAATCAGGGAGAGCTCAGCGACGCGCAGCTTAAGCAGATCGTCGGCGCGATCGACCGCGCGGCGCTGGAGATCTCCCAGCTGGATTAATGGAGCACAGTGACGGCATCCTCAAGCCGTCCGGCACGGTGTTTCACCATCGCGGAAATCCGTGCGCTCTCTTCTACCAGGTCGGCGTTTTTCTGCGCGATGCCGTCCAGCTTCGCCACCGCGCGAGTTAATTCCGCCAGCCCGGTTGCCTGCCCGGACGTCGAGTGGCTAATCTGGGCGATAAGCTGCGTCACATTTTTCACCTGCTCGACGATATCATCCATCGTACGGCCCGCCGCGTGAACCTGATCGGAACCAGACTGCACCTTGCTGGCGCTGGCATCAATCAGTTTACGAATTTCGTTCGCCGCACTGGCGCTCCGGCTGGCAAGATGACGAACTTCGCCTGCTACCACCGCAAAACCTTTACCCTGCTCACCGGCCCTGGCCGCCTCAACCGCCGCGTTCAGCGCCAGAATATTCGTCTGGAAGGCGATATCATTGATAAGCGAGGTGATTGAGCCAATCCGCTGAGTGCTGTCAGCGATATCATTCATGGTTTTCACCACCGTCTGCATCGCATTCCCGCCCTTTGTCGCCGCGCTGCTGGCGGCGACTGACAACTTGTCCACTTCGGCGGCGGTCTCAGAGTTACTTTGCACCGATGCCGCCATTTGATTCATGGTCGCGACCGTTTGCTGTACATTGCTAACGGTCTGCCGCGTGCGATCGTTAAGCTCGTCGTTACCCTGCGCCAGCCTGTCGCTGCCGTCGCGCACGCTCACCACCTGGCTTGAGACGTCATGAATGAGCCAGCGGCACATTAACCCCAGTTGACCTACCGCACGCAGCGTGAGGCCCAGCTCGTCACTGCGGTTCAGATGCTGCACGCTATTGCGCTCTCCGGTAGCCACCTTTAGCGCCTGACGCGCGACGTTTTCGACCGGGCGAACAATCTGCTGCTCAAACAACAGCGTGCCTGCAAGCATCACCACCGCCGCGACGGCGAACGATACCCAGCCAGCCTGCGTCGCCGCCAGCGCGGCGACCATTACTGTAAACAGTATCGCCATCACGCTACGCACACGCCAGCGCAGCGCCATTGCGGGTAACTTTCCGGACCAGCCTTTCCTTACCACCAGCCCCTTATGGATGCGTTTTTTACAACGCCCCTCGTTGAGGGCGTTATACAGCGGTTCTACGGCCGCAATGTCCTCTGCCGTCGCTTTCGCGCGAATCGACATATAACCCGTCACCTGCCCGTTACGCACCATCGGCACGGCGTTCGCCCGCACCCAGTAGTGGTCGCCATTTTTACGGCGATTTTTAACTATTCCGCTCCAGGGTTCGCCCTTTTGCAGCGTATACCACATATCGGCAAAGGCGGCTTTTGGCATATCAGGATGGCGAACCAGATTATGCGGCTTCCCCAGCAGCTCCTGGAGTGAATACCCACTTACCTGTACAAAGGTGTCGTTGGCGTGGGTGATATAGCTATTGAGGTCGGTGGTCGACATTAGGGTGGTGTCATTGTCCAGCGGGTATTCATTCCGGGTGACATATGAAGGAGAGGACATAGCGGGCATTCCTTGCAGGTTATTCGAATAGTCATTTTGTGGTTTAGTGTTTTTCGGCGGCAAACAATTTATCTTTAGTCGTTAATTTCGATCGGGATCGCAAATTTCAGTTAAGCCGCACGTTTAGTACGCTTTGCTAATTGATTTAAAATACTTTCACCCCGAAATTAGCCACAAAGCACGATCGATTAACGCTTACTAAAGATGCAGCTCTCGCACCACGCCGGCGCATCTGCCGCTATTCCACGTAAAAACCCAGCCGCTCCCCCTGACAGACGATCCCGTTTGGTTAGACCCGGCATGATTAAATATTGCGCAATGTAATTTCAACCTGGCGTTTATCCCGATTTTCGTTACGTCCGCTGAAGTGGCGTAATCCCTGCAATACTTGAATCAGTATCATGTGATACGCGATCCCCGGGAGCATATTTTGAACAGGTTACCTTCCAGCGCCTCGGCTCTTGCCTGTACCGCGCACGCACTGAATCTCATTGAGAAGCGAACGCTCGATCATGAGGAGATGAAACAGCTTAACCGAGAGGTTATCGATTATTTTAAGGAGCATGTGAACCCTGGTTTTCTGGAGTATCGCAAATCTGTTACCGCCGGCGGGGATTACGGAGCCGTAGAGTGGCAAGCAGGCAGTCTGAACACGCTTGTCGACACCCAGGGACAGGAATTTATCGATTGCCTCGGGGGTTTTGGTATTTTCAACGTGGGGCACCGTAATCCAGTTGTGGTTTCCGCCGTACAGAATCAACTTGCGAAACAACCTCTCCATAGCCAGGAGCTGCTCGACCCGCTTCGCGCTATGCTCGCGAAAACGCTGGCAGCCTTAACGCCTGGTAAACTGAAATACAGCTTCTTCAGTAACAGCGGCACGGAATCGGTCGAAGCGGCGCTTAAGCTCGCCAAAGCGTACCAGTCGCCGCGCGGGAAGTTCACCTTTGTCGCCACCAGCGGCGCATTCCACGGTAAATCGCTGGGTGCGCTGTCGGCGACCGCCAAATCCACCTTCCGCAAACCCTTTATGCCGCTGCTGCCGGGCTTTCGCCACGTGCCGTTTGGCGACATCAACGCGATGCGCACCCTGCTCGGCGAATGCCGTAAAACCGGCGACGACGTGGCAGCGGTGATCCTGGAACCTATCCAGGGCGAAGGCGGCGTGATCCTGCCACCGCAGGGCTATCTGCCCGCCGTACGTCAACTGTGCAATGAGTTTGGCGCGCTGCTGATCTTCGATGAAGTGCAGACCGGTATGGGCCGTACCGGCAAAATGTTCGCCTGCGAGCACGAGAATGTTCAGCCGGACATCCTGTGCCTGGCGAAGGCGCTCGGCGGCGGCGTGATGCCGATTGGCGCAACGGTGGCGACGGAGGAGGTGTTCTCGGTATTGTTCGACAACCCGTTCCTGCACACCACCACCTTCGGCGGCAACCCGCTGGCCTGTGCGGCGGCTCTGGCGACCATTAACGTGCTGCTGCAGCAAAATCTGCCTGCGCAGGCGGAGCAAAAGGGCGACATGCTGCTGGATGGCTTCCGCCAACTGGGGCGTGAATATCCGGACCTGGTGCAGGAGGCGCGCGGGAAAGGGATGCTGATGGCGATTGAATTTGTTGATAACGACATCGGCTACACTTTCGCGAGCGAGATGTTCCGCCAGCGGGTGCTGGTGGCCGGAACGCTCAACAATGCGAAAACCATTCGCATAGAACCGCCGCTGACGCTGACGATCGAGCAGTGTGAGCAGGTGCTGAAAGCAACGCGCAACGCGTTGGCAGCACTGCGGGTGAGCGTGGAAGAGGCGTGATATCCTCAGCGTAAATGAGCTCAATCAGGGGCTCATTTACGCTATCAAGATTCAAGAACAGCTAAACCTTTTTTCTCGTTTAACTCCAGCATCGTAAGCGCTGCGACTTTTGGCTGGGTATTGCCTCGCGCCCACTTTTGCACACTGTTCGATGAAATATACATGCGCCTTGCCAGTTGGCTTTGAGGTAATTTCCCGCGAGCACGAAGCGCGCGAATTCTTTCCCCGGTCATCACCGCTATGCTGTGATAATATTTGAATCCCATCACATTCAACGCAATCCCCTTTTCCCTTTTACTCTCCGCTGGCTAAATTAGTAACTCATCGGACCACATAACAATAATTTTACACTGGAAGAGACTATGAGCCGCTACCCGTCGTTATTCGCTCCCCTCGATCTGGGGTTTACCACGCTCAAAAACCGCGTGTTGATGGGTTCGATGCATACCGGCCTGGAGGAACGTCCGGACGGGGCTGAGCGCCTGGCGGCCTTTTACGCC
The DNA here is from genome assembly GCF_918797525.1 of unidentified bacterial endosymbiont. Lineage (NCBI taxonomy): Bacteria > unidentified bacterial endosymbiont. The sequence continues at coordinate 874,901 of NZ_OU963893.1, read as the reverse complement.
GAGCGCGCACGCCACGGGGTGGCGCTGATTGTCACCGGCGGCGTCGCGCCTGCGCCTTCCGGCGTGACGATGGAGGGCGGTGCGGTACTAAACGATGCAGCGCAGCTCCCGCATCACCGGATGGTGACCGACGCCGTTCATAATGAAGGCGGTAAAATCGCCCTGCAGATCCTGCATACCGGTCGGTACAGCTATCAGCCGAACCTGGTAGCACCGTCGGCCATTCAGGCGCCGATTAACCGCTTTACGCCGCATGGGCTGAGCCATGATGAGATCCTGGCGCTGATTGAAGACTTTGCCCGCTGTGCCGCGCTGGCGCGTGAGGCGGGCTACGATGGCGTAGAAGTGATGGGCTCTGAAGGCTATTTGATTAACGCGTTCCTCGCCGCTCGCACCAACCAGCGCGAAGATGAATGGGGTGGCGATTATGCCCGCCGTATGCGCTTTGCCGTAGAAGTCCTGCGCGCCGTACGCGAGCGTGCAGGAGCAGATTTTATCATTATATTCCGCCTGTCGATGCTCGATCTGGTGCAAGGAGGCAGTACGTTTGACGAAACGGTGCAGCTGGCGCAGGCGATTGAAGCCGCCGGTGCGACCATTATCAATACCGGGATTGGCTGGCACGAAGCACGCATTCCCACCATCGCCACTCCGGTCCCGCGCGCCGCGTTTAGCTGGGTAACGCGCAAGCTGAAAGGCAAAGTGGCGATCCCGCTGGTCACCACCAACCGCATTAACGATCCGCAGGTGGCGGACGATGTGATTGCCAGAGGCGATGCCGATATGGTGTCAATGGCGCGTCCATTCCTGGCGGATGCCGAGCTGCTCTCCAAAGCGCAAAGCGGCCGCGCGGACGAGATCAATACCTGCATCGGCTGTAACCAGGCCTGTCTGGATCAGATCTTCGTCGGCAAAGTTACCTCCTGCCTGGTTAACCCCCGCGCCTGCCATGAAACCTTAATGCCGGTGATCCCGACGATCAAGAAAAAACGCCTCGCCGTGGTGGGCGCTGGCCCGGCGGGGCTGGCGTTCGCGGTGAACGCCGCCGGGCGCGGACACAGCGTGACGCTGTTCGATGCGCTCGCGGAGATCGGCGGACAGTTTAACATCGCTAAACAGATCCCCGGCAAAGAGGAGTTCTATGAAACCCTGCGCTATTACCGCCGGATGATCGCGCTAACGAATGTCGTTCTGCGGCTTAACCAGTTTGTAAATGCGCCTGAGCTGGCAGACTTCGATGAGGTGATCCTCGCCAGCGGGATCGCGCCGCGCACGCCCGCGATCGAGGGAATCGATCATCCGAAGGTGCTAAGCTATCTCGACGTGTTGCGCGACAAAGCGCCGGTTGGCGAAAAAGTGGCGATCATTGGCTGCGGCGGGATCGGCTTTGATACTGCCATGTACTTAAGCCAGCCGGGTGAAGCGACCAGCCAGAACATTGCCGAGTTCTGTGTGGAATGGGGTATCGATACCAGTCTGGCCCAGCCCGGCGGCCTGCGTCCGGAAGGGCCACAGTTGCCAAAAAGCCCGCGTCAGATTGTGATGCTGCAGCGTAAAGCCAGCAAGCCGGGCGAAGGGCTGGGTAAAACCACCGGCTGGATCCATCGCGCCACCCTGCTTTCGCGCGGCGTGAAGATGATCCCGGCGGTGAGTTACCAGAAGGTAGACGACGACGGGCTACACGTCTCGATCGGCGGTGAGCCGCAGCTGCTGCGCGTGGATCATGTGATTTTATGTGCCGGGCAAGAGCCGAAGCGCGACCTGGCGGAACCGCTGCGCGAGGCGGGTAAAACAGTGCATTTGATAGGCGGGTGCGATGTGGCGATGGAGCTGGATGCGCGGCGCGCCATTGCCCAGGGCACCCAGCTAGCAATGATGATTTAGCGACGGCGCCCCAGCTTGACGGCTTTCAGCACCACGAATTTGCTGTTGGTGGCAATCGTGGTGCAGTTGCCGAAAATCTTCTTCAGCTTGTGGAAGTAATCCAGGTGGCGGTTGGCCACAATGTACAGCTCGCCGTTAATTTTCAGGCAGCGACGCGCGTGGTGGAACATCTCCCAGGCGACGTTATCTGTCAGCGCGTGCTTCTGGTGGAACGGCGGATTACACAGCACGGCGTTGAAGCGGAATGGTTCCACGCCCGACAGCGCGTTGTTAATCATAAATTCACAGCGATCCAGCGCTTCTGGCAGGTTAGTTTCGACATTCAGACGGCTGGAGGCGACCGCCATTGGCGATTCATCGCTAAAGACTACGCTGGCCTGCGGGTTCTTCGCCAGCAGCGTCAGTCCAATCACCCCGTTACCACAGCCCAGATCGACAATTTCGCCTTCCAGATTGTCCGGCAGATGTTCAATAAAGAAACGGGCCCCGATATCCAGCCCGGTGCGGGAAAATACGTTCGCGTGGTTATGGATGGTCCAGTCTGTTCCTTCCAGCGTCCAGCTCAACGTTTCTGGCGCATCTGCCAGCGCTGGCGCACTGAAGGTACAGTTGATCAGCCGCGCCTTTTTCCACGCCAGCGTGGTGGTGGTCGGGCCGAGCACTTTCTCGAACAGCTCCAGGGTCGACGTGTGAATATCACGCGCCTTAGCGCCCGCGATAATACGCGTCTGTGGCGTTACGACTTTACGCAGGGCGCGCAGTTGTTGCTCCAGCAGCGCCATGGTTTTAGGCACTTTAATCAGCACCACGCCCGGGGCCTGCGGGTAATCCGCCGTGCTGTCGAGAAACTTCACGCTGGATTCGTCGATATCGTTGTGACGCAGGTTTTCACGCGTCGCCAGCTCGCTTAGGTAGGAATCGCCGATGCTGTAAGGCGAGTGTTGCGCCAGCGCACAACCCAGCGCGCCAAAAGCGTCATTCAGGATCAGAACCGGGCCGCTGATTTTTGCGTCATCCAACTGTTGCAGCAGATAGTCATCCGCCGCTTCCCACGCCATCAGCGGGTTAACGTCATCCGTTTGCGGAAAACGTTTTAGGTTGAGTGAACGGAAACCGTTGTCTAAGTGGCTCATCGGCCCTCCTGAATGGTAAAATTTGGCGTATCCCTGAAAAGGGTGCGTGAGTATACCCGTTTTCGCATTAATTTGGGCTTTTGATGAACCAACTAACTTATCTCCAGGGTTACCCGGAGAACCTATTGTCTCAGGTGCGCGGCTTAATTGCTGAACAAAAGCTGGGCGCCGTGCTGGAAAAACGCTATCCGGGCACCCACGACTTCGCCACCGATAAAGCGCTCTGGCAGTATACGCAGGATCTGAAAAACCGGTATCTGAGAAGCGCACCGCCGATCAACAAGGTGATGTACGACAACAAAATCCACGTGCTGAAAAATGCGCCTGGCCTGCATACCGCCATCTCCCGCGTGCAGGGCGGTAAGCTGAAAGCGAAAGCCGAAATCCGCGTAGCCACTGTTTTTCGCCACGCACCGGAAGCCTTTCTGCGGATGATCGTGGTTCATGAGCTGGCGCACCTGAAAGAGAAAGAGCACGATAAAGCGTTCTACTCCCTGTGCTGCCACATGGAGCCGCAGTACCATCAACTGGAGTTTGATACCCGTCTGTGGCTTACGCATCTATCGTTAAAAGGGAATGCGCAGTAGCGCACTGGTTTTGCAATAATCCCGTGCTACAGTGGCTAAAGGTTCCCAGCTACGGAGTACGTAAACGTTTATGATACGTTTCGCAGTCATTGGTACGAACTGGATCACGCGCCAGTTCGTCGACGCCGCCCACGAAACCGGCAAATATAAGCTTACCGCAGTCTTTTCCCGCAGCCTTGAGCAAGCGCAGAGCTTCGCGAACGATTATCTGGTTGAACATCTGTTCACCTCGCTCGACGAGATGGCGCAAAGCGACGCCATTGACGCGGTCTATATTGCCAGCCCGAACGCCCTGCACTTCCCGCAAACAACGCTGTTTCTCAGGCACAAAAAACATGTGATTTGCGAGAAGCCGCTGGCATCGAATAGTCAGGAAGTGGAAGCCGCAATCGCGCTGGCCCGGGAAAACCAGGTCGTGCTGTTTGAAGCGTTCAAAACCGCCAGCCTGCCCAACTTCCTGCTGTTGCAGCAATCTCTGCCGAAAATTGGCAAAGTACGTAAAGCCTTTATCAACTACTGCCAGTACTCTTCGCGCTATCAGCGTTATCTTGACGGCGAGAATCCGAACACCTTCAATCCGGCGTTTTCTAACGGCTCGATTATGGACATCGGTTTTTACTGCCTGGCCTCTGCCGTGGCGCTGTGGGGCGAGCCGCACGGCGTGACAGCCACCGCCAGCCTGCTGGAAAGCGGCGTGGATGCGCACGGTGTAGTGGTCCTCGACTACGGTGATTTTAGCGTCACGCTGCAGCACTCAAAAGTAAGTGACTCTGTGCTGCCAAGCGAAATTCAGGGTGAATCCGCTTCGCTGGTGGTCGAGAAGATTTCTGAATGCCAGAAAGTGAGCATCGTGCCGCGCGGCGGAAAAGCGCAGGAGCTGACGCAGCCTCAGCATATTAACACTATGCTCTATGAGGCAGAGGTTTTTGCGCGTCTGGTAGAAGACAACGAAGTGAATCACCCTGGGCTCGCGGTAAGCCGCACCACGGCGAAGCTGCAAACGGAGATCCGCCGCCAGACCGGCGTGATCTTCCCGGCAGACGGCGTAGGCGCGCACGTTATCGCGTAAAGCTGTGTAATGAAAAGATGCAGACTATTGACGAAACCCGTGGTCTGACATATTTTGTTACCTGCAAAGGGGAGTAACTTCCTTGCCGGTGGATCGTCATTACGATGCGTGTAATACCGCATCCGGTCGCCGGGCAATCGAAAAGGTGTCTGTTTTCGGTTGTAAGTGAGACCTTGCCGGAAGGCGAGGTCTATGCATAAAAAGCTAACGGCTATCGTCTTCTGACCCTAGCCGTTTTTGTTTTTTTATGTGTAAGGAAAATAGTATGCATTCTGTCGGCACTCCAATGTTGTGGGGCGGATTCGCGGTTGTCGTGATTATCATGCTGGCGGTGGACCTGTTATTACAGGGTCGTCGCGGCGCGCACGGTATGTCCATGAAACAGGCCGCCGCCTGGTCTCTGGTGTGGGTCACGCTCTCCCTGCTCTTCTGCGCCGCCTTCTGGTGGTATCTTGCATCAACCGAAGGTCGCGCGGTTGCCGACCCTCAGGCGCTTGCCTTCCTCACCGGCTATCTGATTGAAAAAGCCCTCGCGGTGGATAACGTCTTCGTCTGGCTGATGCTGTTCAGCTACTTTGCCGTCCCTGCGGCGCTGCAGCGCCGCGTGCTGGTCTATGGTGTGCTGGGAGCGATTATCCTGCGTACAATTATGATCTTTGCGGGCAGTTGGCTTATCACCCAGTTCGAATGGCTACTGTACGTTTTCGGCGCGTTCCTGCTGTTCACCGGTGTTAAGATGGCGCTGGCGAAAGAAGATGAAACCGGTATTGGCGAGAAACCGCTGGTGAAGTGGATCCGTGGGCATCTGCGCATGACGGACAAGATTGAGAGCGAGCACTTCTTCGTACGTAAGAACGGTTTGCTGTTTGCGACTCCGCTCTTGCTGGTGCTGATTCTGGTGGAGCTGAGCGACGTGATTTTTGCGGTCGACAGTATTCCCGCCATCTTCGCCGTGACCACCGATCCGTTCATCGTGTTGACGTCTAACCTGTTCGCCATCCTCGGCCTGCGTGCGATGTACTTCCTGCTGGCGGGTGCCGCAGAGCGCTTCTCGATGCTGAAATACGGTCTGTCGGTGATCCTGGTGTTTATCGGTATCAAGATGCTGATTGTCGACTTCTACCATATTCCGATCGCCATTTCGCTCGGCGTGGTATTCGGCATTCTGATCGTCACGCTGCTGATCAATACCTGGGTTAATCGCCAGAACGATAAGAAACAGCAGGCGCAGTAATGTACGGTGCAGACTAATTACCCGCACCCCAGCCCTCACCCGGAGGGCTGGGGTAAGGGAAACATACCACTCAGGCGGTCATTCCGTTCACTTTATGTTCCTTGCTACTCTGTAACGACATGACCGGTAAAGGTGCAGGGTGGCTCAGATCCCTTCAATCTTTCTGAAACAATGTTATTGCTTCTGTTTAAACATTACTGGGGAACCCTCAGCCTACAGGGAGAGGATGAACACAGTTTTGTTGCTCCGCAGTTAAAAACCATGATGCAATACGTAAAAACCAGTATTTTACACTTCCCTCCGCACGCGCTTTCCCTATACTCGACCAGGCAAACATTGACTTACATCCGGACATAAATGTGACTTAGAGCACATCCAGGCTGGAACGCAATTTCACTTAAGGAATACCATGACTACATCATCCTCGAGTCTGTTTGCGCGTTTGTCGCGCGGCAGCCTTGTTAAGCAAATACTGGTTGGCCTGGTGCTCGGCGTCGTGCTGGCGCTGCTCTCAAAACCTGCCGCAGAGGCCACCGGCCTGCTGGGCACACTGTTCGTGGGCGCCCTGAAAGCCGTGGCGCCAATACTGGTGCTGACCCTGGTAATGGCCTCTGTCGCCAACCACCAGCAAGGGCAAAAGACCAATATCCGCCCAATCCTGTGGATGTACCTGCTGGGGACCTTCTCTGCCGCCCTGACCGCCGTTGTGGTGAGCTTTATCTTCCCTTCCACGCTGCAACTGACCACAGGCGCAACCGACATTACACCGCCTGCGGGTATTGTGCAGGTGATGCATGATCTGCTGATGAGCATTGTTGCTAACCCTATTCACGCGCTGATTAACGCCAACTACATCGGCATTCTGGTGTGGGCCGTGGGGCTGGGCTATGCCCTGCGCCACAGTAATGACACCACTAAACAGCTTATTAACGATGTATCCAATGCCGTGACCTTTATCGTCACGCTGGTGATTCGCTTTGCGCCGATTGGTATTTTTGGCCTGGTCTCTTCCACGCTTGCGACTACCGGTTTTGGCGCACTGTGGGGCTACGCACAGCTGCTGCTGGTTCTGATTGGCTGTATGGCGATAGTCGCGCTGGTGATTAATCCGCTGTTGGTCTTCCTGAAGACCCGCCGTAATCCGTATCCGCTGGTGCTGATGTGCCTGCGCGAAAGCGGCGTCACCGCCTTCTTTACCCGCAGCTCGGCGGCAAATATCCCGGTTAACATGTCGCTGTGTGAAAAGCTGAATCTGGACCGCGACACCTACTCCGTATCTATTCCGCTGGGCGCAACCGTCAATATGGCAGGAGCCGCAATTACCATCACGGTGCTGACGCTGGCGGCGGTGAATACGCTGGGTATTCCGGTGGATCTTCCCACGGCACTGCTGTTAAGCGTGGTGGCGTCACTTTGTGCCTGTGGCGCATCTGGCGTTGCCGGTGGTTCGCTGCTGCTGATCCCACTGGCCTGCAATATGTTTGGTATTCCGAACGACATTGCCATGCAGGTAGTTGCCGTTGGCTTTATCATCGGCGTGCTGCAGGACTCGTGTGAAACCGCCATCAACTCCTCTACCGACGTGATGTTTACTGCAGCGGTGTGTCAGGCTGAAGATGCGCGTTTAGCGAGGAAATAGCCAAACGGCAACCCGCGTTGCCGTTTTGAGTTTATGTCCCTCTCCCTGCCGGGCGAGGGCATCCGGTTTTACAGCGTTACGCCGCTCTTAAAGATAGCCAGCTCGCGGAAATCGTTCTTCTCGTTGCAGGTTTGTTTGCCGTTAGCAAATTCAACAATGGTGTCCACAAACTCAGACAGCAGCTCCGGCATCGCTTTACCGTGGATCAGTTGCCCCGCATCGAAGTCAATCCAGTGTTTTTTCTTTGCCGCCAGTTCGCTGTTGGTGGCAATTTTCACCGTAGGCACAAAACCGCCGTAAGGTGTGCCGCGACCGGTACTGAACAGCACCATATGGCAACCGGAACCGGCCAGCGCGCTGGTTGCAACCGCATCGTTGCCCGGTGCGCTGAGCAGGTTAAGACCGTGTGTTTTGAGGCGCTCGCCGTAACGCAAGACGTCGACCACCTGGCTGGCTCCCGCTTTCTGGGTGCAGCCGAGAGACTTCTCTTCAAGCGTTGTAATTCCACCCGCTTTGTTACCCGGAGACGGGTTCTCATAAATCGGCTGATTGTGCGCGATGAAGTACTGTTTGAAATCGTTCACCATGGTGACGGTCTTTTCAAATGTCGCTTCGTCGCGGCAGTGGCTCATCAGAATACGCTCTGCGCCGAACATCTCGGGTACTTCGGTGAGCACGGTAGTGCCGCCGTTGGCTATCATATAATCGGAGAAGCGCCCCAGCATTGGGTTGGCGGTGATCCCGGACAAGCCATCCGAGCCGCCGCATTCGAGACCAAACTTCAATTCGCTCAGTTTGCCCGGCTGGCGTTTATCGTGGCGCATCACCTCATACAGCTGATGCAGTTGTTCCAGGCCCGCTTCCACTTCATCGTCCTGATGCTGACACACCATAAAGTGCACGCGGTCGGCGTCGAACTCGCCCAGGGTGTCGCGGAACGCATCAACCTGATTGTTTTCGCAGCCCAGGCCAATCACCAGCACCGCGCCCGCATTCGGGTGGCGCACCATGTTTTGCAGCATGGTACGGGTATTGATGTGGTCATCGCCAAGCTGAGAGCAGCCGTAAGTGTGGCTGAAAAGATGCACGCCGTCGGTGCCTTCAGCATTATTGGTTTCTTTCAGGAAACGCGTCTGGATTTGGCGCGCAATCCCGTTTACGCAGCCCACGGTCGGGAGGATCCACAGCTCATTGCGGATCCCCACGTCGCCATTGGCGCGGCGGTAGATCTGAACGTCACGATCTCGCGCCTGCCCTTCTTCGGCCTGGAAATCGGGTTGATAGCTATACTCGTCCAGATCGCTCAGATTGGTGCGGGTATTGTGAGAATGAATGTATTCACCCGGCGCAATATCCGCCAGCGCATGGCCGATGGGCAAGCCATACTTCACCACGTTCTCCCCTTTGGCAATCGGGATCAGGGCAAACTTGTGTCCACGTCCAATGGCCTGGCGCAACGTGACCGACTCATTATCGAAAGTGACTTCCGTCCCTTCGATCAGATCCGCCAGCGCTACGGCAACGTTATCCAGCGAATGGATTTTGATGTAGTGCATATCAACCTCAAAGGCCTTAGTTCAGTTCAATGGCGAAGTAATCACGCGCATTGTTAAAGCAGATGTTTCTCACCATGTCGCCCAGCAGCTGGATATCCGCCGGTGCTTCGCCTGCCTGCACCCAGCGGCCTATCATCTGGCACAGAATGCGACGGAAATATTCGTGGCGGGTGTAGGAGAGGAAGCTGCGGCTGTCGGTCAGCATGCCTACGAAGCGGCTTAACAGACCCAGTTGTGCCAACTGCGTCATCTGACGTTCCATACCGTCTTTCTGGTCGTTGAACCACCAGCCGGAACCGAACTGCATTTTGCCTGGCATACCTTCGCCCTGGAAGTTGCCGATCATGGTGCCCAGCACTTCGTTATCACGCGGGTTCAGGCAATACAGGATGGTTTTTGGCAGCAGGTTCTGTTCGTTCTGTTTGCTCAGCAGTTTGGACAGTTCTTCCGCCAGCGGACGGTCGTTGATGGAGTCGAAGCCCACGTCCGCGCCCAGCAGCGTAAACTGACGCTGGTTGTTATTGCGCAGCGCACCAATGTGGTACTGCTGCACCCAGCCGCGACGCGCATATTCTGCCCCGAGGAACACCAGTACCGCCGTTTTGAACTGGGCCACTTCATGCTCACTGAGAGACTCGCCTGACAGACGACGCGCCAGAATGCTGTCCAGCTCGGTTTCGTTAGATTCAGCGAACAGCACGACGTCCAGCGCGTGGTCAGAAACTTTGCAGCCGTGCGCCGCAAAATGATCCAGACGTTTGGTCAGCGCGCTTTGCAGATCGGTGAAACGACGAATATCGGTATCCGAGACTTCTGCCAGCTTCGCCATGTAATCGTTAAAGGTGGCCTGCTCAATGTTGAACGCTTTATCCGGGCGCCAGCTTGGCAGCACTTTGATATCAAACGCCGTGTCTTTCGCCACCGCCGCGTGATGCTCCAGTGAATCAATAGGGTCGTCGGTGGTGCCAACCATCTTCACGTTCATTTGTTTCATGATGCCGCGCGCAGAGAAGCGATCCTGCGCCAGCAGCTCGTTGCATTGATCCCAGATTTCGTCTGCGGTAGCCGGAGAGAGCAGCTTTCCGCTAATACCGAACGGACGGCGCAGTTCGAGGTGCGTCCAGTGGTACAACGGGTTGCCAATGGTGTGCGGTACAGTCGCCGCCCAGGCGTCAAATTTTTCCCGGTCGGATGCATCCCCGGTACACAGGCGCTCAGCCACACCGTTGGTGCGCATCGCACGCCATTTATAGTGATCACCCTTCAGCCAGATGTCATACAGATTTTTAAAACGGTAATTTTCGGCCACCTGCTGCGGCGGTAAGTGGCAGTGGTAGTCGAAAATCGGCTGGTCTTTTGCGTAGTCGTGGTACAGGCGGCGAGCAAATTCGGTATCAAGCAGAAAATCATCGGTCATAAACGGTGTCATTATCGTCTTCCTCGTAACGAGTGCGTCAGAAAGCTTATGTTCAGATGCTGCAAAGTTATCACACCAATTTCCAGAGGAAGAGGTTTTTTTCGTGAGTTAGATCAATAAACGTCGACAAAAAAATTACCCCAAATGGAGTAAACCCTTCCGCAAGCCGCGCCAGCATTGGCTTTGCAGGCGCCATCTAATGTCCCTACAAAGGATCACGCTTTTGTGATGTCACTCACCTTTTAAAGTTGTATGACAAGTTATCTTTTCGCCGTCGCAAACACTAAGCCGACGGAATGCATTGCCGGTGTAAAACATCGGATTTAACGGTACGGAAACCGACTTATGCACGATTACTTATGGCAAGGTTCGGGCCGTTCCGGGACATTCTCCCGGCTACGCCCCTCCCGTTACACAACCGCTCCCGGCAACGGTTGAGAGGTTGCCGTGTTCCGGCACGGAAATAACATAACGATGAGGTTTTAGATGCGTAAAATTAAAGGGTTACGTTGGTACATGATTGCGCTGGTGACGTTAGGCACCGTGCTTGGCTACCTGACACGTAATACCGTGGCAGCAGCGGCGCCAACATTAATGGAAGAGTTGCATATCTCCACACAGCAATATTCCTACATTATTGCTGCTTATTCCGCAGCTTATACAATAATGCAGCCTGTTGCAGGTTATGTTCTCGATATTCTCGGTACTAAAGTCGGTTATGCCTTCTTCGCCGTCGCGTGGGCAATTTTCTGCGGCGCAACCGCGCTGGCAGGGAGTTGGGGGGGGCTGGCGCTGGCGCGTGGCGCAGTGGGTGCTGCTGAAGCGGCAATGATCCCTGCCGGCCTGAAAGCCAGCTCCGAGTGGTTCCCGGCAAAGGAGCGTTCTATTGCGGTCGGTTACTTTAACGTTGGCTCGTCCATCGGTGCGATGATTGCGCCGCCGCTGGTGGTATGGGCTATCGTGATGCACAGCTGGCAGATGGCGTTCATTATCTCTGGCGTGCTGAGCTTTGCATGGGCCATGGCGTGGCTGATTTTCTATAAACATCCCCGTGACCAGAAAAAACTGTCCGAAGAAGAACGAGATTACATCATTGGGGGCCAGGAGTCTCAGCATCAGACCAACAACGGCAAAAAAATGTCCGTCTGGCAGATCCTGGGCACCCGTCAGTTCTGGGGTATTGCGCTGCCACGCTTTCTGGCGGAACCGGCCTGGGGAACCTTCAACGCCTGGATCCCGCTGTTCATGTTTAAAGTTTACGGCTTTAACCTGAAAGAGATCGCCATGTTCGCCTGGATGCCAATGTTGTTCGCTGACCTGGGTTGTATCGTTGGCGGTTACCTGCCACCGCTGTTCCAGCGCTGGTTTGGCGTGAACCTGATCGTCTCGCGTAAAATGGTGGTCACCATGGGTGCGCTGCTGATGATTGGCCCTGGCATGATTGGCCTGTTCACCAGCCCTTATATTGCTATCGCGCTGCTGTGTATTGGTGGTTTTGCTCACCAGTCCCTGTCCGGTGCGCTGATCACCCTCTCTTCAGACGTCTTTGGCCGTAACGAAGTGGCAACCGCAAACGGCCTGACCGGTATGGCCGCCTGGACCGCAAGCACCCTGTTTGCGCTGGTCGTCGGTGCGCTAGCCGATACCATCGGTTTCAGCCCGCTGTTTGCCGTACTGGCTATCTTCGACCTGCTGGGCGCGGTGGTTATCTGGACGGTGCTGAAAAGTAAATCTGCCGATGAGCTACAAAACGAGTCCCTTGGGGGCCCGGCAACCCAGAGTTAGCAGCAAGACCGTTGTGCCGGGTAAGCGCAGCACTTACCCGACACATTCTTCCCTATTCCGCTTTGTAGCGGCTTTTTATTGGCAAAATCTGGAGACTGGCAGGCAAAAGTGGTATAACAAATCATCCGCCGTACCCTGCCTGGAGCGCATATGGAAATCACCGAACCACGTCGTTTATATCAACAACTTGCCGCCGAACTGAAAGATCGCATCGAGCAAGGTGTTTATCTTGTCGGTGATAAACTTCCCGCTGAGCGCTTTATCGCAGATGAAAAAAGCGTCAGCCGTACCGTGGTGCGCGAAGCCATCATCATGCTGGAAGTGGAAGGCTATGTTGAGGTGCGTAAAGGCTCCGGAATTCACGTTATCTCCAGTCAGGCAAAACATACCCCGGCACCGGACGAAAGTCTGGAATTCGCCAGCTACGGTCCGTTTGAACTGCTCCAGGCTCGCCAGCTTATCGAAAGTAATATTGCGGAATTCGCAGCCACTCAGGTGACCAAGCAGGACATTATGAAGCTGATGGAAATTCAGGAGAGCGCGCGTAAGGAAAAATGTTTCCGCGATTCAGAATGGGATCTCCAGTTCCACGTGCAGGTGGCCCTGGCTACCCAAAATACGGCGCTGGCCGCCATCGTTGAAAAAATGTGGACTCAGCGTGTTCACAACCCATACTGGAAGAAATTGCACGATCATATCGATTCCCGTACCGTCGATAACTGGTGTGACGATCATGACCAAATCCTTAAAGCGCTGATTCGTAAAGATCCTCATGCCGCTAAACTGGCCATGTGGCAACATCTGGAAAACACCAAACTTATGCTGTTCAATGAAACCAGTGACGACTTCGAATTCAACGCTGACCGCTATTTATTTGCCGATAATCCCGTGGTTCACCTTGATACCGCAGCCAGTCTGGCAAAATAACCTTTTAAGTCTCTCCGGCAGGCGCTTCGTTACGCCTTCCGGCGGCAGGAGAAGGTAAGCAGTTATAATGTCAGCCTTTGTAAAGTCCCTCGCTCCCCTCCACGCCTTACGCCAAAATCATTCATCCCTGCAAAATCTGTGACGCAGAACGTTGGGCTTTGTTACAATTATATTCAATTCTTTATTTTGTAAGTTAGTGCTTGCTAACCAGCTAATTAGCGGGAACAGCGTTAGCCACGCGCTAATGTATCAACGAGCGACCATAATAAAATCATAGCACTGTCGCCGTGCTGTTTTACCCGGATAACAGGCGTGATGTTAACCGATTTCCAGGAACACTGAATGGAACTTTTGACCCAACTACTGCAGGCCCTCTGGGCGCAGGATTTCGAAACGCTGGCCAATCCTTCCATGATTGGTATGCTCTACTTCGTCTTGTTTATGATCCTGTTCCTTGAGAACGGGTTGCTTCCTGCGGCCTTCTTGCCCGGCGATAGCCTGCTGGTTCTGGTGGGCGTGCTGTGCGCTAAAGGGGCGATGGCGTTCCCACAAACCGTGGTGTTATTAACCGTTGCGGCCAGTCTCGGCTGCTGGGTGAGTTATATCCAGGGACGCTGGCTGGGCAATACGCGCATCGTTCAAAACTGGCTATCCCATCTCCCCGCGCATTATCACCAGCGGGCGCACCACCTTTTTCATAAGCACGGGCTTTCCGCACTGTTAGTGGGCCGTTTTATCGCCTTTGTACGCACGTTGCTGCCAACCATAGCGGGCCTTTCGGGGCTGAACAGCGCCCGCTTTCAGTTTTTTAACTGGGTGAGCGGTCTGCTGTGGGTCCTGATCCTGACCACGCTGGGCTATGTGCTGGGCAAAACACCGGTGTTCATGAAATATGAAGACCAACTGATGTCCTGCCTGATGCTGCTGCCGGTGGTGCTGCTGGTCATTGGTCTGGGGGGGTCACTCTATATGCTGTGGAAAAAGAAATACGGGACCAGGGGCTAACAATGGTTATCTTCCCCCTCACAGTGCGTCGATTCTCCTGTGCCATGATTGCGCTGGCGGCCATCGCCGCCCTGCTAATGACCTGGGCCGCGCTGGGTAACGAGGAGTCGACTCTGGCTATTCGCCCAATGAATCAGGGCGTCAGCGTCCCTGATGGCTTTTCGGTCTGGCATCATCTTGACGCCAACGGTATTCGCTTTAAGAGCATTACGCCGCAGGACGACGTGTTGCTTATTAAATTTGACTCCAGCGCCCAGAGCGCAGCCGCGAAGGTGGTACTCGACCGCACATTGCCGCATGGCTATATTATTGCGCAGCAGGAAGATAACAGCCATCCTGCCGCCTGGTTGTCATTACTCCGCGATACGTCGCATCGGTTTGGATAATTACCAGGATTCCGAATCTTTTCACTCCCTTTGGTGATTACCCCGTTTACTTACTATGCTTAAGTATGCGGAGCAACCTTCAGGTGTTCTCCGCATTATTTTGGATAACGGCTAAGCCGTAACACAACGGAAGGTTTCAAATATGAAATACCGCATCACGCTGGCTCTGACCCTTTTAACTTTAAGCTCTGCTTCTTTCGCTAACACCCTTTGTCAGCAGAAAGAGCAGGAAATTCAGCGCGAAATCAGTTATGCCGAAAAGCATAACAACCAGAACCGTATTGACGGTTTGAAGAAAGCGCTCAGTGAAGTGAAAGACAATTGTACGGACAGCAAGCTGCGAGCCGATCATCAGAAAAAAATTGCCGAACAGCAAGACGAGATAGCCGAGCGCCGTCAAGATCTGCAGGAAGCGAAAGAGAAAGGTGATGCGGATAAAATTGCTAAACGCGAGAGGAAGTTGCAAGAAGCGCAGGACGAACTGAAAGCGCTGGAAGCTCGCGAATATTGAGTTAACGGAAATCTCAACAGGAGAGAATCATGTCAAAAGATACCACCTCAGAACATCTGCGCGCTGAACTGAAATCCCTTGCAGACACCCTGGAAGAGGTGCTGAGCTCCTCCACCGATAAATCTAAGGAAGAAGTCAGCAAACTGCGCAGCAAAGCGGAACAGGCGCTGAAAGAGAGCCGTCATCGTCTGGGTGAAACCGGTGATGCATTGGCGAAACAGACTCGCGAGGCCGCTGCCCGTGCCGATGAGTATGTTCGTGATAACCCGTGGACTGGCGTAGGTATTGGTGCCGCAGTGGGTATCGTGCTGGGCATCCTCCTGACGCGTCGCTGATTATGGAAGATCCTCGTCACGCACAAGGGCCTGCTAATAACGTCCTCGGCATCGGCCAGCGTTTGTTAACCACGCTGGTCGGCATTGCCGAAACGCGCGTCCGGCTTGCAGTGGTTGAACTGGAAGAGGAGAAAGCCAACCTTTTCCAGATGCTGCTCATGCTCGGTCTGACCATGCTTTTCGCCGCGTTCGGTCTGATGAGCCTGATGGTGTTAATCATCTGGGCCATCGATCCGCAGTATCGCCTCAATGCGATGATCGCCACTACCGTTGTTCTGTTGGTTGGCGCATTAATTGGAGGCATCTGGACGCTGCATAAGGCACGTACGTCAACCTTCCTGCGCCATACGCGACAGGAGCTGGCTAACGATCGTTCGTTGCTGGAGGACGATAAACCGTGAGCAGCGCTGCCGAGCGTCAGAAGCGAAAAGCCTATCTTTTGAGCCAAATTCAACAGCAACGGCTGGATTTGTCGGCTGGCCGTCGTGACTGGATTGATGCAACTCATCGGTTCGATCGTGGCTGGAATACTGTCCTGAGCCTGCGCTCCTGGGCGTTGGTCGGTAGCAGCGTGATGGCTATCTGGAGTATTCGACATCCTAATATGCTGATCCGCTGGGCCCGACGCGGCTTTGGCGTCTGGAGCGCCTGGCGTCTGGTGAAAACCACGCTGCGCCAGCAGCAGCTACGGTAATCTCTGTTGTGCCGGGGGGCGGAGTCGCATGACCCGGCCTCCATTTCGTTCGTCCCGCATCTCCTCCATTACTCAATATCTTTGATAAACATTGACAGTTTTCCTTGCTAACAATTGCTATTCGTCACGTTTATGATTCTCTCCATTGACAGCAAAGACGCGGTATCTACCCGAATTTGCACAAAAATATCGTTCAGCCGCTGATGTGGTTTCCTGGAGAGTAAAATGAAAAAATTAGAAGATGTTGGGGTTTTGGTTGCGCGTATTCTGATGCCAATTCTGTTTATCACCGCAGGTTGGGGCAAAATCACCGGCTATGCAGGTACCCAACAGTATATGGAAGCGATGGGTGTACCGGGGTTCCTGCTGCCGCTAACCATTCTGCTTGAATTCGGCGGTGGTCTGGCGGTACTGTTCGGCTTTCTGACCCGTACTACCGCATTGTTCACCGCTGGCTTTACCCTGCTGACGGCATTCATTTTCCACAGTAACTTCGCGGAAGGCGTGAACTCCCTGATGTTCATGAAAAACCTGACCATTGCAGGCGGTTTCCTGCTGCTGGCCATCACCGGCCCTGGCGCGTACAGCATTGACCGCGTGCTGAATAAGAAGTGGTAAGCACGCTATACTGAATACCTACAAAGCGAGGAGATGTCTCCTCGCTTTTGCTATCTGACGGAGGAGAAAAAAATGGGACAACTCGTAGACGGCATCTGGCAGGATGTCTGGTATGACACCCAATCCACCGGTGGCCGCTTCAGGCGCTCTGTTTCGGCCTTCCGTAACTGGCTGACCGCCGACGGCGCTGCCGGCCCGAGCGGAGAAAGTGGCTTCGCAGCCGAAAAAGACCGTTACCATCTCTATGTTTCACTCGCCTGTCCGTGGGCGCACCGCACGTTGATTGTGCGCAAGCTTAAAGGGCTGGAGGCATTGATTCCGGTTTCGGTAGTGAACCCGCTGATGCTGGAAAACGGCTGGACGTTTGACAGTGATTTCCCCGCCGCGACGGGTGATGCCCTGTATCACCACGATTTCCTCTACCAGCTCTACCTGCGTGCCGACCCGCACTACACCGGGCGCGTTACGGTGCCGGTACTGTGGGATAAAAAAAACCAGACCATCGTCAGCAATGAGTCTGCGGAGATCATCCGCATGTTCAACACCGCGTTTGATGCCCAGGGCGCCCGCGCCGGGGATTATTACCCCGACGAACTGCGCGCTAAGATCGATGAGCTGAACGGTTGGATCTACGACAACGTTAATAACGGCGTCTACAAAGCCGGTTTTGCCACCAGCCAGGACGCTTACGATGAGGCGGTCGGGAAAGTATTTGACTCTCTGGAGCGTCTGGAGCAGATCCTCGGTCAACACCGCTACCTGACGGGCGACCGCCTGACGGAAGCCGACATCCGCCTATGGACTACGCTTATCCGCTTTGATCCGGTCTATGTTACCCACTTTAAGTGCGATAAACATCGCATCAGCGATTACCTAAACCTGCATGGTTTCCTGCGTGACATCTACCAGATGCCGGGCATTGCCGAAACGGTCGATTTCGATCATATTCGCACCCACTACTACCGCAGCCATAAAACCATTAACCCGACGGGCATTATCTCTATTGGCCCGTGGCAGGATCTTGATGAACCGCACGGGCGCGACGTCCGTTTCGGATAAATATATAGGGCATCAATAGATGTCCTTTTTTAATTCACAATATCCATCTATCCTTATCTCGATCGCTTAGAAAACAAGTGATTGACTGATTATTGAGGCAAGGAAAAATGGACTGGTATTTGAAAGTACTGCGCAACTATGTTGGATTTGGTGGCCGCGCCCGCCGCAAAGAATATTGGATGTTTGTTCTGGTGAACTTCATTCTCCTTATGGTGCTGAGCATCGTCGATAAAATACTCGGTTGGGAACGGGCTGGTGGGGAAGGTGTGCTTACCTCAATTTATGGCATTTTCATACTGCTGCCATCCTGGGCCTTACAGTTCCGACGGCTGCACGATACTGACCGTTCAGCATGGTGGCTTCTGTTGCTCTTGATCCCGATTATCGGCTGGTTAATTATGTTGGTCTTCTACTGTCAGAACGGTACACCGGGTGAAAACCGCTTTGGTCCCGACCCCAAGCCCGCCGTATAAACACAGCCCGGTGTTACCACCGGGCCTGAACGCTTATTTGTTGTTGTGGGCAAAGAGCTTCGGAATTTCGCGCAGGCACCAGGATTTGGCTTCGCCCATGCTGTCACGCCGCCATGCCATAATGATGTCCACTTCGCTGGTGTACTCCGGGCTGACGACCCGCAGCCGCCCTTCGGCAATGTCTTTTTCGACGAATGGATACGGCATGGTCGCGACCCCTAACCCCGCCAGCAAAGCCTGACGTTTGTCCTCAAGAGAGGTCACCGTCAGACGCGGCTGTTTATCCAGCAACTGCACCGTCAATACCGGGCGTTCACGTGCTGTGTCTGCAACCGCGACGCCGCGATACTTCACGCGGGTAACTTCAGACAGCGGTTCCGGCTCCTGGTGAATTGGATGGTCTGGCGCGGCCACGTAAACGTTTAACACGCTGTAAAGCTTGCGGGAATTGATTTCTGAAGATGAACGAAAGTGCATGTCCGGCGCAATCACAATATCCGCCCTGCCCGTCTCCAGCCGCTCCCAGGCCCCTGCCAGCACTTCGGTGATGATGGACAATTGGGTGTTAGCTTTACCCGCCAGCCTGTCCACCAGCGGGAACAGCGCCTCGGTAGGCACCAGCGCCTCGGTAACCAGCGTCAGATGAGTTTCCCAGCCGCGCGCCAGCGCTTCCGCATCGGTCGTTAGCTTGTCTGCCGCCTCCAGCAGGACGCGACCGCGCTCCAGCAGCATCCGCCCCACGTTGGTGAATTTTGTTCGATGACCTGAGCGGTCAAAGAGCACCACGTCCAGCTCTTCCTCCAGCTTCTGCATGGTGTAGCTTAGCGCAGATGGAACGCGCCCCAGTTCATCAGCGGCCGCGGCAAAACTGCCGCGTCTGTCTATTGCGTCCATGACGCGAAGCGCCTCAAGCGTCAATGCTCTCTCTTTAGCCATCTCGTTCTCATTCAGGAAATTTGAACATACCGGGCAGAATATCTGGCTAACAATCAAGCGTCCATACCTTTACCATTGTTTTAGTGTAAAGAGAGGTCACGTTTATGATTACGACAAGAACAGCTAAACAGTGCGGACAAGCCGATTTCGGTTGGCTGCAGGCCCGCTACACCTTTTCCTTTGGACACTACTTTGACCCAAAACTGCTCGGTTACGCCTCATTGCGCGTGTTGAACCAGGAAGTGCTCGCCCCGGCCAGCGCTTTCCAGCCGCGTACGTACCCGAAAGTCGATATCCTGAACCTGATCCTGGAAGGCGAGGCAGAATACCGCGATAGCGAGGGCAATCATGTTCAGGCAAAGGCAGGCGAAGCGGTGTTAATTTCCACGCAGCCTGGTATCAGCTACAGCGAGCATAACCTCAGCAAGGATAAGACCCTGACCCGCATGCAACTGTGGCTGGATGCCTGCTCTGAGCGGGAAAACCCGCTAGTGCAAAAAATCGATCTGAAAGATGACAAGCAGCAGTTGATTGCCACGCCCGATGGCAGCAACGGCAGCCTGCAACTGCGCCAGCAGGTATGGCTGCACCATATCGACCTGAATAAAGGTGGACAGGCGAGCTTCCAGCTTCATGGCCCGCGCGCCTATCTGCAATCAATACACGGTACGGTGCATGCGTTAACGCATACGGAAGAGAAAGAAGCGCTCACCTGCGGTGACGGGGCGTTTATTCGCGATGAAGCGAATATTACCCTGGTGGCCGATACGCCGCTGCGCGCGCTGTTGATTGATTTGCCGGTGTGATGTGAACCCGTCCCCTCACCCTGACCTTCTCCCAACCGGGGTCGGGGTGAGAGGCGATCACTACACCTTACTCGCCATAATCTCAATAATTTGCCTGTCCGTCGCCTGCATTGAGCGACACGCTAACGCGCAAAGGTTCGAAATAGACTGCTCCACATCGTGCGCAACAATCCCCTCGTTACCCGTTACGGCTGAATCATCCAGCGCCATCATCACCGCCTTCCAAGCACTGGCGACGCTGGTTGAGACTTTCATCGCGCAGCTGTTTGAAGCCCCATCGCAGATCATCCCGCTGACATCGCCTATCATACTCCCGATGGCCATTGCTATCGTCGGGTATGTTCCGCCCAACAGCCACGCCATCCCTGCCGCCGCCCCCATGCCTGCGGTGGTGGCGGCGCATAACGCTGACAGGCGTGGGAGCTGGTAGTGAATATAGATGGCCGACAGATGCGAGAGCATCAGCGCTCGCGCAAGCCGTTCTTCAGCAGCCTGAATGTGCTCAGCAACCACAACGATTGGCATAGTGGCCGTGATCCCTTGATTACCGGAACCAGAGTTACTCATAGCTGGCAGCGTCGCACCGCCCATCCGCGCATCAGAGGCCGCACTGGTACGGATAACAATGTCTGAGCCCAGATCCTTCGCCACCCATCCACATGCGCGTTGCTTATCAAGCGTCGCGCCAATGTGCAGCCCCCACTTACTACGTAAACCTTCACGGGAGAGCGCATCGTTCAGACGCCCCGCATCGAGGATGAAGCGGATCGCGTCGAACGGCACCTGCTCTACAAACTCAAGGATCTGCGACAGCGTCGTGTTCGAGAGCACCGCCAGCGGGTCGTCCTTAGCCTGGCTCTGACGATCGTCAAGCGTAAAGCGCGTTTCGCCCTGGCAAACCACCTCTACCACCCGGGTATGCCCGCCCGCGATGGTCACCATGGCCGAAGACTCTCCGGCGTAAACGCAGGCACGTGAATAGAGGATCTCATCGCAAGGTTCCTGCAATTTCACCTGCACCAGTCCCGCTTTGAGCATCGCTTTGGCGCGTGCCAGCGCATCAGCCGACGCGTCTTTCAGCACTTCCAGCCCGGCCTGTGCATTTCCACCGAGCGCGCCGAGCGCCGCCGCGATGGGCAATCCGACCATGCCGGTGCCGGGCACCGTTACGCCAAGTCCGTTTTTCATCAGGTTCGGCGATACCCACGCCTCAATTCGCGTTATCTCACCGGAAAGCTGCCCGGCAGCCATCGCGCAGGCCAGTGCCAGCGAGACAGGTTCCGTACACCCCAGCGCAGGCTTTACCTCCTCCTGCACAGCATGAATAAAATGATTCCATAAAGGATTAATTTGCTTAGACATCGTTACGGCCTTAATTACCCTCAAGAAAACGCGAGGAAAGGAGAAACACAAAGCAACAGTCCAGTGATGACAATAATCACCAGAGATGCGCCTCTATATTTCTGCAGAGTCGGTACTTTATAGACCAACCATGCAGGGATCAGGCAACCCACTACCCCAAAGATTGGGCTGCAAACGGATGTAAAGCTCAGCACTGGAGCGTTTAACACAATGGCGCTCCAGGCCAGCAGAATGGCAAATAGCATGATTCCGCGCTGCACGGCGCGTTCATTGATATTCTCTGCCAGCATTTTGCGACGCAGAATGTTCATTACGATGCCCTGCGTGGCCTCACGAAAGCCAAGATAAACACCGAAGAATGCGGTCATAACGGCGAAAATATTCAGGATAACGCTGACGATTTTCACCCAGCCCGCACCGTCACCGCTGATAAACTGCGCCGCAATCGCCAGGGCAGAGATATTCTGCTCATAGGCTTTTACTGCTTCTTCATGCCCCATCGCCAGAGTGAAGGAGACCGCATAGAAGAAGACCGTGACAAACAGCACGCCAAAGGCAATATTCATCGCTCGTAGCGCTTTATGCCGCGCAACATCTACAGACTTTTCCCGTGAGCGATAGGAAATTACCATCGGGCTTAATGTCTGAATAAAAAGAATTGATGTCAGGGTAAAGGGCAACGTAATAATGGCATTTTTTATTAGCAGTCCTACTGGGGGCAACGTACCAGCATTGACTAGATGCCAAAGTCCAATCATCGACAGTCCCAGCGCTGCGACCACCAGCAGCTTTGTCAGTACCATCAGGCTGGAGACTTTAAATAGCAGCTTTTCACCCCGCGAGGAGATGGCCACCAGAATACAGATCAGGAATAAACCATAGAACGGATTTTCTGAGAGCAGGCCATCCGTTATGCCAAAAGTATGTAAATACGAAGCACTGTCATTGGTAATAGCCGTGGCATAGACAAACATCCAGATCACAAGCATTACGAAATAAAGAGCGCCTAATAATACTCCCCAGTTTTTTCCGAGATAGCCGCTAATGATACTTGGGTAGTCTTTACATTCGGGCGACTCTGCCAGCGTATTAATAAACAATCGTTGAAAGAGGTACATAGCCGGATAACCAATAATTGATGAGAGTAAAAATACCCATAACCCCATTAACCCTACCTGCACCGGGAGAAAAACAATTCCCGCACCGATAGCCATTCCAATACTCATGATGACCCAACCCGTATCGGTGCTATCGAATTTAATGGCCTCTCGCCACTCACTTTCGCTCATTCCTGCCCGCCTTGCCGCAGGAGAATCACTCACAACCACACTGCCGTTTGTTGACGTATCCATAAATACACTCGCTTAATTTGTAGGGTATAGAATTATTTTTATTTGTTTCTGCCCACCAGCGATAATGAGTCAGATGGCTGCAGGTGCGAGTTATTGGTATGAAAAGATCATACGATGAACGTGAGAGAAAAAAGTCACAACTTTTGTATGGTTTTATGCAGAAAGGAGAAATTATTTCCTTTTAAAGTTAGTTTTTTGCTGTATTTTCCTAAAGGTGATCTTGCTCAAAGAATAAAATGCCTAAGCAGAAGGGGGGGGACGGACTTGCGTCATACTGACTGCGAAAACACGCCCTGCTGTGGCGCGTATGTCAGGATAGTTAAGCGGGCGCTGTTGCTAAGTTTGTGATGAATTAGCCTGGGGTCTTTTTGAAAAGTCTTATCTCTTAAGACCCGGCTCACCAGACGCATCTCGTCCAGGGGACGACCAAAATAACATTTACGGGTTCGCCGGAAATGCTGACCCGTCCAGATAAGTTATGCCATATCCCGACACCCTGATTGGCTCTGTGGTGTACGCCACAGCCCTTTGCATGACGGTTTCCTTCTCTCCTGCAGGAAGGCAGAACACCACGCCTCCAGCGCCAGAGTGAGTTCCCGCGTTAAACTGCCAGTACTCAGCTTGTGCAACGAAGGCGCTGCCGTCCTGTCGCAGGTCAATATGCATTACGGAGTGATTTTTCTGCAGATCTTTCTTTACGCCAAGCGGTTTACCGGTTTTAGCAAGCAAACCGGAACAGCCTCTCCCCGCCCCCCCCCTGGAAAGCCGCATAACTGATGATGGCTGCCACTTTGGTCGCAGTGACCTTGTCATACTTCAGCGCGTCCTGTAACTCATCGGTCCAGATCTCACTGATTTTTGCGACGGCGTTGGCCATCGCGTTGTGTTGATCATTTATGACAGCCCTTACACTATTTTCCATACGCTCCAGCATCGCAGAGGGCAGCAACACACCATTCACCGTGATATCAGTATGGCTTAGCCCTCCCCTGGGCAGATCTTTCACTATCTCATTAAACTCTTCGCCCTTCGAGATTTGATGTTCAAAGGTGCAGTCGTCCATCACGATGGCGCAGGGGGGTTTTGCATGTTCAGGCTGTGTCAGTGCAGAATACACCTTGCACAAGGTTTCCCAGCTACTGACCTTCCAGACGTGCGTATCTTGAGGAGCGATCAGCTCGCCGTTGAGAAGACCGTCCTGGGCAAACAGCGCTGCAACGGGGAAACCCTGCATCATAGCCTGTCGCCACAATTGCATTTGGGTGTCCAGCTCCAGATTCCTGAAGAGGGTTACAAGAGTTTCGCCGTCGGCATTTCTTGCCTGACAGGTCAGAAAATTCAGCCATGTGGTCTCTGAGGCTCGAGGACTGTCTGTTTGTGCAAGCAAAGGCAGCCGCACACCTGACAGGAAGTCCGGCACGATCCCGTCCTTGAAGAAAAGCTCTCCGCGCAGACAAATGACACCAGAAGGATCGGTAGTCAGAGCGGCATCCTTCAGCGTGATGAAGCTGGCGAGCAGCGGATGTCGATCCAGTAGTCGGACCACCGCCTCTGTCGCGAGAGCGTCCATACGAATGTCTCTGGTTTCCAGGCCGTACGTCTGCTGCATCAAACGGGCCAGCGCCTCAGAAAGAGCATCGTTATCACCGTTATTCGGCCTTAACATCGTCAGTTCTGAGTATGCATACAGGATGGCGGCATCCCGCTGGGTATCTGCAGTGTCGCTTAGCCCGAAAAAATCCTTGATACGCTCCCAGAGGGATAATTTCGGGAACGTGTCCCGAAGGCTGGTGACCGCCCGGCTTAGCGCCAGATCGGAGTGAGAATTACCATAGTTATCAAAACCGAGGCGAAAAGCCCTACTCAGCTCGGTAGCTTTGTCGTCACTCAGTGACGGGAACTGCCCGAAAACCGGCTGGATCGCTGCTGAGGCTGTTACAGGGTATGACATAGCGAATATCTCCATAAGCCAGGTAGGGTTCCATCGCTTATCGCAACGATGCCTGAAGAGTCTGCGGCATTAACTGACGATGATAAAAGGCGGCGAATCTCCATTAACCAACATGTTTTTACATCTGTCATTATTGACTAGTCATAGCACCCAGACACCAGGCCCACAATAGGGTTAAAACCCGACACTATCTGTATTAAAGGAATATTAAACGATGATGGAATTATCAAGCTGAAAGAAATTAACCTGAGCGATGCTAACCTGCTCAACATTCATGTAGAAGGGACTAAATTGCCTTTAGCGCTCGCCGTTAAACACTCCCTAAAAAGAGATAATATTAACGATAGCGATGAAGGCGTTAGGGCTGGAATGCGCTTGCGTTGATTAGTATGATAGAAAGCGCAATCCATGTTGGCTGATCTCTGTATTTTAGGTAAAGGACGAAGTGACATGAAAATAACTGATGATGCTCAGCTACGTTCTGATTTACTCAGTCTTATTTGCAGAAGATAAAAATATTGTTGAACATCAGGTTGGCACACTGGAGGAAGCGATTCAGGATTGTTGTTTGGATTTTTACGGCTGTGTCATCATGATGATTTGGGTCTTTTCACGAACGAAAGGGAATATGTGATATCGACGGGGCCCGGTTTATGCTTTGCAATGCTTATCGCTATTGTTGTGCAACCACCAGGGCTGGCCTTTACAGCCCGGCGCTTCTGGAAAGTGAACAAATATTAATTTGTTTAACACTCTTTCGTCAAAAGATGTCACCGAAATGCAAGGTTGAAGTTACAACCGTTGGCGTATCTCATTTAAGCGCATCAGCACCTGAGACACACCAACGTATTGTTTTAGAAGAAGTTGAAGCTGACCGATAAGCCGGGTTCTGTCGTTGGACAGTCATTCATCTAGGCCAGCAATCGCTCACTGGCTCAAGCAGCCTACCCGGGTTCAGTACGGGCCGTACCATGTGAACCCCTATTTGGCCTTGCTCCGGGTGGAGTTTACCGTGCCACGGACTGTTACCAGCCGCGCGGTGCGCTCTTACCGCACCCTTTCACCCTTACCTGATCCCACTTGCGTGGGCCATCGGCGGTTTGCTCTCTGTTGCACTGGTCGTGGGTTTCCCCCCCAGGCGTTACCTGGCACCCTGCCCTGTGGAGCCCGGACTTTCCTCCCCTCCGCCCGTCTCCCCCCGAAAGGGGACGACGACGAAGCGGCGACTGTCTGGTCAGCTTCGGCGCGAAGTATAGAGGGTTTGCGCGCCGCTGTCACCCTTGGGTGTGCATCCCCACCTGCAAAGTGGCTGCGATATTCCGTGACGCGCGATAAATGTTGTCATAGGCCCCGCGAAAAGCCTCCTCCAGCGAGCCAATAGTGGTCAGCACGCTGAACACCGCGTCGATACCATACTGGTGTACCACGCCCACGTCCTGGGTCAGGCTACCGGCAATACCAATCACCGGCTTGTGGTATTTTTTGGCAACGTTTGCCACACCAACCGGGACTTTGCCGTGAATGCTCTGGCTGTCGATGCGCCCTTCCCCCGTCAGCACCCAAGTACAATCATGTATATGCTCTTCGAGGTTAAGCGCCTGGGTGACAATCTCAATGCCGCTTTTAAGCTCAGCGCCGAGAAATGCCATGAGTGCTGCCCCCATTCCACCGGCAGCTCCCGCACCCGGAACGTGCTTCACGTCGATGTGCAGGGATTTTTTGATGATGTCGGCATAGTGGCTGAGGCTGGCGTCGAGTTGGAGGATCATCCCCTCTGTCGCCCCTTTCTGAGGGCCAAAGATCCGGGACGCCCCTTTATCTCCTACCAGCGGATTAGTCACATCGCAGGCAACGCGGAGGGTGCAGCCCTCGAGCCGGGTATCCAGCCCTGAGACGTCAATGCTGTTGAGCGCCATCAGGCTACCGCCGCCGTAACCTATCTCAGTCCCGTTCGCATCCGTCAGCTTCGCCCCAAGCGCCTGCATCATACCGGCGCCGCCGTCGTTGGTTGAACTGCCGCCAATACCGATGATGATGTTGCGCGCGCCTTTGTCCAGTGCGCTGAGGATCAGCTCTCCCGTGCCACGTGAAGTCGTCACCAGCGGGTTACGCTGGGCCGGAGGAACAAGCGCCAGACCGCTGGCAGCCGCCATCTCAATAAATGCCGTGCTGCCATCGCCGGACATGCCCCAGCAGGCATTCACTTTTTCACCCAACGGGCCGGTGACCACAGCGTGCTGTTCCGTGCCCTGGGTGGCGGCGATCATCGCTTCGACCGTTCCTTCTCCACCATCAGCAACAGGAACAGAAACATAAAGTGCGTCGGGGAAAATCTCCCGAAATCCTTTTTCTATCGCCTGAGCTACCTCGGTGGCAGAAAGGCTTTCTTTATAAGAGTCTGGCGCGATTACAATTTTCATAGTTGTAGCCTGTTGCTGCACTCGGCAAAAATACCGGGCGCGTTCCCGCGCCCGTTTTTTATCAGCGAGAGATTTCCACCTTCGCCAGTTTTTCGTAGTAGCACGCAATGGCACTGTGGTCAGCGGTACCCAGGCCATCCGCACGCAGCGCCTGCATCATTTCCATTACTGCGGCGGTCAGCGGTAGCTGTGCGCCCACGCCGTGGGAGGTATCGAGCGCGTTCGCCAGATCTTTAATGTGCAGGTCGATACGGAAACCCGGCTTGAAGTTACGATCCATCACCATCGGCGCTTTGGCATCCAGTACGGTGCTGCCCGCCAGACCACCACGAATGGCCTGGTAAACCAGGTCCGGGTCAACGCCCGCTTTGGTTGCCAGCGTCAGCGCTTCAGACATGGCGGCGATGTTCAGCGCCACAATCACCTGGTTCGCCAGCTTAGTGACGTTACCTGCACCGATTTCACCGGTATGCACCACGGAGCCCGCCATCGCTTTCATCAGGTCGTAGTATTTGTCGAAAATCGCCTTGTCGCCGCCCACCATCACCGACAGTGTGCCGTCAATGGCTTTTGGCTCGCCGCCACTGACCGGTGCGTCCAGCATATTAACGCCTTTCGCTTTCAGCGCCTCGCTGATTTCACGGCTTGCCAGCGGCGCGATAGAACTCATATCAATCACCACCAGGCCCGGTTTCGCGCCCTCGATAATGCCGTTCTCACCCAGCGCCACCTCTTTCACGTGCGGGGAGTTTGGCAGCATGGTGATGACGACATCGCACTGCCCGGCAATCGCCTTTGCGGTAGATGCCGCTTCGGCACCGGCAGAAATGACTTCTGCTACCGCTTCGGGATTGCGGTCTGAAACCACCAGTGAGTAACCTGCTTTAATGAGGTTCTTACTCATTGGTTTACCCATGATCCCCAGGCCAATAAAACCTACTTTCAGCGTCATAATCTGTTTCCTCAATGATGGTTATTTTTTAAAAGCGTCCGCTAATCTCTGCGTCGCCGCGCGGAATACGCCAAGGTCACTGCCTACGGCAACGAACGTTGCGCCCCACTCCAGGTAGCGGCGGGCATCGGCTTCCATCGGCGCCAGAATGCCGCACGGTTTACCGTGCGCTTTGGCGCGAGCAAAGATATGCTGGATTGCGCGCTGCACGTCCGGGTGGCCAGCATTACCCAGGTGGCCAAAGGCGGCAGCCAGATCGCTCGGGCCGACGAAAATACCGTCTACGCCTTCGGTTGCGGCAATGGCGTCGACGTTATCAACACCCTGCTGGCTCTCTATCTGCACCAGAATGGTGATGTTCTTGTTGGACTGCGCGAAGTAGTCCGGCACGGTGCCAAACATGTTGGCGCGGTGGGAGACGGACACACCGCGAATACCCTCTGGCGGATAGCGAGTAGAGGCTACGGCCTGTACGGCTTCTTCTTCCGTTTCCACAAACGGGATCAGGAAGTTGTAAAAACCGATATCCAGCAGACGCTTGATAATCACCGGTTCGTTGGTGGGAACACGCACCACCGGCGTGCTGTAGCTGCCTTTCAGCGCCATCAACTGGGGAATAAATGTGCTGATATCATTTGGCGCATGCTCGCCGTCCAGCACCAGCCAGTCAAAACCGGCCAGGCCCAGCACCTCGGTGCTGACAGGGCTTGCCAGCGCAGACCAACAGCCAATCTGAATCTGATTCGCCGCAAGGGCGGCTTTGAATTTGTTCGGGAAGATATCGTTACTCATCGCTTATACCTTTGCTTATTTCTGCAATTCCATACGTTTGATGTCCCCTACCACGAACAGGTAGCAGAACATCGCCATCAACGCTGAACAGCCGACAAATACCAGTGCCGCGTTGAACGAATGCAGTTCACTGACCAGATAACCAATGACCAGCGGCGTCGCGATGGACGCCACGTTGCCAAAGACGTTAAACACACCGCCGCACAGGCCGACAATCTCTTTTGGCGCCGTGTCTGAAATGACCGGCCAGCCCAGCGCGCCAAAGCCTTTACCGAAGAACGCCAGCGCCATCAGAGCCACCACCAGCACGGTGTGGTTGGTGTAGTTGCACAGGATGATGGACGATGCCAGCAGCATACCGAGCACAATCGGCAGTTTACGCGCCAGGGTGATCGACTTGCCTTGTTTAATCAGGTAATCCGAGAATATGCCCCCCAGCACGCCGCCAGCGAAGCCGCACAGTGCAGGAATGGACGCCACCAGGCCCACCTTCAGAATCGACATACCTTTTTCCTGCACCAGATAAATCGGGAACCAGGTGAGGAAGAACCAGGTGATGGTGTTGATAAAGTATTGCCCAAAAAAGACGCCCAGCATCATGCGGTTGGTCAATAACTGCTTGATGTAGTGGAGTTTCGGGCCGTTAGCCGCCTGAGTGCCAGGCTTTTTGTGGTCCATATCCACCACGGCGCCGCCTTCGGAGATGAACTTCAGCTCCTGGCCAGACATCCGCGGGTGATCGGTCGGATTATGGATATACTTCACCCATACAGCGGTTAGCACAAAGCCGATTACGCCCATCACGGTGAAAACATGTTCCCAGCCCCAGGCGAAAGTCAGCCAGCCAAGCAGCGGAGAGAAAATCGCCAGCGAAAAGTATTGCGCAGCGTTAAAGAGGGCTGAGGCCGTACCGCGCTCTTTAGTCGGGAACCAGGCCGCGACGATACGGGCATTTGCCGGAAAAGAGGGCGCTTCCGAGAAGCCGAGCATAAAGCGCATGATAAACATCGATACGCCCGCCCAGGCCAGCGGAAAGATATCCACAAAGCCCTGCATGAATGTGAACAACGACCAGAAGAACAGGCTGTAGGTATAAACCTTTTTAGAGCCGAACTTATCGAGCAGCCAACCGCCGGGGATCTGCATCAGCAGGTAGGCCCAGCCGAAGGCGGAGAAGATGTAACCCATTGATACTGCACTTAACTGCAGTTCCTTTGCCACCTCGGTCCCGGCAATCGACAGCGTTGCACGGTCAGCGTAATTGATGGCCGTAACAATAAATATTATCAGTAGAATTAAATATCGGGTGGGCACACCCTTTTTCGCTTCTACGGTGGTATCCAGTATCATGTTTATTTCCTCGGGCATATCGATATATTTATAATTTTTAGAAAAAGTATTTCCTGATTATTTATCGATAGCAGGCATATATCAGGTAATTAACCAGACGCAATCAAAACGTGATTCAGTATAATCATCACCCAAAGACTACACATTGTCCTAACGCTCAATTATCACCGCCCGATTCAACAATATTTTGAGCATATGCACAATGTACTGGGCGCTGATGCACAGAATCGACCATTACCGTCCAGGCAGCGCTAGCTCTCGCTTTAGGGAGTGATCTGGATCACATTCTTACCTCCTGAGTCCTGACATTCTTTATTTAAGAAAGCAGCCCTTTTATTTCGATAATAAGAAAATAAACATCTGGTGAGCTGCATTAATTATCAGACACTTTGCTGGAGAATACTGAGCAATGGCCGACATCGAAATTCGACAAGCGTCACCAACGGCGTTCTATATAAAAGTTCACGATACGGATAACGTGGCGATAATTGTCAACGACAACGGCTTAAAGGCGGGAACCCGATTCCCGGACGGGCTGGAATTGATTGAGCATATTCCGCAGGGCCATAAAGTTGCGCTGGTCGATATCCCGGCGCATGGCGAAATCGTACGTTATGGCGAAGTAATAGGTTTTGCCGTACGCGCGATCCCACAGGGAAGCTGGATTGAAGAGTCGCTGGTCGAGCTGCCAAAAGCCCCGCCGCTCAATACCCTGCCGCTGGCGACGCGCGTTCCTGAACCGTTGCCGCCGCTGAAGGGCTATACCTTTGAAGGCTATCGCAATGCCGACGGCAGCGTCGGCACCAAAAATCTGCTCGGTATTACCACCAGCGTACACTGCGTGGCGGGCGTAGTGGATTATGCGGTCAAAATCATCGAGCGCGACCTGCTGCCAAAATATCCGAACGTGGATGGCGTCGTCGGCCTGAACCACCTTTACGGCTGCGGCGTAGCGATCAATGCGCCGGCTGCGGTGGTGCCAATCCGCACTATCCACAACATCGCCCTGAACCCGAATTTTGGCGGCGAAGTCATGGTGATTGGCCTGGGCTGTGAAAAGCTGCAGCCTGAACGCTTGCTGCAGGGCACTGAGGATGTTAAAGCCATTGCGGTAGACGATGCCAGCATTGTGCGCCTGCAGGATGAACATCACGTCGGGTTTAAATCGATGGTCGAGGATATTCTTCAGGTGGCAGAACGTCATCTGGTCAAACTGAACGCCCGTCAGCGTGAAATCTGCCCGGCCTCCGAGCTGGTGGTGGGTACTCAGTGCGGCGGCAGCGATGCATTTTCCGGCGTCACCGCCAACCCGGCGGTAGGCTATGCCTCCGACCTGTTCGTGCGCTGCGGCGCCACGGTGATGTTTTCTGAGGTGACCGAGGTGCGAGATGCCATTCATCTGCTTACCCCGCGCGCTGCCAACGAAGAGGTCGGTAGACGCCTGCTTGAAGAGATGGCCTGGTACGATAATTACCTTGATATGGGTCAAACCGACCGCAGCGCCAATCCCTCACCGGGTAACAAAAAAGGCGGCCTGGCGAACGTGGTGGAAAAAGCCCTTGGCTCGATTGCCAAATCCGGCCAGAGCGCGATTGTCGAAGTGCTCTCTGCGGGCCAGCGACCCACTCAGCGCGGGCTAATTTACGCGGCAACGCCTGCCAGCGATTTCGTTTGTGGCACACAACAGGTGGCATCCGGCATTACGGTGCAGGTCTTTACTACCGGGCGCGGCACGCCGTACGGCCTGATGGCGGTGCCGGTAATAAAAATGGCGACCCGCACCGAACTGGCAAACCGCTGGTATGACTTAATGGACATCAACGCGGGCACTGTCGCCACCGGCGAAGAGAGCATTGAGGATGTAGGCTGGAAGCTGTTCCACTTCATTCTCGACGTGGCGAGCGGCCGTAAGAAAACCTTCTCCGACCAATGGGGATTACATAATCAGCTGGCGGTGTTTAACCCGGCGCCAGTGACGTGAGTTAACAATAAACCTTATTGAGCATGGCTTCTCGGCCATGCTTTTTTTTACCTTTTACACTTTCGATTCCTTGCCTTAACTTTCGATTCTTTCATTTTTAAGAAGTAAATCACAAAATAACATTCCGAAACCCTATACATTCTTTCGCATAAACAAGGCGAAAGGTTTCGGAGGAAAGATGTTTATCATCTCATCAAAAGCGATGCTGCTTAAAGCTCAGCGCGAGGGTTATGCCGTTCCGGCATTCAATATCCATAATCTCGAAACGCTGCAGGTGGTGGTTGAAACTGCCGCTGAAATGCGTTCTCCGCTTATCGTGGCAGGAACGCCCGGCACGTTTAGCTATGCAGGCACCGGAAACGTGGTCGCCATAGCCCGCGATCTGGCAAAAACCTGCAATCAGCCGCTGGCGATCCATCTCGATCACCATGAGGATTTCGACGATATTACCGTAAAAGTCCATACGGGGATCCGCTCAGCGATGATCGACGGATCGCATCACGCCTTCGCTGATAACGTCGCCCTGGTGAAGAAAGTGACGGATTATTGCCATCGCTACGACGTCAGCGTTGAGGCTGAACTTGGCCGCCTTGGCGGGCAGGAGGATGACCTGATTGTCGACAGCAAAGATGCGCTCTACACCAATCCGCAGCAAGCGCGTGAGTTTGTTGAGCTAACGGGCATCGACTCACTGGCCATCGCCATCGGTACCGCGCATGGTCTTTATAACGTTACCCCGAAACTTGATTTTGAACGGCTGGCAGAAATCCGCAGCCAGGTCGATATCCCCCTGGTTCTGCACGGCGCTTCCGGGTTATCGAAGGCCGATATCCGTAAGGCGATAAGCCTTGGTATCTGTAAGGTCAACGTCGCCACGGAACTCAAAATCGCCTTTTCGAATGCACTGAAAACCTATCTCGCTTCACATCCCGATGCCAACGACCCGCGTCATTACATGGCGCCGGCAAAAAGCGCCATGAAACAGGTTGTACGCAAGGTAATTGCCGATTGCGGTTGTGAAGGTAAACGCTAAAACGAAAGCCTGAAGTCCTGACCCGGAGGAAACGTGAAAGATCTTATTGCTCGCCACAAGGCGGGAGCGCATCTCGGTATTTGTTCAGTCTGTTCAGCACACCCGCTGGTTATCGAAGCCGCCCTGCGGTTTGATCTGAATAACGATAACAAAGTGCTGATTGAAGCCACTTCAAATCAGGTCAATCAGTTTGGCGGCTATACAGGAATGAAACCCGCTGATTTTCGCGATTTCGTGCTGAATATTGCTAAAGAAGTGGGGTTTCCACAACAACGTCTGATTCTGGGTGGGGATCACCTGGGACCTAACTGCTGGCAAAACGAACCGGCAGAGACGGCGATGGATAAAGCCGTCGAGCTGATCAAAGCCTATGTTGCCGCCGGATTTACCAAAATCCATCTTGATGCCTCGATGTCCTGCGTCGGCGACCCCGTCCCGCTGGCGCCAGAAGTGGTGGCGCAACGCGCTGCGCGGCTGTGTAAAACGGCAGAAGAGACGGCCACGAAAGAACACAGAGCCGCGCTGACCTACGTCATTGGCACTGAAGTTCCCGTCCCGGGCGGTGAAGCCAGCAGCATTGATAGCGTCCACATTACCCGCGTGGAAGATGCATTACAAACGCTGGAAACCCACCGCGTCGCCTTTGGCGCAATCGGTCTTGAGGAGGCGATGTCGCGCGTGATTGCAATGGTTGTGCAACCGGGCGTGGAGTTCGACCATACGCAAATCGTCCACTATCAACCGCATGCGGCAGAGGCGCTTTCTGGCTGGATCCGCCAGACACCGATGGTCTACGAGGCACATTCTACTGATTACCAAACGCGTCAGGCCTATCGCGCCCTGGTTCGCGATAGCTTCGCGATACTGAAGGTTGGCCCAGCTCTCACTTTTGCCCTGCGTGAAGCCATCTTTGCCCTTGCGCAAATGGAGGAAGCACTTATCGCCCCTGAACAGCGCAGCCATGTGCTGGCGGTGATCGACGAAGTCATGCTGAACGAGCCGGGTTACTGGAATAAGTATTACCGCCCCACCTGGAGTCAGGCCATGGTGGATATTCACTTCAGCCTGTCTGACCGCATTCGCTACTACTGGCCGCATCCGCGTATCCACCAGAGTGTCGAGAAATTGCTCGCAAACCTGAGCCATACCACGCTGCCGCTGGGGCTTATTAGCCAGTTTATGCCCGTTCAGTTCGAACGTCTGTCGATGAATGAAATCGCTGTAACACCCCAAAATCTCATCATCGACAGAATACAGGATGTCTTACGCGCCTATCGTTTCGGCTGCACCCCTGAACACGTCTGATACCCGGAGAGTGTATGAGTCACGTTTATATCCGTACCGGAATTACGTTTGAAAACAGCCAGCGTGCGCTGGCGCACATTGGTGAAGAGATGCTGGCGAAAGGGGTGGTACATAACAGTTATCCTTCAGCCCTTATGGCAAGGGAGATGAACTACCCCACCGGCATCGCCCTTGAACGCCATGCGGTCGCGATCCCGCATTGCGAAGCCGTCCATGCCAAAAGCCCTGCTATTTACCTGATTCGCCCGGACAAACCGGTGAATTTTCATCAGGCGGATGATGACGGAGAGGTTGCCGCGTCCCTCATCATCGCGCTGATTGTTGAAAACCCTGCGGCGCAAATGAAGTTGCTGCGCCGTCTATTTAGTGAGCTGCAAAACCCGGACACGCTGGAGATGCTGCTGGCCACGCCTGCAGAGCGTCTGGCGGATCGTTTCCGGAACACGATCCTTGAGCCTGCCTCCTGTGCTCAGGCCTCATAACATACTGATAATAATAAGGAGTACCCTATGAAACGCAAAGTTATCGTTGCCTGCGGAGGGGCCGTTGCCACCTCAACAATGGCCGCCGAAGAGATAAAAGAGTTGTGCGAAGCCCACCATATTGAACTGGATCTGGTTCAGTGCCGGGTGACCGAAATTGAAACCTACATGGACGGTGCGGATTTGATCTGCACCACGGCGAAAGTCGACAGATCTTTTGGAGATATACCCGTGGTCCACGGGATGCCGTTTGTATCGGGCGTTGGCATCGAAGCGCTGCAGCAAAAAATCCTGACTATCCTCGAGGGGTAAGGCAATGTTTACCGAAATCATGCGGTATATCCTCGATCTTGGCCCCACCGTAATGCTACCCATCGTCATCATCATCTTCTCGAAGCTGCTGGGGATGAAGCTGGGCGACTGTTTCAAATCTGGCCTGCATATCGGTATTGGCTTCGTTGGGATCGGGCTGGTTATTGCTCTGATGCTGGACTCCATTGGTCCGGCAGCCAAAGCAATGGCAGAACAGTTCCAGATTAACCTGCACGTGGTGGATGTCGGCTGGCCGGGTTCATCTCCCATGACGTGGGCTTCACAAATCGCGCTGGTGGCAATCCCGGTGGCCATTGGCGTCAACGTTGTTATGCTGGTCACCCGCATGACCCGCGTGGTGAACGTGGATATCTGGAACATCTGGCATATGACCTTTACCGGAGCCATGCTGCACTTGGCCACCGATTCTTACTGGCTGGGTATCTTGGGCGTGGTGGTTCATGCGGCCTTCGTCTACAAACTCGGCGACTGGTTTGCCAAAGACACCCGAGATTTCTTCGGTCTGGAGGGGATTGCCATTCCTCATGGTTCGTCGGCGTATCTTGGCCCCATTGCGGTATTAGTGGATACGCTTATCGACAAAATTCCGGGTCTGAATCGCATCCATTTTAGCGCCGACGATGTGCAAAAACGCTTTGGCCCCTTTGGCGAACCTGTCACCGTCGGTTTTGTGATGGGGCTGTTCATCGGTATGTTGGCAGGCTACGAGATAAAATCAGTGTTGCAACTGGCCGTCAAAACCGCCGCCGTGATGCTCCTGATGCCGCGCGTGATCAAACCCATCATGGACGGCCTGACCCCGATCGCGAAACATGCTCGTAAACGTCTGCAGGCGAAGTTTGGCGGCCAGGCGTTTTTGATTGGTCTTGATCCCGCGCTGCTGCTGGGCCATACCTCCGTCGTCTCTGCCAGCCTGATCTTTATCCCGCTCACCATCCTGATTGCGGTGCTGGTACCGGGTAACCAGGTGCTGCCGTTCGGCGACCTTGCCACCATCGGCTTTTTCGTGGCAATGGCTGTCGCGGTGCACCAGGGCAACCTGTTCCGTACGCTTATCTCCGGCGTCATTATCATGGCCATCACGCTGTGGGTAGCCACGCAGACCATCGGCCTGCACACCCAGCTTGCGCAGAATGCGGGTGCATTGAAAGCGGGTGGACTGGTGGCCTCGATGGATCAGGGTGGCTCGCCTGTCACCTGGTTGCTCATCCAACTTTTTACCTGGCAAAACGTGGTGGGATTCATCGTCATCGGGGTGATTTACCTGGCTGGCGTGCTGCTTACCTGGCGACGCGCCCGTGCGTTTATAGCGGCAGAGAAAAGCGCCGCTAACCCGCATAGCCAGACGGCATCTTAATAACCGGGGAGCCATGCTCCCCTTCGTTTTCTGGAGTTAATCATGAAATCAGTGGTAATTCACTCTGAGGGGAGCGTGCGCGTTGAAGATCGCCCGGTTCCTCACATTCAAGCCGGGGATGAGGTGCTGGTACGCATTATGTGCTCAGGATTATGCGGCTCGGACATCCCGCGTATTTTCGCTAAAGGCGCACATTACTACCCCATTACTCTGGGCCATGAATTTAGCGGGCACGTCGAAGCCTGCGGAGCAGAGATTAACGATCTCAGTCCAGGCGCCCCGGTGGCCTGCGTTCCGCTACTGCCCTGCTTTACTTGCCCGGAGTGTCACAAAGGCTATTACTCGTTATGTAAGCAGTACCAGTTTGTCGGCTCGCGCCGTGAAGGTGGCAACGCAGAATACATTGTGGTGAAACGGGCAAACCTGTACCGTCTGCCCGCAGAAACGACGATTGAAGACGGGGCATTTATCGAGCCGATTACCGTAGGGCTGCACGCATTTCATCTGGCATCGGGTTGCGAGGGCAAAAACGTCATTATTGTCGGCGCGGGGACGATCGGCCTGCTGGCAATGCAGTGTGCTCTGGCGTTGGGGGCCAGCAGCGTGACCGCGATTGATATTAACGACGACAGGCTCGCCCTGGCGACAAAATCAGGCGCGAACAACGTGTTTAATAGCCGCACCCTGAACGCTGATGAGATTCACAATGCGCTCAACGCCAACCGGTTCGATCAACTGGTGCTGGAGACGGCCGGCACGCCACAGACCGTCTCGCTGGCGATTGATATTGCCGGCCCACGCGCCCAGGTTGCGCTGGTAGGCACGCTGCATCATGACCTGCATTTACCGGCAGCAACCTTTGGCAAAATTTTGCGTAAAGAGCTGACGCTTCTGGGTAGTTGGATGAATTATTCTGCCCCCTGGCCTGGGCAGGAGTGGGCGACAGCAGCTCGCCTGCTCAGCGAGAAAAAACTGCAACTGGAGCCGCTCATTGCCCATACCGGAGACAGCGAGAGCTTCGCTCAGGCCGTGCAGGCGCTGAATGGCGCGCCGATGCAGGGTAAAATCATGCTTCGCTTCGCTTAATCTTTCGGGCCAGCAACCTGCGCTGGCTCACATTTACTTTCGGGTATTCCCTTACACCTTTCGCATTCCTTCGATTACAATAGAGAAAGTTAATTATCAGGCAATTCACTATGAACTCATTTGAGCGAAGGAACAAAATCGTTGACCTCGTCAACGCGCAGGGCAGCGTGATGGTGCTGGACCTTTCGAATCGGTTTGGGATTTCTGAAGTCACGATTCGAACCGATCTGCGTCTGCTGGAAGAGAAAGGACTGCTCACGCGTTTTCACGGAGGGGCGGCACGGCCCGGTAGCAATCTGGCGGAGAGCGAAAATCAGGAAGTGGTGCTGGAAGATCGCTATCAGCTGGCGAGTGATCCGAAAAAGCGGATCGCTCAGGCTGCAGCAGCCATGATTGAAGAGGGGATGACTGTCATTCTCGACAGCGGCAGTACCACCATGCTGATAGCCGAAGCGCTGGTAAAGAGAGCCAATATCACCGTCATTACCAACAGCTTGCCCGCTGCATTTGCCCTCTCTGAAAATAAAGATATTACCCTGGTGGTGTGCGGCGGTACGGTACGCCATAAAACGCACTCAATGCACGGCACCATCGCCGAACGCTCGCTTGCCGGCATCAGCGCTGATGTGATGTTTGTAGGAGCTGATGGCATAGATGCCACTAACGGCATCACCACCTTTAACGAGGGCTACTCCATTAGCAGCGTGATGGCCGCCGCGGCGCACAAAGTGGTTGCCGTGCTGGATGCCAGCAAGTTTAATCGTCGCGGGTTTAACCAGGTGCTGCCGATGGAGAAAATTGACTGCGTGATTACGGATGAGGGGCTCGGGAAACACGATAAAGACCAGCTCAGCAAAACGGGTACCGAGATCGTGACGGTTTAGCTTACGTAGCAGGTCAGGCTATGACCTGCGAACGTGTCTTTTCCGACATTTAAAAATGTGTAGGCCGGATAGCGCAGCGGCTTACTCTCCCTGCTGCTCCAGCGCATGTTTATACAGCGCATTTTTCTTCACGCCGTGGATCTCCGCCGCTAGCGCGGCCGCTTTCTTCAGCGGCAGCTCGACCTGCAGCAGCGCCAGCGTACGCAGCGCGTCGGCTGGCAGCGCATCCTCCTGGGCTTTGTGGCCTTCAACAATCAGCACCATCTCGCCCTTGCGGCGGTTTTCATCTTCCTTCACCCATGCCAGCAGTTCACCTACCGGTGCGCCGTGAATGGTTTCCCAGGTTTTGGTCAGCTCACGCGCCAGTACAACGTAGCGGGCCACCCCCCAGACGGTGACCATATCGTCCAGGCTTTCCAGTAAACGGTGAGTTGATTCGTAAAAAATCAGGGTACGCGGCTCGGCTTCCAGCTCTTTTAGCACATCGCGACGGCCTTTGGATTTAGCAGGCAGAAAACCTTCGTAACAAAAACGGTCTGAGGGCAGGCCAGCGGCGCTCAGTGCCGCAATAGCAGCACACGGCCCAGGCAAAGGCACCACGCGGATACCCGCTTCACGACAGATCCGTACCAGATGGTAACCCGGATCGTTAATCAGCGGCGTTCCCGCATCGGAGACCAGGGCAATGTTCAGCCCCTCTTTGAGCTTCGCGACCAGCGTGTCAGCTTTTTGTTGCTCATTGTGATCGTGCAGGGCGAACATTCGGGCGTTAATCGCAAAGTGCTGGAGCAATAAACCGGTGTGGCGGGTATCTTCTGCGGCAATTAAATCAACAGTTTGCAATACGGTAAGCGCACGTTGGGTAATATCAGACAAATTCCCGATAGGAGTAGGTACAATATAAAGCTGGCCTTGAGAATTCTCTGCCGTTTCGTGTTGTTTCATTGTTTAGTCCGTATTGCCGATTTAATATTGAGCATTGCGTAAAAAAAATCACTGGATACAGTATGGTACCCTTAACGTTTCTTCGAACAAAAGCCGCGCACAGCGTGCCTCTCATGCTGGCAGCCCTGATCTTTGCCGGCTGTGGCACCCAGGCACCCGACCAAACCGCCGCCCATATGCAGGGATCCGCTCAGGCTGATTCTGCCTTTTATCTGCGACAAATGGCGCAGAGCTCAAATGATACCAAGACCAACTGGCAATTACTCGCCATTCGTGCACTCCTGAACGAAGGTAAAACCCAGCAGGCGGCTGACCTGTTCAACCCGTTGCCGCAGGATCTTAACGACACCCAGCGCCGCGAGCAGGGGCTGTTATCAGCCGAACTGAAAGTCGCGCTGAAAGATTACGCATCCGCGAAAAAGATCCTCGGCGACATTGATATCAATGCGCTTGATAAAAACCAGCAGGCTCGCTTCTGGCAAGCCGGCATTACCGCTGAACAGGGTCGCCCTTCCCTGACCCTCCTGCGCGCGCTGATCGCGCAAGAACCGTTGCTAAGCGGCGCAGACAAGCAAAAAAATATTGATGCTACATGGCAGGCGCTCTCCTCCATGACCCAGGAGCAGGCTCGGGCGTTGGTTATTAACGCAGACGAAAATGTGCTGCGGGGCTGGCTGGATCTGCAACTGATGTGGTTTAACAACCGCAGCGACCCGAACATGCTGAAAGCCGGTATTACCGACTGGCAGACCCGCTATCCGCAAAACCCTGGCGCGAAAATGTTGCCATCTCAGTTGGTGAGCGTGCAGAGCTTTAAGCCTGCCTCCACCAGCAAAATCGCCCTGCTTCTGCCGTTAAACGGCCAGGCGGCGGTATTTAGCCGCACCATCCAGCAAGGTTTTGAAGCGGCGAAAAACGGTACCACCGCCATGTCGGGTGCCGCCGTGCCTGAGCAGGCAGCCCAGGCGGCAAACGTGAATGATGTTGTTAGCCCTTCGGCGGCAGAGACCAGCGATCTGACCACTGCGCAAACCCCGGCTCAGGGCACGATGCAGAACCCGGTGACGGCGCCGACAACGCAACCGGCCTCAACCCCTGCGCCTGCCGCTCAGACGTCTACGTCGATTGACATTCAGGCTGCGCCAGTAACGGATGCCCCGGCGCCACAAACCACCGAGCCAGCCGCGCAGGCAAACGTTCCGGCCACCAGCGCCAACCCCGGCGCTGAGCTGAAAATTTACGACACCAGCTCACAGCCGCTCGACCAGATTCTGGCGCAGGTGCAGCGAGATGGCGCCAGCATCGTCGTCGGCCCACTGTTAAAAAATAACGTCGAAGAGTTGATGAAGAGCAACACCACGCTGAACGTGCTGGCGCTTAACCAGCCGGAGCAGGTTCAAAATCGTGCCAACATCTGCTACTTCGCCCTCTCTCCGGAAGACGAAGCCCGTGATGCGGCGCGCCACATTCGCGAGCAGGGCAAACAGGCTCCGCTGTTGCTGATCCCACGCAGTGCGCTGGGCGATCGCGTAGCAAATGCGTTTGCTCAGGAGTGGCAGTCACTCGGTGGCGGCATGGTGTTGCAGCAGAAATTTGGTTCTACTTCTGAGCTGCGAGCAGGCGTTAACGGCGGTGCGGGTATCGCTTTGAACGGCAGCCCGGTATCCGCCAGCCTGCCGCAACAGCAAAGCGTTACCATTGCGGGCCTGACTATTCCTGCCCCACCAACCGATGCGCAAATCAGCGGCGGCGACAGAGTAGACGCGGCCTATATTGTCGCCACGCCGGAAGAGATTGCCTTTATCAAACCCATGATTGCGATGCGTAACGGCACCCGGAGCGGCGTCACGCTCTATGCCAGTTCCCGGAGCGCACAAGGTACTGCAGGCCCGGACTTCCGTCTGGAAATGGACGGACTGCAGTACAGCGAAATTCCGATGCTGGCAGGCAGTAACCCGTTGCTGATGCAACAAGCGCTGAGTGTAGTAAATAACGACTACTCGCTGGCACGCCTGTACGCGATGGGCGTGGATGCATGGGCGCTGGCGAATAACTTTACCCAGATGCGTCAGGTGCCTGGCTTTGAGCTTAACGGCAATACCGGGGATCTGAGCGCGACGCAGGACTGCGTGATTAACAGGAAGTTATCATGGCTCAAATACCAGCAGGGACAAATCGTCCCGGCCAGTTAAGCCGTAAACAGACCGGCGATGCGTGGGAGCTCAAAGCGCGTCGCTGGCTTGAAGGCAAAGGACTGCGCTTTATCGCCGCTAACGTTCGTGGACGTGGCGGCGAAATTGACCTGATCATGAAAGACGGTCAGACCATTGTGTTTGTAGAAGTACGCTTTCGACAGTCGTCCCGTTTTGGCGGTGCTGCCGCCAGCGTGACGCTCGCCAAACAACATAAATTATTACAGACTGCCCACTTGTGGCTTGCCCGCCATAATGGGAGCTTTGATACTGTGGATTGCCGGTTCGATGTGTTAGCCTTCACCGCAAATGAGATCGACTGGCTTAAAAATGCTTTTGGCGAAGACGCATAAATAAAATTTAAAGGGATAACGTGCTCGAAAGAATTAAAGTGTGCTTCACAGAAAGCATCCAGACTCAGATTGCAGCGGCGGAAGCCCTCCCGGACGCGATCTCTCGTGCAGCGATGACGCTGGTACAGTCTCTGTTGAACGGCAACAAAATCCTCTGTTGTGGCAATGGCACATCAGCCGCCAACGCACAGCATTTTGCTGCCAGCATGATCAATCGTTTCGAAACAGAACGACCGAGTTTACCTGCTATTGCACTTAATACCGATAACGTGGTCTTAACTGCGATTGCTAACGATCGCCTTCACGACGAGATATACGCCAAGCAGGTGCGTGCCCTGGGTCATGCCGGAGATGTTCTGCTGGCCATCTCCACGCGCGGCAACAGCCGTGACATTGTCAAAGCCGTTGAAGCTGCCGTCACCCGGGATATGACTATCGTTGCCTTAACCGGCTATGACGGGGGTGAGCTGGCGGGTCTGCTTGGGCCGCAGGATGTGGAAATTCGTATTCCGTCTCACCGTAGCGCGCGTATTCAGGAAATGCATATGCTGACGGTAAATTGCCTGTGCGATCTGATCGACAACACGCTTTTCCCTCACCAGGATGATTAAGGAGTTTTAATGAAGGCTTTATCGACCCTTGCAGTTCTTATCTCTGCACTGCTGCTTCAGGGGTGTATCGCTGCGGCCGTCGTCGGTACCGCAGCCGTGGGTACCAAAGCGGCAACCGATCCGCGCTCTGTGGGTACTCAGGTTGATGATGGAACCCTGGAACTTCGCGTTAACAGCGCG
Source organism: unidentified bacterial endosymbiont (assembly GCF_918797525.1). NCBI lineage: Bacteria > unidentified bacterial endosymbiont. The sequence goes on along the minus strand of NZ_OU963893.1, from coordinate 831,926 downwards.
CTGTCGAAAGACGAACAAATTAAGAAAGAAGCGCGTATCAACGTGACGGCGTATCAGGGCAAAGTGCTGCTGGCAGGCCAGGCGCCAAATACCGAACTCGCCTCACGAGCAAAACAGATTGCGATGGGTGTCGAGGGAACGGCGGAAGTGTTTAACGAAGTGCGCCAGGGCCAGCCGATTGGTCTGGGTACCGCCTCTTCCGATACCTGGATCACTACCAAGGTGCGTTCCCAACTGTTGGGTTCTGACCAGGTGAAATCCTCAAACGTGAAAGTGACAACCGAAAACGGCGAAGTGTTCCTGCTGGGCCTGGTCACCGAGCGTGAAGGTAAAGCGGCAGCCGATATCGCCAGCCGGGTAAGCGGCGTGAAACACGTCACCACCGCCTTTACCTACATCAAGTAACCTTAATGCCCGGTAGCGTTAGCGCCACCGGGCTTTTTTTAAACCAGCGCAATACTCCCCACCATCACCCCACTCACCGCCACCAGGCCCGCCGTTAACCACAGCGCTTTCGCCGGGAAAGACTTACGTAGCATGATAAGCGACGGCAGGCTAATCGCAGGCAATGTGATGAGCAGCGCCAGTGCCGGAGCGGTGCCCATTCCGGCCAGCATCATGGTCTGGACAATCGGGATCTCCGCCGCCGTTGGGATAACGAACAGGCATCCTGCCACCGCCATCGCCACCACCCACAGCAGCGTGTTATCGATGGCGCCATCCGCATGCGGGAACAGCCAGACGCGTGCAGCGCCAAGAACCAACACCGCCAGGATGTATACCGGGATAGTGCTCCAGAACAGTTGCCACAGGGCTTTACCCCAGCGCGTTAAGACATGTCCCTGCGGCTCGCTGATGTCCAGCTCAACGGGCGCATGCCCGGCGGCGTTGTCCTTCACCAGATTTTGCACCAGCGTTGCGACCACCAGCACCGTCACCACACCCGCAGCCAGGCGGATAGCGGCAAAATGCCAGCCGAGAACAAAGCCCATAAACACCAGCGTCGCCGGGTTTAACAACGGGTTGCCCATCCAGAAGGCAAGCGCACCGCCCAGCGAAACACGCTGACGGCGCATGCCGGCGGTCACGGGCGCAGCGCAGCAGGAGCACATCATGCCCGGCAGGGAGAAAATCATCCCCAGCAGCGTGCCCTGAAAGCGCGGCTGGCCTAACGTTTTTATTAGCCAGTTACGCGGGATAAGAACCTGAATCAGCGAGCCCAGAAGGACGCCTAATACAGCCGCTTTCCAGACAGCAAGGAAATAGACCATGGCATAGTCCCACGCCGCCTGGAGAGGGCTGGAATCAGCCTGAGCAATAATAGATTTTCCGATACTGTGCGTTTCGGCGGCGGTGAAGGCTTTGCCGTAATAGGGCTGCCATTTCACATACCAGAGGCCGACAAGGACCACGAGAAAAAAGAGAGCAGGCTTCCACCATTGAAAAGGTGTTGCCGCCTGAGATGAAGACTGACCAGCCATAACATTCCCCGGAGAGTAGTATTTAATTAGCCGGGGGAGTTTACGCTTCACCTCTGGCGATTTCACGCAGTTTTGCTGAGGGGATGATATTCACCCCTTCCTGCGACGGGGAGAGCGCTTCCTTCAGCATCGCACGCGCCACATCCCGCGCCTCGATGGCTTTCCAGTCACCCGGAAGGATCCGGAACAGAGGCGCGAACATCGATTCATTAAAACGGCGTTCGTCACGATGTCCGAGCAGCATTGAAGGGCGAACAATCGTCAGTTGTTGCCAGTGCTGCGCAATCAGGGCCTCTTCCATCTTGCCCTTCACCTTGTTGTAAAAGAAGGGCGAACTGGCGTTGGCGCCATGCGCGCTGACCACCAGAAAATGCTTTGCCCCCAGCTTTTTCGCCGTCAGCGCCGTGTCGACGACCAGCGTGTAGTCGGCATGCACAAAGGCCTCTTTGCTGCCTGCTTCACGGCGTGTCGTCCCGAGGCAACAAAACGCGATATCAATGGGATCCTGGACCTGGGCCAGCGCATCGGTCAGTTGCGGATCGTGGGGGTTAAAAACGCCCTGAATGTCCACCAGAGGGCGGCGTGTTGGGGCGGCAACAGCGCTCACAGCAGGCTCCTGAATCAGCAACCGCAGCAGATGATCGCCGATTAATCCTGTTGCGCCCGTAATCAATACCTGACTCATTTTATCCCCTTTACAGAATTGTCCGTTTGCGAACTCAGCGTGGTCGACCACACTTAGAAGTCTGATACAGGTAAGTATTTACCACAAACGGGAAATTAATAGTCTGAACCCAAAACAACGGAGGAACCATGGGCAAGAAAATCGCAGTCTTGATTACCGACGAGTTTGAAGATTCAGAATTCACCTCGCCTGCCGAGGCATTTCGCAAGGCAGGACATGAGGTCATTACCATTGAGAAAGAAGCAGGCAAGACCGTAAAAGGCCACAAGGGCGAAGCCAGCGTGACCATTGATGAGTCTATCGATAACGTTAGTCCCTCTGACTTCGATGCACTTCTGCTGCCTGGCGGCCATTCACCGGATTCCCTGCGCGGGGATGATCGCTTCGTGTCCTTCACCCGCGACTTCGTGGGAACCGGCAAACCGGTCTTTGCCATTTGCCATGGTCCGCAGTTGCTTATTAGCGCGGAGGTGGTCCGCGGGCGTAAGCTCACCGCCGTGAAGCCGATCGTTATCGATCTTAAAAATGCCGGGGCCGAGTTTTACGATCAGGAGGTGGTTAACGATAAAGATCAGTTGATCACCAGCCGAACACCGGACGATTTGCCTGCATTTAACCGCGAAGCGCTACGCCTGCTCGGTACGTAACCAGTGCAGCTTTTTGCCAAAGCCTAGCGTGTTGTCGGTAAATTTCAGCTCATCAAGGCGGATTTCCCACACTGGCGCTTTGAGGGCGATGGCAACCGGAAAGCGGCGCGTATAGTGTTTACGCTGCGCGTCGCTCTCTTCTGCGTCCAGACGACGGATTTCACCCTTAAACTGAACCCCGCGGATCAGCGCCACCGTTTTCGGCTGGCCATTGACCGTGCCCGCCACTTTCGCCTGCTGGTGGGTCATTTGTGCATGACGCGTTTTGTCTTCACTCAGGACGTAAAAGGCTACGCGCTCGGGATCGTAGTAGTAAAACGCATTCGCGCACCACATTTCCCCTTCATCGTACACGCACCAGGTGACAACATGCTGCTTCGCCAGCCAGCGGTTAATGGCGGCCAGTGTTTCCATTTTCGCTCTCTCTCATGCTAAGGTGCGTTCACCTTAACATACTGAATCTTTTTACCGTGTGCTGGTTTCTTTATCTTGTTCGAACCGCTGACAACGCACTCTACACCGGGATCACCACCGATGTGGCGCGGCGTTTTTTACAACATCAAACGGGTAAAGGGGCAAAAGCGCTGCGGGGAAAAGGGGAATTACAGCTCGCCTTTGCAGCGCCCGTTGGCGACAGATCGCTGGCGTTAAGAGTGGAATATCGCATTAAACAGCTGACGAAGCGCCAGAAAGAGCGCCTCGTGACCGGTGATGACTCTTTTGAGGCGCTACGCGAAAGCCTGATTAAAAGCGACTGAAATGATCGTGGTACTCCACCAGACCCGTTACGCCGTTGAGCGCATCACCCGCCAGACGGTGTACCTGGAAAGCGGATTCCGTAGCAGGCCAGCGGCAGCGCAGATCGTACTGTGCCGCCTGCTCGAAGCCCAGGCGGCTATAGAATTTTGGCTCACCCAGCGTGACCACGGCGGCGTAGCCAAACTCATTCAGCGAGTCCAGCCCTTCATAGACCAACTGGCGCGCCACTCCCTGGCCGCGGTAGTTTTCATCGACCGCCAGCGGCGCCATGCCTACCCACTGTAAATCTTCACCCTGTACGATTACCGGGCTAAAGGCGACATAGCCCACCACCTGACCTTCGTCATCGGTGGCAACCAGCCCAAGCGTTATTAGGCCGTCTTCGCGGAGATCGTGGACCAGTTGAGCTTCAGCGTCACTCGCAAAAGCACGGCGCAACAACGCATCGATTCCCGGCGCATCAATCCCTATTTCGACTCGAATCAGCATGGCTCACCTACTGAAGTGTGTTTACGTTCCGGCGGCGTTTGCAGCCCCGCCTCAACGAAATCAGCCATTTGCATCAGCACGACGCGCAGCGCTTTTGGCATCTGCTCCAGCTCAATGGCATCCATTAAATTTTTCACGTACAGACCGAGTTCCGTATCGCCTTCGATTGCCAGACGGCGCTGGAAGAAGAGCGTGTCAGGATCCTGCTTACGGGCCACTATCATCAACAGATCGCTGGCGTTGGCGCTAAAGCTTACATCCGCCTCTGCGAACTCACGCACAATCAGGTGGTTATCCTCGACAGAGGTAAACCAGCGCAGCCCGATATCGCGCACGTCGATGCATAACCAGCGCCCTTCCAGAAACGCCAGCTCACCGTCCTGCAGCGCCTGGTGAAACTGCCAGCTCAGCACCTGCTCCAGCACCTGGCGTTTAAGCGCGAACGGGGCCAGTTTTACCGGCACGCTCAGCATTGATGGACCAAATTGTACGAGACGTGAACGCAATTTATCCAGCACGAGCTTTACTCCCTGATAGCTATAGTCCTGCTATTTTGCCACATCCCGTAAAGAAGATAGCGGCGTAAATCAACAAACCGGCGTCGGGTATAACGCATTATTGGTGACATCAATACGCCATTAGCTGCCTTAAATCAAAAATTGTCGCGTATGGGTTAATTAAAATCCCAGCTCGTTAACAATTTTGCGATCCCTGCGATCGACGACATCAGGATAAATTATGGAGCTGCTCTGCCCTGCCGGAAACCTTCCGGCGCTTAAGGCGGCCATCGAAAATGGGGCCGATGCGGTCTATATCGGGCTGAAGGATGATACCAATGCCCGCCATTTTGCTGGCCTTAACTTTACGGAGAAAAAGCTTCAGGAAGCCGTTAACTTCGTTCACCAGCACCGGCGCAAACTGCACATCGCCATTAACACCTTCGCCCACCCTGACGGCTACGTCCGCTGGCAGCGCGCAGTGGATATGGCGGCACAGCTTGGCGCTGACGCGCTGATCCTTGCCGACCTCGCTATGCTTGAGTATGCAGCAGAACGCTATCCGCATATTGAGCGCCACGTCTCCGTTCAGGCATCTGCCACCAACGAAGAAGCGGTGCGTTTTTATCAGCAAAACTTTGACGTTGCCCGCGTGGTACTGCCGCGCGTGCTCTCTATTCACCAGGTTAAGCAACTCGCACGCGTCACGCCAGTACCGCTGGAGGTGTTTGCCTTTGGCAGCCTGTGCATCATGGCTGAAGGGCGCTGCTATCTCTCCTCTTATCTCACCGGCGAGTCACCGAATACCGTCGGGGCCTGTTCGCCTGCCCGCTTTGTTCGCTGGCAACAAACGCCGCAGGGGCTGGAATCTCGCCTGAATGAAGTGTTGATCGACCGTTATCAGGATGGCGAAAATGCCGGGTATCCCACGCTGTGTAAAGGCCGCTATCTGGTTGACGGCGAGCGCTACCACGCCCTGGAAGAGCCCACCAGCCTTAATACGCTGGAGCTGCTGCCGGAACTGCTGGCCGCCAATATCGCCTCGGTGAAAATCGAAGGCCGCCAGCGCAGCCCGGCGTACGTCAGCCAGGTGGCGAAAGTCTGGCGTCAGGCCATCGACCGCTGTATGGCGGACCCGCAGAACTACGCCCCGCAACCGGCCTGGATGGAGACGCTCGGCACGATGTCCGAAGGCACACAAACCACGCTTGGCGCGTATCACCGTAAATGGCAGTGAGATAACCATGAAATATTCATTAGGACCGGTGCTCTATTACTGGTCAAAAGAGACGCTGGAAGATTTTTACCAACAGGCAGCGACCAGCAGCGCCGATGTGATTTACCTCGGCGAAGCGGTGTGTAGCAAGCGCCGGGCAACCAAAGTGGGCGACTGGCTGGATATGGCGAAAAGCCTGGCCGGGAGCGGGAAGCAGGTTGTCCTCTCAACGCTCGCGCTGGTCCAGGCCTCTTCCGAACTGGGTGAGCTGAAGCGCTATGTTGAAAATGGCGAATTTTTGCTGGAAGCGAGCGATCTGGGCGTGGTGAACATGTGTGCCGAACGTAAGCTGCCCTTTGTCGCGGGTCATGCGCTGAACTGCTACAACGCCGTGGCCCTGCGCCTGTTGCTTAAGCAAGGCATGACGCGCTGGTGCATGCCGGTAGAGCTTTCTCGCGACTGGCTGGTAAACCTGCTGGCCCAGTGCGACGAGCTGGGGATCCGCCATCAGTTTGAAGTAGAAGTGCTCAGCTATGGTCATCTCCCCCTCGCGTACTCTGCCCGCTGCTTTACCGCGCGCTCGGAAGACAGGCCGAAGGATGAATGCGAAACCTGCTGCATCAACTACCCTAACGGGCGCAGCATGCTGTCTCAGGAGAACCAGCAGGTGTTTGTTCTGAACGGTATTCAGACCATGAGTGGCTATGTGTATAACCTCGGTAATGAGCTGGCATCAATGAATGGCCTGGTGGATATGGTGCGACTTTCGCCGCTGGATACCAACGTATTTGCGATGCTGGACGCTTTTCGTGCCAATGAAAACGGCGCATCGCCGCTGCCCCTGACGGCTAACAGCGACTGTAATGGCTACTGGAAACGTTTGGCCGGACTGGCGCTGCAGGCCTAAAAAAGGCTCACTTTGTTAACAACAGTTAGTAAACTTTAATGCAGTATTAAAGATTCACCGTCGACAAAGTGAGCTGTTATGACTGATAAAACCATCCCGTTTTCGGTGCTGGATCTGGCACCGATCCCTCAAGGTTCCTCAGCACGAGAGGCCTTTTCCCACTCTCTGGATCTCGCCCAACTGGCCGAAAAACGTGGCTATCATCGCTACTGGCTGGCCGAGCACCACAATATGGTGGGTATCGCCAGCGCCGCCACGTCGGTACTGATGGGTTATCTGGCCGCTAACACCACCACTCTGCGTCTGGGCTCTGGCGGCGTGATGCTACCCAACCACGCCCCGCTGGTAATAGCCGAACAGTTTGGCACGCTGAATACCCTCTATCCCGGCCGTATCGATTTAGGTCTTGGCCGCGCGCCGGGCAGCGACCAGCCGACGATGCGCGCCCTGCGCCGTCATATGAGTGGTGATATCGATAACTTCCCGCGTGATGTAGTAGAACTCGTGGACTGGTTCGATGCGCGTGATCCGGACCCGCACGTGCGCCCGGTACCGGGATACGGCGAGAAAATCCCCGTATGGCTGTTAGGCTCTAGTCTTTATAGTGCGCAACTCGCCGCGCAGTTGGGGCTGCCGTTTGCCTTTGCCTCGCATTTCGCACCGGATATGCTGCACCAGGCGCTGCATCTCTACCGCACTACCTTCAAACCGTCCGAACGCCTTGAGAAACCTTATGCAATGGTGTGTATCAACATTATTGCCGCCGATAGCAACCGCGACGCAGAATTCCTCTTCACCTCCATGCAGCAGGCGTTTGTGAAGTTGCGTCGCGGTGAAACCGGCCAGTTGCCTGCGCCGGTAGAAAATATGCAACAGCTCTGGTCGGCTTCCGAGCAGTATGGCGTGCAGCAGGCGCTGAGCATGTCGCTGGTGGGTGATAAGGCCAAAGTGCGTCACGGGCTGGAAGCAGTGCTTCGGGAAACGCAGGCGGATGAGATTATGGTTAACGGCCAGATTTTCGATAACCAGGCGCGCTTGTACTCGTTTGAGCTGGCGATGCAGGTAAAAGAAGAGTTGGTGGGGTAGTGTTTTTTGCTTTTGCCCGGTAAGCGTAGCGCCACCGGGCATTATTTTTACTGATACACCGGCAGCAGATTAAAGCTCGACAGCACGTGAACCACCGCGTTTCCGACCCCAAACACCAGGATCAGCGTAATCATCGGTTTGCCGCCCCAGACGCGGAATGTCGGGCTGCCGAAACGTTTACGGGATTTGCGTGCCAGCAGGGCCGGTACAATCGCAGCCCAGATGGTCGCCGCCAGCCCTGCATAGCCAATGGCATACAGGAAACCGTTCGGCCACAGCAGGCCGCCGACGATCGGCGGCAGGAAGGTCAGCAGCGCGGTTTTGAAACGCCCCATCGCCGAATCATCAAAACCAAACAGATCGGCCAGATAGTCAAACAGGCCCAGCGTCACGCCGAGGAAAGAACTTGCCACGGCAAAGTTGGAGAAGATAACCAGCAGTAAATCCAGACTGCGGCTGTTCAGCACACCGCTTAACGCCTGAACCAGCACGTCAATGTTGCCGCCCTTCTGTGCGATGCTGATAAATTCCGTACGCGGGATGTTGCCCATCGTCCCCAGCAGCCAAATCACATACAACCCCAGCGCCAACAGCGTGCCGTAGACCAGACACTTCACAATGGTGCGTGGGTCTTTACCATAGTACTTCATCAGGCTCGGCACGTTGCCGTGATAGCCAAACGAGGCCAGACAGAACGGCAGCGTCATCAGCAGGTATGGCATATAAGCGGTGTTGGTTTCCGCGACGTTAAACAGCGTCGCTGGCGTGACGTGCCCCAACAGGCTGCCGAAGGTCAGGAAGAAGGTAATGATCTTAGCACCCAGCACAATGGCCGTCATGCGGCTCACCGCTTTGGTGCTCAGCCAGACGATAAACGCCACCCCCAGCGCAAAGCACAACCCTGCCAGACGCGCCGGGACAGACAACGACATCTCTGAGAACGTGTGATGCAGGATCGAGCCGCTTGCCGATATGTAGGCGTAGGTCAGAATGTAAAGCACAAACGCAATGGACAGCCCGTTCACCAGGTTCCAGCCTTTGCCCAACAGATCTTTCGTGATGGTGTCAAAGCTGGAACCTACACGGTAGTTCAGGTTAGCTTCGAGGATCATTAAACCGGAATGAAGCATACAAAACCAGGTGAAGACCAGCGCCGCCAGCGACCAGAAAAACCACGCACCGGACATAACCACAGGCAGGGAAAACATCCCTGCACCCACAATGGTTCCGCCAATGATCACGACGCCGCCGAGCAGCGAAGGTGACGTTTGGGTGGTGGTTAGTGTCGCCATACAGCCTTATCTCCAGTCAAATGTGCTTTGTATTTTAATGTGCTGCAATGTACCAGTACAATAGTACAAAGGGAATAAAAAAAACCCCGATTATGTATATCGGGGCTGTATATATTACTTTACGTTAATAGCGTAAGGCTTACGCGTCACGGCGACGGCTTGCGCCTTCGTCACGACGTGGGCCACGGCTTTCACGACGTTCGCCAGAGAAACGACGGCCTTCACCACCGCGACCTTCGCTACGACCGCCTTCACGACGCTCGCCACCGAAGCTGCGGCCACCGCCACGACGTTCACCGCCACGGTCAGTGCGAGGCTGTGCATCGCCCATCAACTGCATGTTCATCGGCTTGTTCAGAATGCGGGTGCGAGTAAAGTGCTGCAGTACTTCGCCCGGCATGCCTTTTGGCAGCTCGATGGTCGAGTGGGTACCGAACAGCTTGATGTTACCAATGTAACGGCTGCTGATATCGCCTTCGTTAGCGATCGCGCCAACGATGTGACGCACTTCAACGCCATCATCACGGCCCACTTCAATGCGGTACAGTTCCATTTCGCCAGCATCACGACGTTCACGACGTGGACGGTCTTCTCCACCACGCTCCGGACGGTCACCGCGTGGACCACGGTCATTACGGTCGCCACGACGTTCGAAACGGTCGTCACGATCACGGAACTCACGCTTAGGTCGCATTGGTGCATCCGGCGGCACGATCAGCGCACGTTCGCCCTGGGCCATTTTGAGCAGTGCTGCAGCCAGGGTTTCGATATCCAGCTCTTCACCTTCGGCGGTAGGCTGGATCTGCGCCAGCAGCGCACGGTACTGATCCAAATCGCTGCTTTCCAGTTGCTGTTGTACTTTGGCGGCGAATTTCTCCAGACGACGTTTGCCCAGCAGCTCTGCGTTCGGCAGGTCTGCTTCCGGAATGGTCAGCTTCATGGTGCGTTCAATGTTACGCAGCAGACGACGCTCACGGTTCTCAACGAACAGCAGCGCACGGCCTGCACGACCTGCACGACCGGTACGGCCGATACGGTGAACGTAAGACTCAGAGTCCATCGGGATGTCGTAGTTAACAACCAGGCTGATACGTTCAACGTCCAGACCACGTGCTGCCACGTCGGTTGCAATCAGGATATCCAGACGACCGTCTTTCAGACGTTCCAGCGTTTGCTCACGCAGGGACTGGTTCATGTCGCCGTTCAGCGCAGCGCTGTTATAGCCGCTACGTTCCAGCGCTTCAGCCACTTCCAGGGTCGCATTTTTGGTACGAACGAAGATAATCGCCGCATCAAAATCTTCTGCTTCCAGGAAACGCACCAGCGCTTCGTTTTTACGCATTCCGTGTACAGACCAGAATGTCTGGCTGATGTCCGGACGTGTAGTAATGCTGGACTGAATGCGCACTTCCTGCGGCTCTTTCATGAAGCGGCGGGTAATGCGACGAATGGCTTCTGGCATGGTTGCAGAGAACAGCGCGGTCTGATGACCTTCCGGGATCTGCGCCATGATGGTTTCAACGTCTTCGATGAAGCCCATACGCAGCATCTCATCGGCTTCGTCCAGTACCAGACCGCTCAGTTTCGAGAGATCCAGCGTACCGCGCTTCAGGTGGTCCAGCAGACGGCCCGGCGTACCGACAACAATCTGTGGGCCCTGGCGCAGGGCGCGTAACTGCACGTCATAACGCTGGCCGCCGTACAGGGCTACCACGTTTACGCCGCGCATATGTTTAGAGAATTCCGTCATCGCTTCAGCAACCTGAACAGCCAGTTCACGGGTTGGAGCAAGGACGAGGATCTGCGGTGCACGCAGGTCCGGATCGATGTTGTTCAGCAGCGGCAGCGAGAACGCTGCAGTTTTACCGCTACCAGTCTGGGCCATGCCCAGCACGTCACGACCAGAGAGCAGATGCGGGATACATTCTGCCTGGATCGGAGATGGTTTTTCGTAACCCAGATCGTTAAGGGCTTCAAGGATAGGAGCCTTCAGGCCCAGATCTGCAAAAGTGGTTTCGAATTCAGCCATGTAGTACAAGTGCCTCGATATTAATGGCGGCCAGTCTACTTAGCTCATCGTGAAAATGATTAGCAATTTTCATTGAAAAGTGTGAACCGGCTCAAAGTAGGTGTATTGACGAACAACAACGCCCTCACCCGTTAAGGTGATGGCAATCAAAAGATTACGGGCTGATGTTTATGTCGTCAGCTATTGCTGGTCCGATTCTGCCAGGTCGTCATGCTCCTGGCCCAAGAGCGATAATTCCAACAATGCATAACGGTGCTCAACGAAGTTGTGTACGTTGTTAGCGACCGCTAATTTGAACAGTGCCGTAGCGCTGTCCATATCCCCCAGACTTAGGTAGTACTTACCTAAATAGAAGTTAGTTTCACTGAGATGCTCAGCGAGCGAGGTGTTATCCGTTGCGTTCGCCTTGAGGCGTTCCATTAGCGTTGCTTCGCGAATGTTCCCCAGGTAGAACTCGACAATGTTCCATCCCCACTGTTCCTTGTCCGAGTTATCGAAGCGCTGTTTCAGTGCTTCTTTAGCCCGCTTCTCATCAAGCTTCTGCTCAACGATGTAAAGCCACAGGCTACGGAAAGGATCATTAGGATCGTCATGATAAAACGCCAGCAGATCATCTTGCGCTAACTTATCACGACCGCCGTAATACAATGCGATACCGCGATTCAAGTGCGCGTAGTTATAAGTTGGATCAAGCTCAAGTACAGAATCAAACGCTTCATAGGCAGCATCAAAATTGCCTGCCTGCGTTAAATAAATGCCTAAGTAATTGAATACTTCAGGCATATCAGGTCGAATTGCCAGCGCTTGTGAAAAATCATTTCGCGCTAGTGCCCTCAGACCGAGACTATCATACAACACTCCGCGCTCATATAAAAGCTGTGCGCGTTCGTCATCGGTTAAAGCCCTACTGGCAAGAATTTGTTCCATGCGTGCCAGAATCACTTCCTGCTGCAAAGTCGGTTGCAATGGCACTGCGAGGACTTCGCTCTTACGCCAGGCAGAGTTGCTGCATCCTGCCAGCGTTAAAGCTGTCGCAACGAAACACCAGCGCAAAAAAGGCTTCATTTCCCACTCCCGAAGACAACTATTGGATGAACGTCCTGTCCCCCGGCGGCTCAACAAGGCGTCCTGCCTGATAATATGCCCTCCGCAATGCGGAGGGCAAATAGCAACCTTACTCGCCTTGCTGTTCTGCTGCCGGTGCTTCTGGCGCAGCAGACGGAGACTGCTCGGTTGCTTCTTTAATGCTCAGACGGATACGGCCCTGGCGGTCAACTTCCAGGACTTTAACCGGGACCTCCTGATTCATCTGCAGGTAATCGGTCACTTTCTCAACGCGCTTGTCGGCTATCTGAGAGATGTGTACCAGACCTTCTTTACCGCCACCGATGGCAACGAATGCACCAAAGTCAACGATACGGGTCACTTTACCGGCGTAGATACGGCCTACTTCGATTTCTGCAGTGATCTCTTCGATGCGACGGATAGCAAATTTCGCTTTCTCGCCGTCGGTTGCTGCGATCTTCACAGTACCGTCATCTTCGATTTCGATGGTGGTGCCGGTTTCTTCGGTCAGAGCACGGATAACAGAACCGCCTTTACCGATAACGTCTTTGATCTTGTCGGGATTGATCTTGATGGTGTGGATACGCGGAGCGAACTGAGAAATGTCGCCGCGCGGTGCATTAATCGCCTGTTCCATCACACCCAGGATGTGCAGACGCGCACCTTTAGCCTGGTTCAGAGCAACCTGCATGATCTCTTTGGTGATACCTTCAATTTTGATATCCATCTGCAGCGCAGAGATACCGTCACGGGAACCCGCAACTTTGAAGTCCATATCGCCCAGGTGGTCTTCGTCGCCCAGGATGTCAGAAAGAACAACAAAGTTGTCGCCTTCTTTTACCAGACCCATTGCAATACCCGCAACGGCGGCTTTAATTGGCACGCCAGCATCCATCAGCGCCAGAGAGGCACCACACACGGAAGCCATAGAAGAAGAACCGTTGGATTCGGTGATTTCAGAAACCACACGAACGGTGTACGGGAATTTGTCGGCTTCTGGCATTACCGCCAGCACACCGCGTTTCGCCAGACGACCGTGACCGATTTCACGACGCTTAGGCGAACCCACCATACCGGTTTCACCAACAGAGTACGGAGGGAAGTTGTAGTGGAACAGGAAACTGTCAGTACGCTCACCCATCAGTTCGTCAATGTTCTGTGCGTCACGGGCAGTACCCAGCGTTGCAGTAACGAGCGCCTGCGTTTCGCCACGGGTGAACAGCGCAGAACCGTGAGTACGTGGCAGAACGCCAGTACGCACGTCCAGACCGCGGATCATGTCTTTTTCACGACCATCGATACGCGGCTCGCCTGCCAGTACGCGGCTACGAACGGTATCTTTCTCGATAGCGTGCAGAATTTCGCTCAGCTCGTTAGCATCCAGGGATTCATCTTCAGCAACCAGCGTCGCGATGGTTTCTGATTTGATAACGTCAACCTGAGCGTAACGCTCTTGCTTGTCGGTGATACGGTATGCATCGCTCAGACGTGCGCCCGCCAGTGCAGCAACGCGTGCGTTCAACGCGTCGTTTACCGCTTCTGGCTGCCAGTCCCAACGTGGTTTACCGGCTTCTTTCACCAGGTCGTTGATGTTCTGGATAACGATCTGCTGCTGTTCGTGACCAAACACCACCGCGCCCAGCATTTGGTCTTCGCTCAGCAATTCTGCTTCGGATTCAACCATCAGAACGGCGGCTTCAGTACCTGCTACCACCAGGTCCAGCTTACTTTCTTTCAGCTCTTCCTGCGTTGGGTTCAGTACGTACTGGTCGTTGATATAGCCCACGCGCGCAGAACCGATTGGGCCATTGAATGGAATACCAGACAGTGATAGGGCCGCGGAGGCACCGATCATTGCTACGATGTCCGGGTTAACCTGTGGGTTAACGGAAACAACGGTCGCGATAACCTGAACTTCGTTGACGAAGCCTTCTGGGAACAGCGGACGAACCGGGCGGTCAATCAGACGCGCAATCAGGGTTTCGCCTTCGCTTGGGCGGCCTTCACGACGGAAGAAGCCACCCGGGATTTTACCGGCAGCGTAGGTACGCTCCTGGTAGTTAACGGTCAGTGGGAAGAAGTCCTGACCTGGTTTTGCTTTTTTCTGGCCCACCACGGTCACGAATACCGCGGTGTCATCCATGCTTACCATAACGGCAGCAGTAGCCTGACGTGCCATCATGCCGGTTTCCAGCGTGACGGTGTGTTGACCATACTGGAATTTACGAACGATCGGATTCAGCAAAGTTCTGTCCTTTCTTAAATGTTTGACAGCACACCACCGGCGTGCTGTCGATTTACCCCGACCTTCTTCGCATCCTCGCGACTAATGACAACCAACACCCCCATGGGTGAAGCCTCTCATTAGCCGCGCGAACCTCTGCAATGAAGATCATTTATAGCAACAATACAATAGTTTCCAGTGAATTGCTGCCGTCTGGTTGAAAAAAGGGGCCATCAGGCCCCCTTTTCTGAAACTCGCAAGTCTTAGCGACGCAGACCCAGACGCTCGATCAGCGCTAAGTAGCGTGCAGCATTTTTACGTTTCAGGTAGTCGAGCAATTTACGACGCTGAGAAACCATACGCAGCAGACCACGACGGCTGTGGTGATCTTTTTTGTGCTCTGCAAAGTGACCCTGCAGGTGGTTAATCTGTGCGGTCAACAGGGCAACCTGAACTTCGGTAGAACCGGTGTCATTTGCATTCTGACCGAACTCAGAAACGATATCAGCTTTAGCTTCATTGCTTAGAGACATTTTAAAACTCCAAAGTATTAAGAATGAAAGGACGCCGATCTCTAATTCAGCGGTCCCAGTGTACGCCTGGTAAAATGTTAAACATTTTACCAGGCGTTAAGCCGCGACATTCTACTCGTCTCCCCTGCTTATCGCAAGATGAGCCGTTATTGTCGTTAAGCGTCGACCGGATACTCGACAACCAGTCGACGCGGTGCAACACGTCCTTCGCCATCCATTTCACCCATGCCGATAAACTTGCCGTCATCGCCTTCGGTTACACGGACCAGACCCGTCTGCGGCGCGTTGGTGGTGCGAACCGGGTTTCCGTTCTTAAAGTAAACGGACGATGTTAAAGGAAGATTAACGATCGGGAAATCGGAGGCAGGACTGTCCATCGGCATCAGCAGCGGATCGAGCAAATCTGCCGGGGCATGCCCTTGCTCTTCAGCCTGCGCAAGGAGCGCATAAAGGTGCTCAAGTGTCACCATCCGCTCGACCGGATATTTACTGACGGCCAGGCGACGCAGATAGGTCACGTGCGCGCCACAGCCCAGCTTTTCGCCCAGGTCATCAATGATGGTACGAATATACGTGCCTTTCGAACAGTGAACTTCCAGCTCCAGTTCATCATCCTCGTGACGAATAAAGAGCAGTTCATACACCGTTATCGGACGAGCTTCACGTGGAACATCGATGCCCTGACGCGCATATTCGTAGAGTTTTTTACCCTGGTATTTCAGCGCCGAATACATCGATGGCACCTGCAGCGTGTCACCACGGAAGCTGTCCAGCGCGGCATCGAGCTGCTCAGCGCTAAAGGCGACCGGACGCTCTTCCACTACCTGGCCATCAGCATCAGAGGTATCCGTGCGCTGGCCCAGTTTCGCAATAACGCGATAACGTTTATCGGAATCCAGCAGATACTGGGAAAACTTTGTCGCCTCGCCCAGGCAGACCGGCAGCATACCGGTCGCCAGCGGATCGAGCGCGCCGGTATGGCCCGCTCGGTTGGCGTTAAAAATACGCTTCACTTTTTGCAACACGTCGTTACTGGAAGCTCCCTGCGGTTTATCCAGCAGCAGCACGCCGTGAACGTCGCGACCGCGACGACGAGGACGACTCATTAGTCCTCCTTGCTGTCGTCCGCAGGGTTAACACGACGTTCGTCGTCATGTTTCACCACGCTGGTCACCAGGTTGGACATGCGCATACCTTCGACCAGCGAGTTGTCGTAGAAGAAGGTCAGTTCGGGAACGATGCGCAGGCGCATTGCTTTGCCGAGCAGAGAGCGGATGAAACCAGATGCTTCCTGCAGCGCTTTGATACCGTTTTTAACCGCTGCTTCGTCCTGGTCGTTCAGGAAGGTGACAAACACCCTGGCATATGCCAGGTCGCGGGACATTTCCACGCCCGATACGGTCGTCATCATGCCCAGACGTGGGTCTTTAATTTCGCGTTGCAGAATGAGCGCGATCTCTTTCTGCATTTCCTGCCCTACGCGCTGTGGGCGACCAAATTCTTTCGCCATACTAAATTCTCCAGACAAAAAAGGGGCTAACGCCCCTTTTTAAATTATTACCGGGTTGCACGAGGCGATCCCGGCCTACAATCCATTATTACGCAATACTACGCTGGATTTCGATGATCTCGAACACTTCGATCATATCGCCAACGCGAACGTCGTTGTAGTTCTTCACGCCGATACCACATTCCATGCCGTTGCGGACTTCGTTAACGTCATCTTTGAAGCGGCGCAGGGATTCCAGCTCGCCTTCATAGATAACCACGTTGTCACGCAGTACGCGGATTGGGTTGTGACGCTTGATGGTCCCTTCAGTAACCATACAGCCCGCGATCGCACCGAATTTCGGTGATTTGAACACGTCACGGACTTCTGCCAGACCGATGATCTGCTGTTTCAGCTCTGGAGACAGCATGCCGCTCATCGCTGCTTTCACTTCGTCGATCAGGTTATAGATAACGGAGTAGTAGCGCAGATCCAGACTTTCAGCATCAATCACTTTACGCGCGGAGGCGTCAGCACGAACGTTGAAGCCAACCAGGATTGCGTTGGACGCAGCAGCCAGGGTTGCGTCGGTTTCGGTGATACCCCCTACGCCAGAACCGATGATCTTCACTTTCACTTCGTCGGTAGACAGTTTCAGCAAGGAGTCAGCGATCGCTTCCACAGAACCCTGAACGTCGGCTTTCAGCACGACATTCACTTCGTGAACTTCGCCTTCGGTCATGTTGGCGAACATGTTCTCAAGCTTAGATTTCTGCTGACGAGCCAGTTTAACTTCACGGAATTTGCCCTGACGATACAGTGCAACTTCACGCGCTTTCTTCTCGTCACGGACAACGGTCACTTCATCACCGGCAGCCGGAACACCGGACAGACCGAGGATTTCAACTGGAATAGATGGACCTGCGTCCAGCACTTCCTGACCCAGTTCGTTACGCATCGCACGAACACGACCGTACTCGAAACCACACAGAACGATATCGCCTTTATGCAGCGTACCTTCGCGAACCAGAACGGTTGCAACCGGACCGCGGCCTTTATCCAGGAAGGATTCGATAACCGCACCGCTCGCCATACCATTGCGAATCGCTTTCAGCTCCAGAACTTCAGCCTGCAGCAGGATAGCATTCAGCAGGTCGTCGATACCGGTACCCGCTTTAGCAGATACTGGGATGAACTGCGCTTCGCCGCCCCACTCTTCCGGCATAACGCCGTACTGAGACAGTTCGTTCTTAACGCGATCCATATCGGCTTCTGGCTTATCAATTTTGTTGACGGCCACAACCAGAGGTACCTGCGCCGCTTTCGCGTGCTGGATAGCTTCAATGGTCTGTGGCATCACGCCATCGTCGGCAGCAACAACCAGGACAACGATATCCGTTGCCTGAGCACCACGAGCACGCATGGAGGTGAACGCTGCGTGGCCTGGGGTATCCAAGAAGGTGATCATGCCGTTTTCGGTTTGTACGTGGTATGCACCGATGTGCTGGGTAATACCCCCCGCTTCACCCGAGGCAACTTTAGTAGACCGAATGTAGTCGAGCAGAGAGGTTTTACCGTGGTCAACGTGACCCATGATGGTCACAACCGGTGCACGCGGTTCAGCCGCTGCGCCAGTATCACGGTCGCTCATCACTGCTTCTTCCAGCTCGTTTTCACGACGCAGGATAACTTTGTGACCCATCTCTTCGGCAACCAGCTGTGCGGTTTCCTGGTCGATGACCTGGTTGATGGTGGCCATGGCGCCCAGTTTCATCATCGCTTTGATGACCTGAGAGCCTTTAACCGCCATCTTGTTCGCCAGATCGCCAACGGTGATGGTTTCACCGATCACAACGTCACGGTTAACGGCCTGAGCAGGCTTCTGGAAGCCCTGCTGCAGAGCAGAACCTTTACGCTTACCGCCTTTACCACCGCGAACGGCAGCACGTGCTTCTTCACGGTCAGCTTTAGATTCAGCGTGCTTGTTGCCTTTCTTGGCAGGACGAGCCGCTTTCGTCGTGCGAGTACGGCTACGACCACCTTCAACTTCACGGTCATTGTCATCTTCGGCCTGACGAGCGTGCTGAGACGTCGTTACGTGATAATCGCTGTTGTCTTCAGTAGGTTCAGCGGTATTCACGCCATTCTTCTCGTTTTCTTCAGCCATGCGGCGCGCCTCTTCAGCAACGCGACGAGCTTCTTCTTCAAGCTTGCGGCGGGCTTCTTCTTCTGCTTTACGCTTCAGCTCGGCAGCTTCATTTTCACGGCGGGCTTTTTCAGCCTGGGCAGTTTTGGTCATTTCGTCTGTCTGTTGATTGCTCACTTTGTCTTTTTCCGCAGCGTCACGCTTCACTTTATCACTTGCGTCGCGTTTCGCTTTTTCTGCGGCCTCACGTTCAGCTTTTAATTCTGCTTCACGTTTGGCAGTTGCTTCTGCCTCACGCTGAGCTTGTTCTTCCGCTTCACGCTGTGCCTGCTCTTCCGCGGCAAGGCGTTCTGCCTCTTGCGGATCACGTTTTACAAAGGTGCGCGTCTTGCGGACTTCAATTTGTACCGATTTGCTTTTACCACCGGTACCAGGGATATTCAACGTGCTACGCGTTTTGCGCTGCAGCGTCAGCTTGTCAGGCGTAGAGCCGTGTTCACGGTTCAGATGCGCTAACAAGGTTTGTTTTTCATTCGCCGTTACCGAGTCATCAGCGGACTTCGGGATCCCTGCATCAGCAAATTGCTGTACCAGGCGGTCCACGGAGGTCTGAATCTCGGCAGCCAGCGATTTTACAGTTACATCAGTCATGCTGTTCCTTCCTGCTACAGTTTATTACGCTTCGTCGCCGAACCAGCAAATATTACGTGCGGCCATGATGAGCTCGCCAGCTTTCTCGTCGGTTAAACCTTCGATATCAGCCAGGTCATCAACGCCTTGCTCAGCGAGATCTTCCAGCGTACAAACACCACGGGCAGCCAGCTTGAACGCAATCGCACGATCAAGACCTTCCAGATTCAGCAGGTCATCAGCCGGCTTCTTATCGCCAAGGCTTTCTTCCTGAGCCAGTGCCAGGGTGGTCAGTGCGTTTTTAGCGCGTTCACGCAGGGCTTCAACGGTTGGTTCATCCAGACCGTCAATTTCCAGCAGCTCTTTCATTGGCACATAGGCCAGTTCTTCCAGCGTAGAGAAACCTTCTTCAACCAGAACAGTGGCGAAATCTTCGTCAATATCCAGATGTTTAGTGAAGGTGTCGATCGCCGCATGGGCTTCAGCCTGATGCTTAGCCTGCAGGTCATCAACGGTCATGACGTTGAGTTCCCAGCCGCTCAGCTGTGACGCCAGACGTACGTTCTGACCGTTACGGCCGATGGCTTGCGCCAGGTTGCCCGCTTCAACGGCGATATCCATCGTGTGTTTATCTTCGTCAACGACGATAGATGCCACATCGGCCGGCGCCATTGCATTGATCACAAACTGCGCCGGGTTGTCGTCCCACAGAACGATATCGATACGTTCGCCGCCCAGTTCGGTCGAGACCGCCTGAACGCGCGCGCCACGCATACCCACGCAAGCACCGACCGGATCGATACGCTTGTCGTTGGTTTTTACCGCGATTTTCGCACGGGACCCCGGATCACGGGCCGCGGCTTTGATCTCGATAACTTCTTCGCCGATTTCCGGCACTTCAATGCGGAACAGTTCAACCAGCATTTCTGGTTTAGAACGGGTCACGAATAGCTGCGCACCACGCGCTTCTGGACGCACAGCGTACAGAACACCGCGGATACGGTCGCCTGGACGGAAGTTCTCACGCGGCAGCATATCTTCACGCAGGATGACGGCTTCAGCATTACCCGGCAACGCCTCGGATTTGATCTCCAGAGAAATGTTATCGCGGTTCACTTTCTTCACCACGCCAGTGATGATTTCGCCTTCCTGATCGCGGAATTGATCAACAACCAGCGCGCGCTCGGCTTCGCGTACTTTCTGCACGATTACCTGTTTTGCAGTCTGGGTGGTAATGCGGTCGAAGGTCACAGATTCAATCTGATCTTCAACATACTCGCCCACGTTAAGACTTTCATCTTCGTAACGTGCTGCTTCCAGGGTGATCTCTTTAGTAGGCTGGGTAACTTCTTCAACAATAACCCAACGGCGGAAAGTATCGAAGTCACCGCTTTTACGATCAATTTCTACGCGAACATCGATCTCTTGTTCGTATTTTTTCTTGGTTGCTGTAGCCAGTGCACTTTCCAGCGCTTCAAAAATCTTCTCACGCGGCAGTGATTTCTCGTTGGAGACGGCTTCAACAACAGCCAAAATTTCTTTGTTCATCGCGGGCTTTTCACCTCAATCCGGACTGTTAAAAGTGGGGAACCAGGTTCGCCTTCTGGATATTACTCAGCGCGAACACTTCATCTTTGCCTTCGACTGTCACCGTGATCATCTCACCTTCTACGGCTTTGATGACACCCTGCCATTTGCGGCGGTTTTGTACGGCCATACGCAGAACGAGAGCCACTTCTTCACCGATATAACGCACATAGTGCTCGGCCGTGAACATCGGACGATGGAGGCCAGGTGAGGAAACTTCCAGGTTGTACGCAACGGTAATTGGATCTTCAACATCCAGCACCGCACTCACCTGGTGGCTAACATCAGCACAATCATCAACATTGATGCCATCTTCACTATCAATATAGATGCGCAGCGTCGATGTACGGCCGCGAACAAATTCGATGCCGACCAGTTCGTAGCCCAGTGCTTCGACCGGCGCAGTAATCATCTCTGTTAATTTTTGCTCTAATGTGGACAAGCCCACCCCCAAGACATAAAAAAAGGGCGTAAAGCCCAGTTATTCTGTAGTCAGATAACAAAAA
The DNA here is from genome assembly GCF_918797525.1 of unidentified bacterial endosymbiont. Lineage (NCBI taxonomy): Bacteria > unidentified bacterial endosymbiont. Next base: position 810,658 of record NZ_OU963893.1, on the reverse strand, counting down.
ACCCCGATAAATCGGGGCTTTAGATAACTGAACCCTATAGCCACAACTGTGGCCTGGAGCACTTTCCGAAAGAATTTTTTCAAATCCAGCTACGAAGGCGCTAAGTCTTCACAGTATATTTGAAAAAGAACTTTATGGGAAAATGGTTGCGGGGGCCGGATTTGAACCGACGACCTTCGGGTTATGAGCCCGACGAGCTACCAGGCTGCTCCACCCCGCGCCTGAAACGTGGCAAATTCTACGCGTTTTGATAAGAATTTGCAAATAATGCTGGGATTTGGTACCGAAGACGGGACGTAAAATCGGCGTTCAGTATATTGATAGTGAACCCTGCCTGTCAACCCAGTTTTCACCCGGAAAAAGTGACAGAAAATTTTACAAAAAACGCGCGATTCTCTTCCGGTCATCGTTAAAAGATGATTAAATGAATACTCACTTATTTTGCATAATCATGCATCGAAAGCGAAAGCGGTCTCTAATCAGTCAAACAAGCAGGGTTTTATTTTATGACGACGATTCTCAAGCATCTTCCGGTAGGACAACGTATTGGCATCGCTTTTTCTGGCGGCCTGGATACCAGCGCTGCACTGCTGTGGATGCGCCAAAAGGGAGCGGTTCCGTATGCATATACTGCGAACCTGGGTCAGCCGGATGAAGACGATTATGATGCTATCCCTCGCCGTGCCAGGGAGTATGGCGCAGAGAATGCACGTCTGATTGATTGCCGTAAGCAGCTGGTTGCTGAAGGTATCGCGGCTATTCAGTGTGGTGCATTCCATAACACCACCGGCGGTTTGACCTATTTTAACACCACCCCGCTGGGCCGTGCAGTCACGGGCACTATGCTGGTGGCCGCCATGAAAGAAGATGGCGTGAACATTTGGGGTGACGGCAGTACGTATAAAGGCAACGATATCGAACGTTTCTATCGTTATGGTCTGCTGACCAACGCCGAATTGCAGATTTACAAACCGTGGCTGGATACCGACTTTATCGACGAACTGGGCGGCCGCCATGAGATGTCCGAGTTTATGATTGCCTGCGGCTTTGACTACAAAATGTCCGTCGAGAAAGCGTATTCCACCGACTCAAACATGCTCGGTGCGACCCACGAGGCAAAAGATCTGGAATTCCTGAACTCCAGCGTGAAAATTGTAAACCCGATCATGGGCGTGAAGTTCTGGGACGAAAACGTCAACATTCCGGCTGAAGAAGTAACGGTACGTTTTGAACGTGGCCATCCGATCGTCCTGAACGGAAAAACCTTCTCTGACGATGTCGAAATGATGCTGGAAGCAAACCGCATCGGCGGTCGCCACGGTTTGGGCATGAGCGATCAGATTGAGAACCGTATTATCGAAGCGAAAAGCCGTGGCATCTACGAGGCGCCGGGGATGGCGCTGCTGCACATCGCTTACGAGCGTCTGCTCACCGGTATACACAACGAAGACACCATTGAGCAGTATCACTCTCATGGTCGCCAGTTGGGTAAATTGCTGTACCAGGGCCGCTGGTTCGACCCGCAGGCGCTGATGCTGCGTGATGCCCTGCAGCGTTGGGTCGCGAGTGCGGTCACCGGCGAGGTTACGCTGGAACTGCGTCGTGGCAATGACTACTCCATTCTGAATACCGTGTCTGACAACCTGACCTACAAAGCAGAACGTTTGACGATGGAGAAAGGTGAGTCCGTGTTCTCTCCAGACGATCGTATTGGCCAGTTGACCATGCGTAACCTGGACATTACCGATACCCGTGAGAAGCTGTTCAACTATGTTGAGAATGGCTTACTCTCCGCAAGCACGGGAAATGGACTGCCGCAGGTTGAAAACCTGGAACACAGTAATAAGAAGTAATCGCTCACTAAAAATTAAAAGTTCAGAAGTGTTAATGCTGGTCATTTAAGGTGACCAGCAGCCTGTTTGCGTTGTGGTACTGTAGAATCTGTACCCTGTATATCCAGACTTGGATATCAAACCAATCCCTATCAGTAAACGTTTCAGAATGCTATTTCTCCCGCCATGTGAAACGTTTTCTTCAGTCTCAGGAGCGCGAAATAAAGCTATCTGCCCGCGAAGGTTTTCATCTTCTGTAAGTATTTCCTGCAGATTAGTTTCTGCATTGTTGCTGCCATTCACCATAAAAATATGATCGCCGGATGTTGTACGCAACCACTGACATGACTGGTGAAGGTATGCTGTAATTCTGGCTATTTCCCCGCTTTTGTTAAGTCCATCATTGTTATTTCGAACGGAATTTAGCGCTTCTGCCAGAGGCGTTGCTTACATGTTGCTTTCTGTGTTTTTTATTTCAATTGCGTAATATAAACTCAACGCAGCCGAGAACATCTCTCAGTTAAAGAAATGCGGTACTAACGATTATTGATTTGCCATTTTTTCATATAATGCCAGCTGTTTTATGGTTATAGAACAGTGTATTATGTGATCAATAACGCCCTTCACGAAACCCACCTTAAACCTGATATTTACCACACACCTGGATGCTCAGTAGTGTCGCCGCAGAAAGTGTTTTCTCTGGAGAGAGAACGTGGTGCCGGTACTGGCCTGCTCAACACTAATCTTACCCACCAACAATGGAAAATGGTATTCAGGCTGTTAATCGGGCCAATCACCCTGCGTTGAGGAATGTTATCCCATCAATTAAAGTCGACTGCCTCGGAAAACGTGAGGGTATGTTTTTGCAATGACGTCACAATCGAAACTACAGACGAAAAAAAAGACGTCTTCCGACGTCTTTCTTCTGGAATATTGGTACCGAGGATGGGACTCGAACCCACAAGCCCGTTAGGGCACTACCACCTCAAGGTAGCGTGTCTACCAATTCCACCACCTCGGTACTGAATACTTACTGCGGGATATCGCTGCTCGGCTTAGCCGGTGCTGCTGGCTGAGTCTGCTCAGTTTTTGCTGGCGCGCTCAGGTTTTCCCACTCACTTCCTTTACCGATCTTGTTGCTGTTGATATTGCCCAGCACCAGACTGATGATGAAGAACAGCGTAGCCAGGATCGCTGTAGTACGGGTCATGAAGTTCGCAGAACCACTTGAACCGAACAGCGTACCGGAAGCGCCTGCTCCGAAGGAGGCTCCCATATCAGCGCCTTTACCTTGCTGCAGCATGATCAGCGCTACGAGAGCGATGGCTACAATAAGGAAAACAACTAAAAGAGCTTCGTACATAATCAACCTGTTCCTTGCGGATTTGCCGCATACCAATGCTTCGACCAATTAGCAGGATTTCTTGCTTCCCACTGAAGCGGGTGTGAATACTAACTAAAGCGAATGACCTTCGCAAGGGCATTTTTGATGCATTGTATCAACTGCGGAAAAAAACAGCAAAAAGACGTTAATTGCTTAAAAACAGGGCTAAAAGCGCCTCAAATTTAAACACTGCGTTAAGCGCGCTTATTCTTAGGCTTCGACTGGCGTATGCCAGTCATCTGCACCGGAGGTTACGAATGCGGTATGGAGCCAACTTATCTTACGATAAGATAGGGTAACTTTAACCAACTGAGTAAACTCAGCTTTCTGTGAATCCTGACAGTGCGGCATCTGACAGTCGATCTCAACAATCGTCGCGTCCTCAAGTTTTGTAGAGAAGAAGTGTTCCTGCTTCCCTTCACTTGAGGTACGGTACTATTTCATCTCCACTTCAGGGAGCATCTCACCGGAAGCCAGCGCATTATAAAGGAGGGGGACTGCTTTGTTCAGCGCAACGGTGAATCTAAACGGTTTATGAGCGCGTTGACCCGAAGGTTGGCCCGATTGCGGAGCGGTTGGAACCGTTACAATATGTTCAAATTCCGGGACCAACATTTCATCTTCATGGCCCTGAACAAAAATATTGCCTACAGATGCAGACGTGAACGCACCTAAAGTGATGTTACCCTAGGTTTTTCCCTGGATTGAGATATAACATGGAGTTGGCATTTCAATTTCCTTTGAAAATTAACCATCATTTAGGTGAAAACGAACATCCTGTTCCTTCCACCTTAAGAAGAGATTGCCCGGCATCCCGCCGGGAACAACATCCCGATAAAAAATTACCATGGTCAGTACGCAATAAATTCCCTGCGTGTTCGTAAAATGTAAACGAATATGAAGAAAATATTTTCCATTTATCGACTAAACATAAATAGTAAAAATACTTGCGTTCTTTTTACGTAAAAATGATTTAAAAATATTTGTACAAATAATATTATTACTCATTTTTATGATACTGCTGCAAAACAAGCTCAGTATAATTTAATTGTCTATCAATTAATTTATACTGGGATGCGCGCTGTGCCGCCATAAGCGGATTCGGATCCGGGCTAAGCCACATTTGCACCGGTCCAAAAAAATTCTTCAGGCGAACGGCTGCCAGATGTTGTAACCAGTTGTTGAACACGCGCGGGTCATAGAATCGAAAACGATGAGAGATGTCTCCCTCTTCCTCTATATAGAGTAGCCCCTGAAGATGGCGGATGAGTTGTTCAGGCTCATCTACATCGGCTGCCAGCCACAGCGCGTTAAACCCATAATCTGGCCGTGACAGTATGTATTGCACCAGTCTCGGTTTAGTCCATGCCGCCAGTAGCCATGGTCCTTTGGCGGCGAGCGCCTGCTCATCGCTACGGAACATTCATAAAGTCGAAAGACCAGCTCTGATTCATCCTTTCTGGCGTCATCAAAGGCGCAGATTACGGGCTGGCAAACGTTGTATCCCCTTGCGACGAAGATTCAGTTTCAGCAGACAAGAGATCCTATGCACCCGCTTGTGGTTCCAGTTATGCCCCTGTCTGCGTAATACCTGAAATAATTTTGGAAAACCATAACGTGGATAACGCTCTGCGGCCTCCTGTAGGCCAGAACAACCGGCTCATCACGCGAAGTATCCGGTTGGTAACGGTAAACCGTTCGACTCAGAGCCAAAGCCCGACAAGCCTGTCGGATACTGAGCTTAAATTCATCGGTCAGGTACGTCACCAGCTCACGCTCGGCCGTTGGCTTCAGAGCTTTCTTCGATAACATCCTTTAACGCTCGATTTTCCAAACTAAGGTCGACAATCATCTGTTTCAGACGACGATTTTCATCTTCGAAGTCTTTTATTTTTTTTGATATCAGAGGCTTATATGCCGCCATATTTGGCTTTCCAGTTGTAGTAGCTAGCTTCGGATATTCCCGCTTCGCGGCAGACGTCCTTAACGGTACGTCCAGCTTCGACAGACTTCAAAACGGCGATAATTTGATGTTCAGTAAATCGTAATTTACGCATAGCGATCTCCTTCGTTGACAATGTCAGTATGCCGGAAGATCTCTAAATGTGAATGGCACTATTATGCGGGATAATTACACCGTTGAACCGGCTGATAGAGATAAAAGCTGACGACACCAAGACCTGGCAGCAAAAGAAGCAACGTGGCCACATTTTGATTACTTTGCGATCCCAGTGGTTTTATATTACTCCATGTCCAAAGGGGCCCCACAGCCAAATGGCAATCACCCCTGGTAGCCGGGCCTGATGCATAATGTGATCAAGCAAAGAGAATAATTCCGTATTTAATTCACCAAACAGATTAATTTAAGGTAAATATATTACGGATGGTTGCAGAGGAGAGAGCGGAGGATTTGAGATATTACCTACAAAAAAAGGCGACAAGCGCCGCCTTTATAATCACTGACCATAAAATGTTATGCCGCTTTAACCGCATCCGCAATGCGATGCGCAAATTCGGTTACCTGAGCTTCATCTTCACCTTCAACCATCACGCGGATCAGCGGTTCGGTTCCAGACTTGCGCAGCAGTACGCGTCCTCGGTTACCGAGCGCAGCTTCAACGTCTGCCATTACCGCCTTCACGTTTTCGCTTTCCAGCGGGTCGCCCTTGCCAGCGGTGAAACGTACATTCACCAGGATCTGCGGAAACATTTTCATGCCGCTGCAGAGATCGTGCAGGCTCATATGATTGCGCGCCATGGCGGCCACCACCTGCAGACCCGCCACAATGCCGTCACCGGTGGTGGTTTTGTCGAGCAGGATCACATGACCAGAGTTTTCCGCCCCTATACGCCATCCTTTCTCCTGCAATTTCTCCAGCACGTAGCGGTCGCCCACTTTGGCGCGCACAAACGGGATCCCCAGCTGTTTCAATGCCAGTTCGAGGCCCATATTGCTCATCAGCGTACCAACCGCCCCCCCGCGTAGCTGGCCCTGACGCAGGCCTTCGCGAGCAATGATATAGAGGATCTGATCGCCGTCGACCTTATTGCCTTCGTGGTCAACCATGATCACGCGGTCGCCATCGCCGTCCAGAGCAATGCCAAGATCGGCTTTTTCTGCCAGTACGCGCGCCTGCAAGGCACGTACGTCTGTCGCACCCACTTGCTCGTTAATGTTCAGGCCATCCGGTTCACACCCGATGGTGATCACTTTCGCGCCCAGCTCGCGAAAGACATTCGGGGCAATGTGGTACGTCGCGCCGTTTGCGCAGTCCACCACAATTTTAAGGTCGGCCAGGCTCAGTTCATTCGGAAACGTACCTTTGCAGAATTCAATGTAACGGCCAGCGGCGTCGACAATGCGGTTTGCTTTACCCAGCTCGGCGGAGTCAACGCAGGTGATCTCTTTTTCCATTTCGGCTTCAATCGCTTCCTCTACTTCGTCCGGCAGTTTCGTGCCGTCGATAGAGAAAAACTTGATGCCATTATCATAGAATGGGTTATGCGATGCCGAAATGACAATCCCCGCTTCCGCACGGAAGGTACGCGTAAGATACGCAACGGCAGGCGTCGGCATGGGGCCCGTGAATGATGCAGAAAGCCCCGCAGCCGCCAGACCAGCTTCAAGCGCAGATTCCAGCATATAGCCAGAAATGCGGGTGTCTTTGCCAATGATTATCTTACGCGAACCATGACGCGCCAGGACTTTACCTGCCGCCCAGCCAAGCTTCAACACGAAATCAGGGGTAATTGGAGCATCGCCTACACGCCCACGGATACCATCGGTACCAAAATATTTACGATTACTCATAGCGTTTGTTTTCCTTCGCTGCCAGTGTGGCTTCAACCACCCGCATGGCTTCTACTGTTTCTTTGACATCATGGACGCGAATAATGTGTGCTCCTTGCATCGCTGCAATGACCGCACAGGCCAGGCTCCCGCTCAGGCGCTCGCCTGGCCCCACATTCAGTAACTGCCCAATCATCGACTTTCGCGACATGCCAACCAGCAGCGGCAGGCCGAACTGATGGAATTCGGATAACCGTGAAAGCAGGGCATAATTGTGGGAGAGATTTTTACCGAAACCGAACCCCGGGTCGAGCAACAATTTCTCTTTTGCGATACCCGCCCGTTCGCAGCGTTCGATATGCTCAATAAAGAAGCGGCTTACGTCGTCGAAGACATCATCATACTTAGGCGCTTCCTGCATGGTTTTCGGCTGCCCCTGCATATGCATCAGACAGACCGGCAGGCCGGTTTCGGCTGCGGCTTCACGTGCGCCAGGTTCGGTGAGAGAGCGAACGTCATTAATGATGTGAGCACCCACTTTTGCTACCTCACGAATCACTTCGGGCCTGGAGGTATCGACCGAGATCCACACTTCAAAGCGCTGCGCAATGGCTTCAACTACCGGTACTACGCGCGCCAGCTCCTCTTCCACAGAAACTTCCGCCGCCCCTGGACGCGTCGATTCACCGCCAACGTCAATGATGGTGGCACCCGCATTGATCATCAGATTGGCATGCTTTACCGCCTCAATGAGCGTGTTATGCGTTCCGCCGTCCGAGAAGGAATCAGGGGTAACATTCAGGATCCCCATCACATGAGGATGCGCGAGACTGAGAGGTGAGTCCTGGGCGATTAGTTTCATGGCAAATTCCCTGGTATTCATATGGGTTAACAGAAAAGAAAAACCCCGGAGCAAGCTCCAGGGTTTGAGGTACAGACAAACGCTTCAACAGCAGTGACTTACTTATCGCCCAACTGTTCTGACATGGTATTGCCCGGGTTTGGCGTACGCGGTTCATCTACCGGACGCGGCGCACGCGGGGTGCCATTGTTGTCAGAATTGTTGGAAGCGCCTGGGTCTTCCCAGCCCGCAGGCGGACGCACTTCGCGGCGAGCCATCAGGTCGTCAATCTGCGGAGCATCGATGGTCTCATATTTCATGAGCGCATCTTTCATTGAATGCAGAATGTCCATGTTGTCGTTCAGGATCTGACGCGCGCGCGCGTAGTTACGCTCAATCAACGCTTTCACTTCCTGGTCGATGATACGGGCTGTCTCATCGGACATATGTTTTGCTTTTGCAACTGAACGGCCCAGGAACACTTCGCCATCTTCCTCTGCATACAGCAACGGACCGAGTTTATCGGAGAAGCCCCACTGGGTCACCATGTTACGCGCCAGGTTTGTCGCCACTTTAATGTCGTTGGACGCGCCGGTCGAAACATGTTCCACACCGTAGATGATCTCTTCCGCCAGACGTCCACCGTAAAGGGTTGAAATCTGGCTTTCCAGCTTCTGACGGCTGGCGCTGATCGCGTCCCCCTCAGGCAGGAAGAAGGTCACACCCAGGGCACGACCGCGCGGAATAATCGTCACTTTGTGTACTGGATCATGTTCCGGCACCAGGCGACCGATAATAGCGTGGCCCGCTTCGTGATATGCCGTGGACTCCTTCTGCGCTTCCGTCATCACCATGGAGCGACGTTCCGCACCCATCATGATTTTGTCTTTCGCTTTTTCGAATTCCACCATAGACACGACGCGTTTGTTACCGCGAGCGGCAAACAGCGCGGCTTCGTTGACCAGGTTAGCCAGATCTGCACCGGAGAAACCCGGCGTACCGCGCGCAATAATTGCTGCATCAATATCTGGTGACAGAGGTACACGACGCATATGAACTTTCAGAATCTGTTCACGACCGCGAACATCCGGCAGACCGACCACAACCTGACGGTCGAAACGGCCTGGACGCAGCAGCGCAGGGTCAAGTACATCCGGACGGTTGGTTGCGGCAATAACAATGATACCTTCGTTACCTTCGAAACCATCCATCTCAACCAACATCTGGTTCAGAGTCTGTTCACGTTCATCGTGACCGCCGCCCAGACCCGCGCCACGCTGGCGGCCTACGGCGTCGATTTCATCGATGAAGATAATGCACGGCGCTGCCTTTTTAGCCTGCTCGAACATGTCGCGCACGCGAGATGCCCCCACACCGACGAACATTTCAACGAAGTCAGAACCTGAAATAGTGAAGAACGGCACCTTCGCTTCACCCGCAATGGCTTTCGCCAGCAGGGTTTTCCCGGTACCCGGAGGCCCCACCATCAGAACGCCTTTCGGGATCTTACCGCCCAGTTTCTGGAAGCGGCTCGGCTCGCGCAGGTATTCAACCAGTTCGCCCACCTCTTCTTTCGCTTCGTCACAACCTGCGACATCGGCAAACGTGGTTTTGATCTGATCTTCCGTCAGCATACGCGCCTTGCTCTTACCGAACGACATGGCGCCTTTGCCACCTCCGCCCTGCATCTGGCGCATAAAGAAGATCCAGACCCCAATAAGCAGCAGCATCGGGAACCAGGAAATGAAGATAGAAGCCAACAGGCTTGGCTCTTCTGGCGGCTCGCCGATTACCTTAACGTTTTTAGTCAGAAGGTTATCAAGCAGCTTAGGATCGTTCACCGGGATGAAAGTCGTGTAACGGTTACTATCTTTCTTGGTAACGTTGATCTCACGTCCGTTGATACGCGCTTCGCGAACCTGGTCCTGATTGACCTCTTGCAGGAAGGTAGAATAATCCACCTTACGGCCATTCGACTCGCTGGGCCCAAAGCTCTGGAAGACGGACATCAGCACAACGGCAATGACCAGCCAGAGTATTAGGTTTTTCGCCATGTCACTCAAGGGATTAACCTCACATTACAACTGTGTTAAAAACAGCGTCAGGATACTCTATATCCAGTTTCATTCAAACTTTCATCTGAAATCTACCGGTTATCATTTTCGCCCGGTCGCAACAATATACACTTCTCGGGAACGGGCCCGGGAAGAGTCCGGCTTACGAACTTTGACCTTCGCAAACAGGGAGCGAATTTCCTTAAGATACTCCTCGAAACCTTCGCCCTGAAACACCTTCACAACAAAACTACCACCAGGCGCCAGAACATCACGAGACATTTCTAACGCTAGCTCCACCAGATACATGGCACGGGGAATATCCACCGCCGGTGTTCCGCACATATTTGGCGCCATATCAGACATGACAACCTGGACCTTACTGTCACCTACACGATCAAGTAATGCTTTCAGCACTAATTCATCACGAAAGTCGCCCTGAAGGAAGTCCACACCAACGATAGGATCCATTGGTAAAAGATCGCATGCGATGATTCGGCCCGTTCCGCCGATCTGCGTTACCGCATACTGGGACCATCCCCCTGGCGCTGCACCGAGGTCGACAACGGTCATCCCCGGCTTAAAAAGTTTGTCACTTTGCTGTATTTCATCAAGTTTAAACCAGGCGCGGGATCGCAACCCCTTTTTCTGCGCCTGAAGAACATATTTATCGCTAAAGTGTTCCTGAAGCCAGCGGCTGGAGCTGGCAGAACGCTTTTTACCTGTCATTTAACATTTCCGTCCTGGTCATCGTTGCTTGCCTGTGACGTAAATTTCTACGCAGCTATTTGGCGATATTAGGAAGATGGCGGTAGAATGAACCGTTTTCAATCCCAACGTAAGCAAAAATATACGATGAATCTGAGTACTAAACAAAAACAGCACCTTAAAGGTCTGGCACATCCGCTCAAGCCTGTAGTCATGCTTGGCAACAATGGTTTGACCGAAGGGGTGCTTGCCGAGATTGAACAAGCGCTGGAACACCACGAGCTGATCAAGGTGAAAATCGCCTCTGAAGACAGAGACACGAAGAACCTGATCGTGGAAGCCATCGTACGCGAAACCGGCGCCTGTAATGTACAGGTCATCGGTAAAACGCTGGTGCTCTATCGCCCATCTAAAGAGCGTAAAATCTCGCTGCCACGCTAAGGATATCCTCAATTAAACACATTTTCTGTGTAAAACGAGGGATTTCTGTCAGCAGGTGAGCAAAATGCCACGCTCCTTGAGTTGATAAAAGGCCGCTATGCGGCCTTTTTCCTTTCTTTACAATGTATCAACATCCCGGTGCAGATGCGAATTACAGGTAATCAACCTTAATAATTTCGTATTCCACCTCGCCGCCTGGCGTACGAATGGTGACAACATCGTCCTGCTCTTTGCCAATCAACCCGCGAGCAATTGGGGAGTTCACCGAAATCAGGTTCTGCTTGAAGTCAGCTTCATCGTCACCGACGATGCGATACTGCTGCTCTTCGTCGTTGTCCAGATTCAGCACGCTCACGGTCGAACCAAAGATAACGCGACCGTTGTTTGGCATTTTGGTGATATCGATTACCTGCGCATTGGACAGTTTCGCTTCAATATCTTTGATACGCCCTTCACAGAAGCCCTGCTGCTCACGCGCGGCGTGGTATTCAGCGTTCTCTTTCAGGTCGCCATGCTCACGTGCATCCGCGATAGCGGCGATAATTTCAGGGCGACGAACGGATTTCAGGAAATCCAGCTCTTCACGCAGTTTCTCGGCACCACGTAAGGTCATCGGAATAGCTTGCATTTGTTATACCTCTTAAACATTCCTGTTGGGAGCAGCGTTACCTGCCCCGGCCCCTGCCCCCATGAACGTCGGCCATGGGCGGGCCAGAAGCAAAAAGAAAACCGACCCGGGGGCAACGCCCCAGGTCAGCAGCAATTTTCAATTTGATATGCATTTTACCGCGAAGTTCACTATGGGTCATCGTTTACTTTGCAGTGCTATGCACCGTAGTATGACGGTTTGTTTTCGGGTTGTTAGCGCGAGATTATGCGATTTTCCAGATTTATCATCGGATTGACTACCAGTATAACGTTCAGCGTCCAGGCGTCGAACGTTGATGAGTACATTAATCAACTCCCCGCGGGAGCTAACCTTGCACTGATGGTGCAGAAGGTTGGGGCGCAGACACCCGATATTGACTATCACAGTCAACAAATGGCGCTGCCTGCCAGTACCCTGAAGGTGATCACTGCGCTTGCGGCTCTGCTCCAGCTTGGCCCTGACTTTCGTTTCACCACCACGCTGGAGACGAAAGGAAACGTCGACGGCGGCGAACTGAAAGGTGACCTTATTGCCCGTTTCGGGGGAGATCCCACCTTCAAGCGCCAGGATATTCGCAACATGGTGGCGGTGCTGAAAAAATCTGGCGTGCAAAAAATTAATGGCAACGTGTTGATCGACACCTCGGTCTTCGCCAGCCATGATAAGGCGCCTGGCTGGCCATGGAACGACATGACGCAGTGCTTTAGTGCTCCACCTGCCGCCGCGATTGTTGATCGCAACTGCTTTTCTGTTTCGCTTTACAGCGCAGCCAAACCAGACGATTTTGCGTTTATTCGCGTGGCCTCCTACTACCCGGTGACGATGTTTAGCCAGGTCCGAACCCTGGCAAAAGGCTCGCCGGACGCGCAATATTGCGAGCTGGACGTGGTACCAGGCGATCTCAACCGCTTTACGCTTACAGGCTGTCTGACGCAGCGTGCCGATCCGCTGCCGCTGGCCTTCGCGATTCAGGACGGGGCGGGCTACGCGGCTGCCATTGTGAAAAATGAACTGAAGCAGGCGGGGATCACCTATACCGGAACCCTGCTCCGTCAGACGCAGGTCAATCAGCCTGGCACCGTCATTGCCAGCAAGCAGTCCGCACCGCTGCACGATCTGCTTAGGATTATGCTGAAAAAATCGGACAACATGATTGCCGATACGGTGTTCCGTATGATTGGTCACGCTCGCTTCGGCGTACCTGGCACCTGGCGCGCCGGTTCAGACGCGGTTCGGCAGATCCTGCGCCAGCAGGCGGGAATTGATCTGGGTAACACCATTGCCGTCGATGGCTCCGGGCTCTCGCGACATAATTTGATCTCCCCCGCCACCATGATGCAAGTCCTTCAGTACATTGCCCAACACGACACTGAGCTAAACTTTATTTCGATGCTACCCCTGGCAGGGCACGACGGTTCACTACAGTACCGAGCCGGGCTTCACGCGGCTGGGGTAGATGGTAAAGTTTCAGCCAAAACAGGCTCACTGCAGGGGGTTTACAACCTTGCTGGCTTTATCACTACAGCTAGCGGACAACGCATGGCCTTCGTGCAGTATCTATCCGGCTATGCCGTCGAACCGGCCGACCAGCGCAACCGCCGTATCCCGCTGGTGCGTTTCGAAAGCAGGCTTTATAAGGACATCTACCAGAATAACTAGCGATGAAACTACTCATAGTTGAAGACGATTTGTTATTGCAGGAAGGACTCGCGCTGGCGTTGACCAATGAAGGCTATGCCCTCGACTGCGCCGCCACGGCGGCCGAAGCTGATGCGCTCATTCAACGTGGTGAATACAGCCTGGTTATCCTTGATTTAGGCCTACCGGACAAAGACGGCGCGACGCTACTGAGCCAGTGGCGACGCCGTAGCATTGCTAATCCGGTGTTGATCCTCACGGCCCGCGATGCCATCGAAGATCGAATCAACGGCCTGGATTCCGGCGCGGATGATTATATGGTGAAGCCCTTTGCCCTGGCCGAGCTTAAGGCACGCGTCCGCGCCCTGATCCGTCGCTATCAGGGACACAGTGATAACCTACTGAGTGACGGCGATATTACCCTCAATTTGCAAACTCAACAGGTTCTGCGCCAGTGTCAGCCTGTCGAGGTGACGCCAAAAGAGTTCGCCCTGCTTACGCGCCTGATTATGCGCAGCGGACAAACGGTACACCGTGAAACGCTGCAACAGGATATCTACTCCTGGCAGGACGATCCGGGGTCCAATACTCTTGAAGTCCATATTCATAATCTGCGTCGTAAGCTCGGCAAAGATCGGATTAAAACCGTCCGTGGCGTTGGCTATCGTCTGGAGAGTCATAAATGAATAGCATGCGCCGGCGATTGATGGTTTTGCTGGCAGTTATTCTTCTTTTTTTTCAATTGATAAGCGTGGTCTGGCTTTGGCATGAAAGCCGGGAGCAGATTGGTTTTCTGGTCAGTGAAACGCTGTCTGCCAAATCCCGTAACAGCCATGTTGAGAAAGAGATTCGCGAAGCCATTGCCTCGCTGCTGGTGCCTTCCCTGGTGATGGTGGGTTTTACTTTGCTTTTCTCATTCTGGGCGGTCACCTGGATAACCCGACCACTGAATCAACTGCGCGCCAGCCTGGCTAACCGTTCAGCGGATAACCTCTCCCCGCTTCCGATGTATTCCGACATGGAAGAGATTAGAGCTGTAACAACATCCCTCAACCAGTTGCTGGCGCGTCTGGATCACACCATTAAGCAGGAGCGTCTCTTTACGGCAGATGCTGCGCACGAACTGCGAACGCCTCTTGCCGGGATCAGACTGCATCTGGAATTAATGGCGCTGTCGGGCACGCCCCAGGCGACTGCGCTGGTAAGCCGTATCGATCAACTGATGCACACCGTCGAACAGCTACTGATGCTGGCGCGTGCCAGCCAGGCGATGGCGAGTGGGCACTATGATACGGTGTACTGGACCGAAAATATTATTGTTCCGCTCGGCCTTGAACACGAATTCAAAGATCACAGCGTAATATGGCCGCCGCAAAGCTCGCTAACGGTCCAGGGAGACGCGGTATTGTTGCGCCTGATGCTGAGGAACCTGCTGGAAAATGCGGTCCGCTATAGCCCCTCCGGGACGACTATCGAGATAACGTTAACCGCGCAGGAGGGTGGCACCCGGGTATGCGTTCTTGACCAGGGTCCGGGTATAGCCGAAGCACATCGTCAGTCCATCATCGAACCTTTCCACCGTCTGGACCAGCGCTACGGCGGCAGCGGGCTGGGATTAAGCATTGTGCAACGTATCGTCCAGCTACACCACGGCGAGTTAACGCTTGAGAATGGTGCCGCCGGCGGTTTAATTGCCAGTTGCTGGTTACCTTCAAGGCTAAGTTAAAAAAAAGCCCCTTCACAGGGGCTCATTGCGGGCATTAATGCTTGTAAATGAACTCAACGCCTTCTTCGTCGTCTTCATCCCAGTCATCGTCCCACTCTTCATCATCATCAGCTTCCGCTTCTTCGAGCTGCTGGCGGTGGTAGTCATCCCACATGAACTCGACTTTTTCAGGCTGTTTTGCTTCTTCTGCCTGAACAATTGGGTTATCAATGATAAAGCCCATCACATCCCAGCAGAGATCTTTCACGCCAAGCTGGCTTGCTGCAGAGATCAGGTAGTATTTTTCTTCCCAGCCCATCGCTTCAGCAATGGCTTTCGCTTTTGCTTCCGCTTCGGCTTTATCCATCAGGTCAATCTTGTTGAAGACTAACCAGCGCGGCTTGCCAGCAAGTTTTTCGCTGTATTTTTCCAGCTCGCTGATAATGATACGGGCATTTTCGACCGGATCGGATTCATCTATAGGGTTAATATCAACAATGTGCAACAGCACACGGCAGCGCTCAAGGTGTTTCAGGAAGCGAATACCCAGACCCGCGCCTTCCGCTGCGCCTTCAATCAGGCCTGGAATATCGGCAACGACAAAGCTCTTTTCGTGATCCATACGGACGACGCCCAGGCTCGGCACCAGCGTGGTGAACGGATAATCCGCCACCTTTGGCTTCGCCGCCGAAACGGCACGAATAAACGTCGATTTACCCGCGTTTGGCATACCCAGCATACCCACGTCAGCCAGCAGCATCAGTTCCAGCTGCAGGTCGCGCGTATCACCCGGCGTACCCATTGTTTTTTGGCGCGGTGCGCGGTTGACAGAAGATTTGAAGCGACTGTTACCCAGACCGTGCCAGCCTCCTTTAGCGACCAGCAGGCGCTGACCATGTTTGGTCATATCACCCATGGTTTCGCCTGTACCCTGGTCGATAACTCGCGTGCCGACCGGAACCTTAATGGTGACGTCTTTACCACGTTTGCCGGTACAGTCACGGCTCTGGCCGTTCTGGCCACGCTCAGCACGAAAAGATTTTTCGAAACGGTAGTCGATTAGCGTATTGAGGTTTTCATCCGCCTCCAGCCACACGTCACCACCATCACCACCGTCGCCGCCGTCAGGGCCGCCACGAGGAATATATTTTTCACGGCGGAAGCTGACACAGCCGTTACCGCCATCACCTGCTACAACCAGAATCGTAGCTTCATCAACAAACTTCATTTTACTCTCCGTAAATCATTCGCCTGAGCGGGTGACTTCCACTACTACCGCTTCATTTTTGCGCCAACGCCCCCAGAGACGATGACCAATGGCGGAATACATCGCACCCGCAACTAGGACAAACGCACCGAGATAGCCCAACAGGTTGAGCATCGGCTTGACGAAGACATCGGGCCAGGCCATTGATAACAAATCTGAAAATAACAGCGTGAACAGCGGAGTCAGCGTGATTAACGCGCTCACCTGCGCTGCTTGCCAGCGCGCCATTGCTTCGGCCAGCGCGCCATAACCGATCAGCGTGTTAAGCCCACAAAAAATGAGGCACGCCAGTTGCCAGTCGCTGAGCTGGGTAATCACACCTGGCCTGGCTAATGGCAATAATGCCATTGTACACAAAGTGTACAATAAAAGGAGGATCTGCTGTGAGGCCAGACGACGCAATAACACCTTTTGCGCGACGCCATAACTCACCCAGACCGTTGCAGCCCCCACGCCGAAAATCACACCCCAGGTGTAATCCGTCAGGCGGGTAAAAATTTCAATCAGGCTGGTGTTAAAGAACATCACCAGACCGAAAATCAGCATGCTCGCCCCGACAATTTGCGTCCCACGCATCTTCTCTTTGAGGATAAAGACGCTGGCGACCATCATGCCAACCGGGGAAAGTTGACCAATCACCTGCGACGCCGTAGGGCTAAGATACTGCAGTGAAGAGCTGAACAGAATAAAGTTACCGAACAACCCTCCTGTCGCGATTGCCAACAATATTAACCATCGCGGTTTACGGAAGAGGCGCAGCGGTGGAAGCTTACCTTTAACAGCGAGAATGGCGCCAAGGCCAATACTTGCCATCAGAAAGCGATAAAACACCACCGTAGGCGGCTCCATCACTTCCAGTACCTGCTTCATTGCAATTGGCAGCGCACCCCAGCACATTGCGGTCGTGAGCGCCAAAAGAATACCAATGCCGGCCTGCTGCTTCATGCCCGTTTCCCTACAGAAAAAATTGCCGGGTTTCCAATGTAAAAAGCCCCGCAACAGGTTGCGGGGCTTTAATCCGTTACCGGACCGAGAACACCTTACTCAGCAACGATGCTGATATATTTACGGTTGTTCGGACCTTTAACTTCAAATTTCACTTTACCGTCTGCTTTAGCAAACAGAGTGTGGTCACGACCGCAACCTACGTTGTTGCCCGCGTGGAATTTGGTACCACGTTGACGAACAATGATGCTACCCGCCAGAACGGATTCGCCACCGAAACGCTTAACGCCCAGACGTTTAGCTTCTGAATCGCGACCGTTACGTGTGGAGCCGCCAGCCTTTTTATGTGCCATTTAAATCTCTCCTCAGGTCTTAGGCGCTGATGCCAGTAATTTTCACATCAGTGAACCATTGACGGTGGCCCTGCTGCTTACGGTAGTGCTTACGACGACGAAACTTAACGATTTTAACTTTCTCGCCACGACCGTGAGCAACAACTTCAGCTTTGATAACGCCGCCATCAACGAAAGGAACGCCGATTTTGACTTCTTCACCGTTTGCGATCATCAGAACTTCAGCGAACTCAACAGCTTCGCCAGTTGCGATGTCCAGCTTTTCCAGGCGAATGGTCTGACCTTCGCTTACTCGGTGTTGTTTACCACCACTTTGGAAAACCGCGTACATATAAACTCCGCTTCCGCGCACATCCTCGTAATAATCAGAGTGCGCTATAAATATTCACAATAGGGCGCGAATATTACGCAAAACGCGAGCCTTTGACAAGTGCTACCGTCAATACATGAAGAAAAAAAACACAACGCGTACGGTAACGTTTATCTGCGCCGTTTTTTCAGTACAATCAGCGCTATTATTAATAAACCGAAACCCTTCGTAACCCCATTGTAAATGGGATCAACAGGATGAAAAGCCCGGCTTTTGCGATGAATTTAGATAAAATCAACGAGTTAACCGCGCAAGATATGGCGGGTGTAAATGCAGCAATCCTGGAGCAACTCAACTCTGACGTTCAACTGATAAACCAGTTGGGCTATTACATTGTCAGCGGCGGCGGCAAACGCATTCGCCCGATGATTGCCATTCTGGCCGCCAGGGCCGTTGGCTATCAGGGAAATGCCCACGTCTCCATTGCGGCATTGATCGAATTTATTCACACCGCAACGCTACTTCATGACGACGTTGTGGATGAGTCAGATATGCGTCGTGGAAAAGCGACGGCTAATGCCGCTTTCGGTAATGCAGCCAGCGTTCTGGTGGGGGATTTTATCTATACCCGCGCATTTCAGATGATGACCAGCCTGGGTTCGCTGAAAGTGCTGGAGGTGATGTCAGAGGCCGTTAACGTTATCGCTGAAGGCGAAGTCCTGCAGTTGATGAACGTCAACGATCCGGACATCACTGAAGAAAACTATATGCGCGTCATCTACAGCAAAACAGCCCGTCTTTTTGAGGCTGCAGCGCAGTGCTCCGGTATTCTGGCGGGCTGCACCCCAACGCAGGAAAAAGGTCTGCAGGACTATGGCCGTTATCTTGGCACCGCTTTCCAGCTGATTGATGATCTTCTGGATTACAGCGCCGATGGTGAAACGCTCGGTAAAAACGTTGGGGATGATCTGAACGAAGGTAAACCCACGCTGCCGTTGCTCCATGCCATGCGCAATGGTTCACCCGATCAGGCGAAAATGATCCGAGAGGCTATTGAGCAGGGAAATGGTCGTCATCTTCTTGAACCTGTACTGGAAACGATGGCTATCTGCGGATCGCTGGAGTGGACGCGCCAGCGTGCTGAGGAAGAGGCCGACAAAGCTATTGAAGCCCTTCAGGTGATACCGGACAGCCCATGGCGCGAAGCATTAATTGGTCTTGCCCACATTGCCGTTCAGCGCGACCGCTAATCTCATCCTACTCTCCCCGTGCCTCACGGGGAGGCTCCAATAAGCGTTTATAAATTCCCTAATCACGTTAAATCATCGGCTTACATCCCGTATGAATAAAGCCCTTCCTTATTCTGAATATCACTTCCAGTAACGCGAACTTTTTAGAACAGATGTTCTAAGAGGTTATAGTACAACCGTCATTTCCACAGAAATGGCGTGGGTGAATACGAACATAAGGACAGCTTTATGGATACGAAATTTATCGACTGGCACACCGCAGATATCATTGCGGCATTGCGTAAAAAAGGCACATCACTGGCGGCAGAATCGCGCCGTAACGGTTTAAGCTCTTCAACCCTGGCAAACGCCCTGACGCGCCCCTGGCCAAAAGGTGAATTGATTATCGCAAGGGTGCTCGAAACGCATCCGTGGGTGATCTGGCCATCGCGCTATCATGACCCTATTACCCATGAATTTATTGACAGAACGCGCATGATGCGCCAGAGAAAAGCAAAAGAAAAGCACCAGGACTGAGGCTCTTTTAGAGACTGGAATAGCAACCCCCCGGTCATTTCTGGCAGGGGGCTGCCGAAACGATTACTCGCCCTTCACACGCTCGATATTGGCACCCAGCGCGCGCAGTTTGTCTTCAATACGCTCATAACCACGATCGATGTGGTAGATACGATCGACAACGGTAGTGCCTTCCGCTATACATCCCGCTAGCACCAGACTCGCTGACGCACGAAGATCGGTCGCCATCACCTGAGCACCAGACAGTTTTTCAACGCCGTGACAGATGACCGTATTGCTTTCGATCTCGGCATGCGCGCCCATACGGATCAGTTCAGGAACGTGCATAAAGCGGTTTTCGAAAATGGTCTCGGTGATCACACCGGTCCCTTCCGCCACCAGGTTCAACAGGGTGAACTGCGCCTGCATATCGGTTGGGAATGCCGGATGCGGAGCGGTACGAACGGTCACGGCTTTTGGACGCTTGCCGTGCATGTCCAGGCTTATCCAGTCTTCGCCGGTCTCAATATCCGCACCCGCTTCGCGCAGTTTCGCCAGCACGGCATCCAGGGTGTCAGGCTGTGCGTTACGGCACATAATTTTGCCGCCAGAAATGGCCGCTGCCACCAGGAAAGTACCGGTCTCGATACGGTCCGGCAGAACGCGATACACGCCGCCGCCGAGACGTTCAACGCCTTCGATGGTGATACGGTCGGTCCCCTGGCCGGCGATCTTCGCGCCCAGCGCCATGAGGAAGTTTGCGGTGTCCACAATCTCAGGTTCACGCGCGGCGTTCTCAATAATGGTCGTGCCTTCTGCCAGCGTCGCCGCAGACATGATGGTAACCGTTGCTCCTACGCTCACTTTGTCCATCACGATGTGCGCGCCTTTCAGGCGACCGTTAACGGACGCCTTAACGTAACCCTCTTCCAGCCTGATCTGCGCGCCCAGTTTTTCCAGGCCAAAGATATGCAAATCAACCGGACGTGCACCAATGGCGCAGCCGCCAGGCAGAGAGACCTGACCCTGACCAAAGCGCGCCACCAGCGGTCCAAGCGCCCAGATAGACGCACGCATGGTTTTCACCAGGTCGTAAGGCGCAGAGAAGTTATTAACGTTACTGGCATCAATCCAGACGGACCCGTTACGCTCGACTTTGGTACCCAACTGCCCGAGCAACTTCATGGTCGTATCGATATCTTTCAGTTTCGGTACGTTCTGAATTTCTACCGGCTCTTCCGCGAGCAGCGCAGCGAAGAGGATGGGCAGAGCGGCGTTTTTTGCACCAGAAATTGTGACTTCGCCCTGGAGACGCGTAGGCCCCTGTACACGAAATTTGTCCATGTGATTGCTCTCTTATGAATTCAACCGTGCTGCGGGCGCTTCGCCCTCAGCTTAAAAACCGTTTAATTTGCGATCGCGTGCCCACTCTTGCGGGGTGAACGCTTTAATCGATAGGGCGTGGATGCGGTTATCCGCAATGTATTCCATCAGCGGCGCGTAAACAGCCTGCTGCTGCTTCACACGGCTCATACCGTCGAAGATCTCACCCACAGCAATAACCTGGAAGTGACTGCCATCGCCAGAGACGTGGGCTTCCTGAAGGGAGAGTGCATTCATCAGCACAGTCTGGATTTCATTATTTTCCATGGGTTCTACATCGTCTGATTGTGAAAACAAGGCCAACATCTTAGAGCAAAGTGCCGTCGTCTTAAACAAGCAAAAAGCCCCGACGATGAAACTGTCGGGGCTTTCAGAAGTAACGCACTGAAAATATTAACGAGGCAGGACGTCCTCAGGCAAATTGTAGAGCTGTGCCAGGGTCATGACATTATCGCTCGCGCCGGAAAGCGTGACGCTTGCGCCCCGCTTTTTCCCCACGGCAACAAGGTGGGTAAGCAGCGCAATTCCCGCCGTATCGACCCGCGTAATCGCGTTTAAGTCTATCACCGTCACGCCCTGCATGGCCTCATGACGCTCATCCCACAGCGGATTAAGCAGATCCTGATCCAGCTCACCGGACAGCTTTAGCGTCTCGCCTTCACGCGCCCAGCTAAAATGCTGTGACATTACTTTTTCTCGTCCAGCGTAATTTTCTGACGAGAGATGGACTGCAGCTGCGCAGTCAGGCCATCAATGCCTTTAGTGCGCAGCAAATCGCTCCATTCGTTCTGTTTGGTGGTGATCATGCTCACCCCTTCAGCGATCATGTCAAACGCCTGCCAGTTTCCGGTCTGGCTGTTCTTACGCCACTGGAAATCCAGGCGAACCGGCGGACGGCCGTTTGGATCAACAATCGTTACGCGGATAGGAATAATGGTCGCGTCACCCAGCGGCCTTTCAGGCGCAATCTGGATGGTCTGGCCGTGGTACATCGCCAGCGCCTGTCCATACGCCTGTTTCAGGTATTCACGAAAGGCGGCAAAGTAGGCGTCACGCTGCGCAGGCGTAGCGTCTTTGTAATAACGGCCCAGTACCAGCGCGCCCGCGTATTTGATCTGAACATACGGCAGCAGTTCCTGATCGACCACCTCGCGCAGATACTCAGGATTGGAACGGATTTTAGGCTGTTCATTTTTAAGACGGTCGAAGGTTCTCTTAGCAGCCTCATCCATTAGTTTGTACGGGTTAGTCTGGTCCGCCGCATGGACTGCGGTGAGGGGGGAAATGACCAGCATGGCAACCATTAACAGTCGTTTAAACATGAATGACTTCTCCTGAGATTAATTCGCAGCACCAGGGGCCGGTACGGCGTTAGTATGATCTTCGCTCTGCGCCGGGGCAGCATCAGACTTATTATCACTCCCTTTACTGTTATAAAGGAACTGACCAATCATATCTTCCAGCACCATCGCGGACTTCGTATCCTGAATTACGCCGCCGTCTTTAAGGATAGACGTTCCTAGCTCGGGATCTTCGAAACCGATGTTAAGCGCCAGATACTGTTCGCCCAGCAGGCCGGAGGTACGAATAGACAGCGAGCTGGTATCAGGAATGTGGTTATAGCGCTCTTCGATATCCATCGCTACGCGCGGCAGGTAGGTCTTCTCATCCAGCGTAATGTCCGTCACTCGCCCGACTACCACACCGCCAATGCGTACCGGTGAGCGCGCCTTCAGACCACCGATATTATCGAAGGTCGCATAGATGCGATACGTCGGTTCGGTGCGAACAGAAGTGATGTTCGCCGCTCTGAGGCAGATAAACAGCGCAGCCAGCAGTGCCAACAGCAGGAACACGCCAACCCAAATTTCATTTTTTCTCGTTTGCATTAACTCAATTCCCAAACATCAGTGCGGTGAGCACAAAATCCAGACCCAGTACGGCCAGCGACGAATGTACGACAGTACGTGTAGTTGCACGGCTAATGCCCGCCGAGGTCGGAATAGCATCGTAACCATTAAACAACGCAATCCAGGTGACCGTAATGGCAAACACCAGGCTCTTAATCAAACAGTTCAACAGATCCATACGCAGGTCGATGGCAGCCTGCATAGCCGACCAGAAGAACCCAGCGTCAATACCTTTCCAGTGCACGCCAACCAGTGAACCGCCCCAGATACCCACAGCGACAAACAGAATGGTGAGCAAGGGTAAAGAGATAACGCCGGCCCAAAAACGGGGAGAGATTACGCGACGCAGCGGATCGACGGCCATCATCTCCATACTGGACAGTTGCTCCGTCGCGCGCATCAGGCCAATTTCAGCGGTTAACGCAGAACCCGCGCGCCCGGCAAACAGCAGCGCCGCCACAACCGGCCCCAGTTCACGTAAAAGTGACAGAGACACCAACATCCCGAGGCTGGTTTCTGCGCTGTAGGTCGTCAAAACAAGATAGCCCTGCAGGCCCAGCACCATGCCGATAAACAGACCGGAAACAATGATGATCAGCATCGACAGCACGCCGACATTATAGAGCTGACGCACCAGCAAAGGCGCATGCTTACGAAACTCCGGTTTGCCGACCAGCGCGTTGAATAACATTAATCCGGCACGCCCGAACGTCCTGATGGTTTTTATGCCACCATGTCCCAGCGCGGCCAACGCATTTAACAGCATGAGTGGCTTAACTCCCTATTCCCAGTAATTCGTCACGATAATCGCCCGCGGGATAACGGAACGGCACAGGGCCGTCCGCAATACCGTCCAGGAACTGCCGCACTCGCGGATCGCAATTGTCCTGCAACGCCTGCGCGCTACCGTGTGCGACGATCTTTCTGTCTGCCACAATGTAGGCGTAATCAGCAATACTCAATACTTCCGGCACGTCGTGAGAGACCACGATACAGGTAACGCCAAGCGCGCTGTTAAGTTCAGAAATGAGCTTAACCAGCACGCCCATAGTAATAGGATCTTGCCCAACGAATGGCTCGTCAAACATAATTAAATCAGGTTCTAACGCAATGGCGCGCGCCAGCGCAGCACGACGCGCCATCCCGCCGGAAAGCTCTGAGGGCATCAGTTTCGCTGCCCCGCGTAACCCCACTGCTTCCAGCTTCATCATCACCGTGCTTTTGAGCAGTTCCGACGGCAAATCAGTATGTTCACGTAACGGATAGGCGACGTTATCAAAGACGTTCATGTCGGTGAATAACGCCCCAGACTGGAATAACATACTCATGCGTTTGCGCACAGTATACAGCCGCGATCGTGACATCTCCGGCACATTTTCGCCGTCGAAGAGGATTTCACCGCTGTCCGGCGGGATCTGTCCGCCAATGAGTCGTAACAGCGTCGTTTTACCAATCCCGGACGGCCCCATGATGGCGGTTATTTTGCCACGCGGAACGGTCAACGAAATATCATCAAATATCAATCTGTTGGCGCGAGAAAAACTCATACCACGGACATCGACTATATTCGCTAGCGTTTGGCTCATTTACGGTTCCTTTCTTACCCTGCTTCATGCCAAGCATAAAGCTTAAATCAGCCCTAAACCCCACATTTTTACAGAATATTAATTTTAGCGGTTAGCGAAAGCTGGCATTTGTTTTACTTTTCCGGCGCATAAAGTCAAAATTAGGAATCTGACACATCTCAGACTGCGTGCAGTGCCTGCAACTCCTGCGCGGCGGACCGGTGAGTATACCTGAAGAAAGGACTTTTGATGCTTTTAGCAACAGCACTGTTAATAATTGGATTACTTTTGGTGGTCTACAGTGCTGACCGTTTGGTGTTTGCTGCCTCAATCTTGTGCCGACTGATGAACGTACCGCCCATCGTCATCGGGATGACCGTTGTCAGCGTGGGTACTTCACTTCCAGAAATCATCGTCTCCGTCACGGCGTCGCTACACGGCCAGGTAGACCTTGCGATCGGCACGGCAATTGGCTCTAACATCGTTAATATACTGCTTATTTTAGGCTTAGCGGCGCTACTGCATCCCTTTCGCGTGCATTCTGATGTTCTACGCCGTGAATTGCCGCTAATGTTGATCGTAAGTTTGCTGGTGGGCTGTGTTTTTTATGATGGCGTACTGAGCTACAGCGATGGCCTTTTCCTGCTGGCGCTGGCGGTGATATGGCTGCTTTATAGCGTTAAAATTGCCCGCCAGGCCGAAAAGCAGGGTCATGACAGCCTCACGCGCGAGCAGGTTGCCGAACTCCCTCGCGATGGCAATCTGCCCGTTGCACTGCTTTGGCTTGGCGTCGCGCTGATCATCATGCCGATGGCAACGCGTATGGTGGTGGATAACGCTACGGTGCTGGCTAACTATTTCACCCTAAGCGAATTAACGATAGGCCTGACGGTGATTGCCATTGGCACCAGCCTGCCGGAGCTGGCTACGGCGATAGCAGGCGCGCGAAAAGGTGAGGATGATATCGCGATTGGCAACATCATCGGCTCGAACATTTTTAATATCGCCATCGTGATGGGCATCCCCGCCCTGATATCGCCAGGGCCATTTAACCCCCTGGCCTTCACGCGCGATTACGGCGTGATGCTGCTGGTCAGCGTCATTTTCGCCCTGCTCTGCTGGCGTCGGCAACGGCAGATCGGCAAAGGCGCAGGCGCGCTGCTGACAGGTGGATTTATCGTATGGCTGGCGATGCTGTACTGGCTCTCGCCTCTTCTCTCTGGGTAAATGGAAACGCATTATGTCGCACATAGAATTGCAGCCGGGTTTTGACTTTCAGAAAGCAGGAAAAGAGGTTCTGGAGATTGAACGTGAAGGTCTGGCGCAGTTAGATCAGTACATTAATCAGGATTTTAGTCAGGCATGTGAGAAGATATCCTATTGTGCCGGTAAAGTCGTGGTGATGGGGATGGGAAAATCCGGCCACATTGGGCGCAAAATGGCGGCGACCTTTGCCAGCACGGGCACCTCCTCTTTCTTTGTTCACCCCGGAGAGGCCGCGCACGGCGATCTGGGTATGGTCACGCCGCAGGATGTGGTCATTGCCCTGTCAAATTCGGGCGAATCCAATGAGATCCTGGCGCTGATCCCGGTGCTAAAGCGCCTGCAGGTTCCGCTTATCTGCATGACCAGCCGACCCGAAAGCAGCATGGCGCGGGCGGCGGATATTCACCTGTGCGTGAAAGTGCCTAAAGAGGCCTGTCCGCTGGGTCTTGCGCCGACATCCAGCACCACGGCTGCGCTGGTGATGGGCGATGCCCTGGCGGTTGCGCTGCTAAAAGCGCGTGGTTTTACGCCCGAAGATTTCGCGCTCTCCCATCCCGGCGGTGCGCTTGGGCGCAAACTGCTGTTGAGGGTGAACGACATTATGCACACGGGCGATGAGATACCTCATGTCAGTAAAGAGGCCTCGCTGCGCGATGCGCTGCTGGAGATAACCCGTAAAAATCTGGGTATGACGGTGGTTTGCAACGGCCTGATGAAGATTGAGGGGATTTTTACCGATGGCGACCTACGCCGCGTGTTCGATATGGGTGTAGATGTCCGTACGCTTGGGATTGCCGATGTTATGACCCCAGGCGGCATCCGCGTGCGTCCGGGCACGCTGGCTGTGGATGTGCTGAACCTGATGCAGTCCCGTCATATCACCTCAGTGATGGTTGCAGATGGCGACCAATTGCTGGGTGTGGTACATATGCATGATCTGCTACGCGCAGGCGTAGTGTAATGAAGGATAAGACAATGAGTAATGCGGGTGCATCCCTTGCAACCTGTTATGGCCCGGTCAGTACCCACATGATGGCGAAAGCGGAAAACATCCGCCTGCTGATTCTGGATGTGGATGGCGTACTCTCCGATGGTCTGATTTATATGGGCAACAATGGCGAAGAGCTGAAAGCATTTAACGTTCGCGACGGCTACGGTATTCGTTGTGCGATTACATCAGGTATTGAAGTTGCTATCATCACCGGACGGAAAGCTAAACTCGTAGAAGACCGCTGCGAAACGCTGGGCATTACCCACCTGTATCAGGGGCAATCCGATAAGCGGGTCGCCTTCAACGATCTACTGGGTAAACTGTCTATCGCACCGGAAAACGTAGCCTACGTTGGGGACGATTTGATTGACTGGCCGGTCATGGCAGAGGTGGGCCTCAGCATTGCGGTTGCCGATGCACATCCGCTGCTTACCCCGCGAGCGGATTACGTAACCTATATCAACGGTGGCCGCGGTGCTGTACGTGAAGTCTGCGATCTGCTTCTGCTGGCGCAGGGCAAGCTTGATGAGGCCAAAGGGCAATCAATATGAGTAAAACCAGACGTTGGGTAATCATTCTGCTTACGCTTATCGCCCTGGTGTTGATTGGCGTGAACCTTGCCGACCGTGACGATACGCAAACGCAAGCGGTCAACACAAGCGAGCCAACTTATAAAAGCGATCATAGCGACACCGTGGTCTACAGCCCGGAAGGCGCACTG
Organism: unidentified bacterial endosymbiont; assembly: GCF_918797525.1. NCBI lineage: Bacteria > unidentified bacterial endosymbiont. Next base: position 783,160 of record NZ_OU963893.1, on the reverse strand, counting down.
AACTATCGCCTGATTGCCCAACACGTAGAATACTTTTCAGATGATGGCATTTCATGGTTTACCCAGCCGGTGATGACCACGTTCGATACCAACAAAGCCCCAACGTGGTCGATCAAGTCCGACAGGGCGAAACTGACGAATGACCGTATGCTTTATCTGTATGGAAACGTTGAAGTCAACGCCCTGAGCGCTGACTCGCAGCTGCGCAAAATTACGACAGATAATGCCCAGATAAACCTGGTAACACAGGATGTCACATCCCAGGATCTGGTTACACTGTATGGCACAACATTTAATTCCAGCGGTCTAAGAATGCGCGGGAACTTACGCAGCAAAAACGCCGAGCTGATTGAAAAGGTTAGAACCTCCTATGAAATTCAAAACAAACAAACTCAGCCTTAACGTTCTTATCGCCAGCGCGATGCTTGCAGCCAGCCTCCCCGCGCTTGCTGTCACTGGCGATACCGAACAGCCGATTCATATTGAATCGGACGCCCAGTCTCTGGATATGCAGGGTAACGTGGTGACCTTTACCGGTAACGTCGTGATGACCCAGGGCACCATCAAAATCAACGCCGATAAAGTGGTCGTTACCCGTCCGGGTGGCGAGCAGGGCAAAGAGATTATCGATGGCTATGGCAACCCTGCGACCTTCTTCCAGATGCAGGACAACGGCAAGCCGGTGAAAGGTCGCGCCTCACATATGCATTACGAACTGGCGAAGGATCTGGTTATCCTGACCGGTAACGCTTATCTGGAGCAACTGGACAGTAATATTACCGGCGATCAGATCACCTATCTGGTGAAAGAGCAAAAAATGAAGGCCACCAGCGAGAAAGGCAGACGCGTCACCACCGTGCTTGTTCCATCGCAACTGCAGGACAAAGGCCAGGCCCCGGCACAGAAGAAGAGTAACTAATCCGTTATGGCAACATTAACCGCAAAAAATCTCGCGAAAGCCTACAAGGGTCGCCGTGTGGTAGAAGATGTCAGTCTGACCGTCAACTCCGGCGAAATCGTGGGCCTGCTTGGCCCTAACGGTGCGGGCAAAACCACAACCTTCTACATGGTCGTGGGTATTGTGGCGCGCGATGCCGGCAACATTATCATTGATGATGAAGACATCAGCCTGCTGCCGCTGCATGCGCGCGCGCGTCGTGGTATTGGCTATCTGCCTCAGGAAGCCTCCATTTTCCGCCGCCTGAGTGTGTACGATAACCTGATGGCGGTACTGCAAATTCGGGACGACCTGACCCACGAACAGCGCACCGACCGCGCTAATGAGTTGATGGAAGAGTTTCACATTGAACACCTGCGCGACAGCCTCGGGCAGGCGTTGTCCGGCGGTGAACGCCGTCGCGTTGAGATTGCGCGCGCGCTGGCGGCAAATCCAAAATTTATCCTTCTGGATGAACCCTTTGCAGGCGTTGACCCGATTTCCGTTATCGACATCAAACGTATCATTGAACACTTGCGCGACAGCGGGCTTGGCGTACTGATCACAGACCACAACGTCCGTGAAACGCTGGCCGTATGTGAGCGCGCCTATATTGTCAGCCAGGGCCATCTGATTGCCCACGGTACGCCGCAGCAAATCCTCGATGATGAACATGTTAAGCGCGTGTACCTTGGGGAAGACTTCAGACTCTGATAGGGTAGAGGTTATGTAACGCCGATCCGGAGAAAACTGCTCTGAACATGAAGCAAGGTTTGCAATTAAGGCTCAGCCAACAGCTGGCAATGACGCCGCAGTTACAACAGGCCATTCGCCTGTTGCAACTGTCCACGCTGGAACTCCAACAAGAGCTCCAGCAAGCGCTGGACAGCAATCCGCTGCTGGAGCAAACCGATCTTCATGACGAGGTAGACACTCAGCAAACGCAAGACACCGAAACGCTCGACACCGCAGATGCTCTTGAACAAAAAGAGATGCCGGACGAACTGCCTCTGGATGCCAGCTGGGATGAAATCTACACCGCCGGAACCCCTTCCGGAACGCGAGCAGACTACCAGGACGACGAGCTACCGGTCTATCAGGGTGAAACCACTCAGTCGCTCCAGGATTATCTGATGTGGCAGGTTGAACTGACGCCGTTTTCCGATACCGACCGCGCGATTGCGACGTCCATCGTCGATGCAGTGGATGAGACCGGCTATTTGACCGTAACGCTGGACGATATTCTGGAAAGCATCGGCGACGAAGAGATCGAAATTGAAGAGATTGAAGCCGTGTTGAAGCGTATTCAGCGTTTCGACCCGGTGGGCGTTGCCGCAAAAGATCTGCGTGACTGCCTGTTGATCCAGCTTTCGCAATTCGATAACGCGACACCGTGGGTTAACGAAGCCCGCGTCATTATCAGCGATCATCTTGAGCTGTTGGCTAACCATGATTTCCGCACGTTGATGCGCATTACCCGTTTTAAAGAAGAGGTGCTGAAAGAGGCGGTTAACCTAATCCAGTCGCTCGATCCTCGCCCCGGCCAGTCGATCCAGACTAGCGAACCTGAGTATGTTATTCCTGATGTGCTGGTTAGAAAACACAATGACCGCTGGGTCGTTGAACTGAATTCAGACAGTATTCCTCGCCTGCAAATTAACCAGCACTATGCCTCCATGTGTACCAGCGTGCGTAACGACGCCGACAATCAATACATTCGCAGTAATTTGCAGGAAGCGCGGTGGTTGATCAAAAGCCTGGAGAGCCGAAATGATACGCTTTTACGCGTAAGCCGCTGTATCGTCGAACAGCAGCAGGCATTCTTCGAGCAGGGTGAAGAGTACATGAAACCGATGGTGCTGGCGGACATCGCCCAGGCCGTCGAGATGCATGAATCAACCATTTCCCGTGTAACTACGCAGAAGTATCTGCACAGCCCGCGCGGTATTTTTGAGCTTAAATATTTCTTCTCCAGCCATGTGAACACCGAAGGCGGCGGCGAAGCCTCGTCAACGGCGATCCGCGCACTGGTGAGGAAGTTGATCGCCGCGGAGAACCCCGCGAAGCCACTGAGTGACAGTAAGTTAACCACCATACTGTCCGATCAGGGTATTATGGTGGCACGTCGTACTGTTGCGAAGTATCGAGAGTCTTTATCCATTCCGCCATCAAACCAGCGTAAACAACTGGTCTGATACAACCGATAAGGAAGACACTATGCAGCTCAACATCACTGGACACAACGTCGAGATTACTGAAGCTTTACGCGATTTCCTGAACACCAAGTTCGCGAAACTCGAGCAGTATTTCGAGAGGATCAATCAGGTCTATATTGTGTTGAAAGTGGAAAAAGTGACTCATATCTCGGATGCAACCCTGCACGTGAATGGGGGTGAACTCCATGCCAGTGCGGAAGGGCAAGACATGTACGCGGCTATCGACGGCTTGATTGATAAGCTGGCACGACAGCTTAATAAACATAAAGATAAACTGAAACAACACTAATTGTCCGGGCAGTTAACGGGTGCAGGAAGGCCTGTTGTGGAACACAACGGGCCATTTGTACAGTTAGCGCTTAGGTGAAATTATGATGAACAACGATTCCGCTCTTCAACTGAGCAATGTCCTTAACCAGGAATGTACCCGCAGTGGCGTTCACTGCCAGAGCAAAAAACGTGCGCTGGAGATAATCAGTGAACTGGCCGCCAAACAGCTGGGCCTGCCGCCGCAGGTGGTGTTCGAAGCTATCCTGACCCGTGAAAAAATGGGCAGTACTGGCATCGGCAACGGCATCGCGATCCCGCATGGCAAACTGGAAGAAGACACCTTGCGTGCCGTTGGTGTGTTTGTGCAACTGGAAACGCCTATCGCATTCGACGCCATCGATAATCAGCCTGTCGACCTCCTCTTTGCGCTGCTGGTCCCCGCCGATCAGACGAAAACGCATCTGCACACGCTTTCGCTGGTCGCTAAACGTCTGGCCGATAAAACCATTTGCCGCCGACTGCGTTCCGCGCAAAGTGATGAGGAGCTCTGGCAAATTATCACTGAAGCAGAAGGCATTCAGGATGATGCATAACCGGGAGAGGGCCTTCACATCTGTTGTCCTGAGGAGAAACGGAACATGGTGCTGATGATCGTCAGTGGCCGCTCGGGGTCGGGTAAATCCGTCGCCCTGCGTGCGCTGGAAGATATGGGTTTTTACTGCGTGGATAACCTGCCGGTGGTGCTATTGCCCGAACTGGCGCGAACGCTTGCCGACAGACAAATCTCGGCGGCAGTGAGTATCGACGTTCGTAACATGCCTGAATCACCTGAAATATTTGAACAGGCAATGAATAACCTGCCTGAATCCTTCTCGCCTCAGTTGCTGTTCCTTGATGCCGATCGCAACACGCTTATCCGTCGTTACAGCGACACCCGTCGCCTGCATCCGCTTTCCACTAAGAACCTCTCTCTGGAGAGCGCCATTGACGAAGAGAGCGATCTGCTGGAGCCGCTACGCTCTCGCGCGGATTTGATTGTCGATACCTCGGAAATGTCCGTTCACGAGCTGGCGGAGATGCTGCGTACCCGACTGCTGGGCAAACGCGAACGCGAGCTGACGATGGTATTCGAGTCATTCGGCTTCAAGCACGGTATCCCTATTGATGCCGATTATGTTTTCGACGTGCGTTTCCTGCCTAACCCGCACTGGGATCCTAAACTGCGTCCAATGACCGGCCTGGACAAACCCGTCGCGGCTTTCCTCGACCGGCACACAGAAGTACACAATTTTATCTACCAGACGCGAAGCTACCTTGAGCTATGGTTACCTATGCTGGAAACCAACAATCGTAGCTACCTGACGGTGGCGATTGGCTGTACCGGCGGTAAACATCGTTCGGTTTATATTGCTGAACAGCTGGCCGACTACTTCCGCTCACGAGGAAAGAACGTTCAGTCCCGTCATCGCACGCTGGAAAAACGTAAAACATGACCGTAAAACAGACCGTTGAGATCACCAACAAGCTGGGCATGCATGCACGCCCGGCAATGAAGCTTTTTGAGCTGATGCAAGGCTTCGACGCCGAAGTGCTGCTACGTAACGATGAAGGTACCGAAGCCGAAGCCAACAGTGTTATTGCGCTGCTGATGCTGGACTCCGCCAAGGGCCGCCAGATTGAAGTCGAAGCCACTGGCCCGGAAGAAGCACAAGCGCTGGCGGCGGTAGTTGCACTGTTCAATGCAGGCTTTGACGAAGATTAACGCCTGCTTTCTGGCGGGTGGCGCAGGGCTTACCCGCCTTACATTAACGCATTTTTTTGCATAAACGCCTCCCCACCCAACTGGCGCATCTGGCGCATAATCCACGCCTGACGGCTGCGCACATATCCTGACGGGGCGTTGGCTTTAAACGTTATGGGATTGGGTAAGACGGCGGCTAACAGCGCGGCTTCAGACAGCGTGAGACGGCTGGCAGGCTTATTGAAATAACGCTGCGCGGCGGCTTCGACGCCAAACACCCCATCACCAAACTCGGCGATATTCAGATAAACGGTTAGAATGCGCTTCTTGCTCCAGACCGTTTCAATTCCCAGCGTCAGGCCCGCTTCCAGCCCTTTTCGCACCCAGCTTCGTCCATCCCATAAAAACAGATTTTTCGCCGTTTGTTGCGATAACGTCGATGCCCCACGCACGCGATTTTCATTACGTTCATTATGCGCCAGTGCCTTCTCGATAGCCGCCACGTCAAAACCCCAGTGCTGCGGGAATTTCTGGTCTTCTGCCGCAATCACCGCAAGTCCCATAAGCGGTGAGATCGCATCCATGCTGACCCAGTCTGAATGGGCAACATAGCTAAAATCACCGCGGAACCACGCCCCGACCTGACGCTCAACCATAACGGCTGAAAACGGCACCGGCAGAATGCTGAACAGGGCGATACCGCCGCCCCAGAAAATGGCCAGCGCCAGAATTGTGCGCAGCAGGATCCGTTTTACCCATGCACCGGCTCCTGTTTTACGGCTCATTCAGTCAGCACCAGCACTCTCTCCACCAGCTTTTCAATGCCCGTGGCCGCTTGCGCAATATTCTGGGCCAGCATGTACGCCGGGGTAGTGACAATTTTATTATCTTCATCCACCACGATGTCATCGACCGGACAAGGTACATGTTCCCCGCCCATATCTTCCACAATCTCTGCAATATCAATATCCGTACCGATGGTCAGGCGCAACGGAAAATCAAAGATTTTCGGCAGCATCGCAGGGGCGATACAGATAAAGCCCTGCGGTTTACCCGCCGTATGCATCGCCTGAGAAAGCGCGTTTAAATCTGGATCGATCTGACATTGCGCGCCCTGGCTTGCAAAGGTGCTGAGATTTTTGGCCGCGCCAAAACCGCCCGGCACGATTAACGCATCCAGCATAGCGGCGTCTGCCTGAACGAGAGGGTGAATATCTCCTCGCACAATGCGTGCCGCTTCAATCAGAACGTTACGGTTTTCCGCCATCGGTTCACCGGTAAGATGATTAATGACCTCCCCCTGATGTTTATCCGGCGCGAAGCAGACAGCCTCTGCCCCATGCCGGGCCAGCGCCAGCAGCGTTAAAACGGCTTCATGTATTTCTGAGCCGTCATACACTCCGCAACCGCTCAACACGACACCAATCTTTTTCATCATCACGATCCTTTCTGGCAACCCGCTGAAGCCCATTAAAAATTTTGATTAAAACGCTATGCTTCACACATTTCACTGATTCATGTAACAAATCATTTAAGATTTGCTATCTTATCTGCGTGCGGCCTAAATTTTCAGGCAGCGTCCATGCGAAAACAACACAAAAAATCAGGCGCAGCCACGATTTCCCTGGTGTTGGCGCAGTATTTCGCGCACCCCGGTTTAGCCGGGGTCATTTTTTTCTCCCGTTCACCCAGGCTTTCAGTACCGCCACATCGCTCTGCCACTCCTGTTTCATCTCTTCAACCCAATCACCAACGTTATCCTCCCATGCGGGTAAATCAGGTGACTGGATCTGTTGACCCAGTTGCTGCAGGTGACGTAACCCGATCGAACCGGCCGCCCCTTTAATTTTGTGCCCTTCCTCAACAATACCTTTCTGGTCACGCGCGGTCAGGTTCGACTCCAGCACATTCAGGTAGCCCGGCATCATTTTTTCAAACACATCCAGACCGTCGGTTATCAGTTTCGGACCAACCAGATCGATATACTGCTCCAGCATCGCTGTATCAAGTATGGCCTGGGCTTTTGCGCTATCAACAGACGTCATGGTGCTCTCCTCTTCATCACTGGTATCCCAAAACTTCTTGATCATGGCGGTCAGGGCTGGCACCGCGAGCGGCTTACTGAGCACATCATCCATACCGGCATCAAGGTACTCTTTCTTGTCTTTTAACACGTTCGCCGTCAGTGCCACCAGCGGCGGTAGGTCTTCAGCGGGATAGTGGTTTGTCAGTTCACGCGAGATATCCAGCCCGGTCATGTCCGGCAGTTGGATATCCAGCAGCACCAGGTCATATTCCCCCGGGGTGAACATCTCCAGCGCCGCTTTGCCGGTCATTGCCACGTCTACGCTGCAGCCCAGTTTCTCCAGCACCGAGCGCGCCACAATCACGTTCAGCTCAATGTCTTCTACCAGCAGAACGTGCAGCGCGGGTAACGGCATCTCATCGTTTTCAAATGTGTCTTCAACCTCTTCAGCCACGGCTGGCGCATGCACCGTCAGGGTAAATGTCGAGCCTTTGCCCGCCTGGCTTGTCACGAGGATATCGCCGCCCATACTCTTCGCCAGACGTTTAGACACCGCAAGACCAATCCCCGTACCGGTTGCGGGTTTACCGCCGTTGCTGTCCTTCACCTGATAATACATGGCGAAGATTTTGTCATATTCTTCCTGTGGAATACCAATCCCGGAATCTTCCACTTCAAAGTGCAGCATATCCCCTTCGTCATAACGGATGCGCACCACAACCCGCCCCTTCTGGGTAAATTTCACGGCGTTGCTGATAAGGTTCCACAGGATCTGACGCAGGCGAGTACCGTCAGTGACCACTTTATGCGGCAGCGGCAGCGTTGGCTCAAGTACAAAGCTCAGTCCTTTTTGCTGCGCCTGCAGGCCAGAGAGGTTCTCCAGGTCCGCGAGGAAACCGGTAAAATCAACCGGCTGGTTATCAAGCTGAACTTTACGTCGCTCCATCTTATCCATATCGATAATATCGTTGAAGATATTACCCAACGTCACCGCCGAGACATGGATCGTCTTGAGGTATTTCTCCTGCTCGTGGGTCAGGTCGGTATCCAGCAGGATCCGGCTTAGACCCACAATGCCGTTCAGCGGCGTGCGCAGTTCGTGGCTGATAGTGGAGATAAAGGTAGTTTTATCCCGGCTGGCGCGCTCAAGCGCATCCTGGTAGCGCTTACGCTCGGTGATATCACGTCCAAAGCCCATCAGGCCGTGGCGCTTACCCACGCGGTCATAGTACGGCACCTTACGGATTTCAAAGCACGCTTTACGCCCGTCCGGATAATCCAGCCACTGTTCGTAGGTCAGGGAGACATTGTGACGAAACACTTTTTCATCGGTTTCCATCACCTTAGCGGCCGCTTCATCGGAGTAAACATCCTGCGGCTTGAGGTTCACCAGCTGCTTTTCGCTTTTGCCGGTCAGCAGCTCCATCGCCCGGTTACAGCCTGAGAACTCTTTATCTTCGTTGCGATAGAACACCAGGTCCGGCGAGGCGTCGAGGAAAGAGCGCAGAAATGAGGATTGTTGTTCGAGCTGGATCTGCGTTACCTCGCGCTCTTTCATCTCAATTTTCAGCTGTTCAAGGGTCGCCTGACGCTCAGCCTCAGCCTTTTCGCGGTCGGCGATCTCCTGGTTAAGCTGGGCAATATTGTCTTTTAGCTGCACGTTGAGTTTTAAATCACGCTCGCGCATCTCCTCCAGTTTATCCACCAGCTTTGATAGACGCTGACGAGACTCCTCCAGTTGTTCAACCACTACAGAGAGGAAATAGACCGCCCACGGCGTGATCAGCAGGCCAAAGAAGATGGAGCGGATCACGTCGATACTCTCGACCTGGCCGTGCAGAACCATGGTCACGGCCATTTGTACCACAATGGCCAACACCACCAGCGCCAGCGCCAGCAGCAGAGAGAAACGTACCAGCCCGAGCTTCATCATCAGGTCGACGTAATACTGGGCCAGCATTCGAATTTGCTTCATAGAGGATCCCTTCACGACGTTATCGCTCAATAATACTCAAAATCGTGGCGAGGCGTTGAAGGTTGTGAGAAAAAGTGCGGGGTGAAACAGGAGATTAGCCTCGCTCCCGGCGAACCGGTAGCGAGGAGAGGGCAATCAGGAGCGTTTCAGAAGCAGCCAGAGGCTGATCAGGAAGAAGGTGGCGCTCGGCAGCAACGCACCGATAAATGGCGGAATGCCGTACACCAGCGTCAGCGGTCCGAAAATCTGATCGAGGACGTAGAACACAAAGCCGAAGCTGATACCGGTGACAACGCGTACCCCCATCGGCACGCTACGCAACGGGCCGAAGATAAATGACAGGGCCATTAGCATCATTACCGCTACGGATAAGGGCTGGAAAATCTTGCTCCACATATTGAGCTGATAACGCCCGGCATCCTGCCCGCTCGACTTGAGGTATTTCACATAGCTGTGCAAGCCGGTGATGGAGAGCGCATCCGGATCCAGCGCCACTACGCCCAGTTTGTCCGGCGTAAGGTTAGTCTTCCATGTGCCTGAAACGGTCTGGGAACCCGTAATTTGTTTCGGGTCTTTCAGGACAGATTCATCAACCTGCGACAGACGCCACTGTCGGTTATCGGCATCGAACTTCGCCGAGGAAGCATGACGGACAGACAGTAAACGCCGTTCGTCATTAAAGGTATAGATACTGATGCCGCCCAGCTCATCGTCACCTTTTACACGCTCAATGTAGACGAAACTGTTACCATCCTTTGCCCATAACCCTTGCTGGGTAGAGAGCAATGAGCCGCCGAACATGGCCTGGGCACGATAGTTACGCGCCATCTGCTCGCCTTGCGGAGCCACCCACTCGCCAATCGCCATAGTCAGCAACACCAGCGGAATTGCCGTTTTCATCACCGAGAGCGCAACCTGCACACGGGTAAAGCCCGATGCCTGCATGACCACCAGTTCACTGCGCTGTGCCAGCATCCCCAGCCCAAGCAACGCGCCCAGCAGGGCCGCCATAGGGAAGAAGATCTGTACATCTTTCGGCACGCTGAGCAGGGTATACATGCCTGCACCCAGCGCGTCGTAACTCCCCTGCCCGGCCTTTTTCAGCTGATCGACAAATTTGATAATGCCCGAGAGTGACACCAGCATGAACAGCGTCATCATGATAGTGGAGAAAATAGTTTTACCGATGTAGCGGTCAAGAACGCCAAACGCCTGCATTACAACGCTCCTTTACGCGATAATCTGGCACGAATGCGACGTACTAGCACCGTATCCCACAGGTTTAATCCCAGCGCCAGCAGGATGTACAAAAAGTTGACTGACCACGTCCAGATCATCGGATCCAGCTTGCCTTTGCCGCCGTTAGAGCGAATCGAGGTTTGCAGCAGGAAATACACCAGGTAAAGCAGCATCGCTGGCAGCATTGACAGTACGCGCCCCTGACGCGGGTTGACCACGCTCAGCGGAACAACAATCAGTGCCATCATAAATACGGTGAATACAAGCGTGAGGCGCCAGTGGAACTCGGCCCGCGCTCTGTCGGTATCGGTATTCCACAGGGTGCGCATGTCCATCTGCTCGGTATCCGTGGGATCCAGCGCGACGGTCTGATGACCAATAATGGCCTGATAATTCTGGAAATCGGTAATACGGAAGTCGCGCAGCATCGCGGTGCCTTCAAAGCGGGTCCCTTTATTCAGCGTCACTATCTGGGAACCATCTTTACGCTGGGCAAGCTGGCCGGAGTCTGCCACTACCACCGACGGGCGAGCATTCCCTTTGGTGCGCAACTGCGCAAGGAAGACATCGTTAAATCTGCTGCCGTCGACGCTCTCGATAAACAGCACGGAGTTGCCGTCGGTGGCCTGCTGGAATTGACCTTGCGCTAACGCCGCCAGGCCGGGGTTTGCTTTGGCTTCAGCCAACACTTCATCCTGATGTCGGGAAGACATTGGGCCAGCCCACATCACATTCACCGCAGCCACAATACCGGTAAACAGCGCCAGCACCATCGCCGCTTTCAGCAGCACGGCTTTGCTCAAGCCGCAGGCGTGCATCACCGTGATTTCACTTTCGGTATAAAGCCTTCCCAGCGTCATGAGCAGGCCGAGGAAAAGGCTCAGCGGCAGAATAAGCTGTGCCATTTCCGGGATCCCTAATCCAAGCAGGGAAAGCACCAGATTTGTTGGAATTTCGCCGTCAACGGCCGCACCAAGGATCCTGACCAGCTTCTGACAGAAGAAAATCAGCAGCAGGATAAAGAGGATCGCCAGCTGGCTTTTGAGCGTCTCTCGCACCAGATATCTTATGATTATCACTTTAAATACGCCCGTAAAAACCCGTCTCGTTGCTGGAATATTGCTTGTTTCATGGCTTAAAGGTCATTTATTCTCTTGAATCGTCGAAATCATCGCTAAGATTAAAACACCCAGCGGATTCACGCTTCAGGACATTTTCTGACGTGTCGAAACTGTAATAACGTAAGATTAACATGAAGTCACCACAACCGCGGACATGAGTTACGAAAGGTTTCAATTCTATCCGTAGCCGCCGCCGTTGTCTTTAAGATTCAGGAGCGTAGTGCATGGAGTTCAGTGTAAAAAGCGGTAGCCCGGAGAAACAGCGGAGTGCCTGCATCGTTGTGGGCGTCTTTGAACCACGTCGACTCTCCCCTATCGCCGAACAACTCGATAAAATCAGTGACGGCTATATCAGCGCCCTGCTGCGCCGTGGCGAACTGGAGGGCAAACCTGGGCAGACGCTGTTGCTGCACCATGTTCCAAACGTCTTGTCCGAGCGCATTTTGCTGATTGGCTGTGGTAAAGAGCGCGAGCTGGATGAACGTCAATATAAGCAAGTTATTCAGAAAACCATTAATACGCTGAATGATACTGGCTCAATGGAAGCAGTGTGCTTCCTGACCGAACTGCACGTTAAAGGCCGTAACACCTACTGGAAGGTCCGTCAGGCTGTTGAAACGGCAAAAGAGAGCCTGTACAGCTTTGATCAGTTAAAAACCAACAAGAGCGAGCCGCGTCGTCCGCTGCGCAAGATGGTCTTTAACGTGCCGACCCGCCGCGAGTTAACCAGCGGTGAGCGCGCGATTCAGCACGGCCTGGCTATTGCTTCGGGCATCAAAGCCGCCAAAGATCTTGGCAACATGCCGCCAAATATCTGCAACGCCGCCTACCTGGCTTCACAGGCGCGTCAGTTGGCGGACTCGTACAGCAAGAACGTCATTACCCGCGTCATCGGCGAACAGCAAATGAAAGAGCTGGGTATGCACGCTTATCTCGCGGTCGGCAACGGCTCTCAGAACGAATCGCTGATGTCGGTCATTGAGTACAAGGGCAATCCGTCTGAAGACGCACGTCCTGTCGTGCTGGTGGGTAAAGGCCTGACCTTCGACTCTGGCGGTATTTCCATCAAGCCAGCCGAAGGCATGGATGAGATGAAATACGACATGTGCGGTGCGGCGGCCGTCTATGGCGTGATGCGAATGGTCGCTGAACTTCAACTGCCGATCAACGTTATCGGCGTGCTGGCGGGCTGTGAAAACATGCCTGGCGGACGAGCATACCGTCCCGGCGACGTGCTGACCACCATGTCCGGGCAGACGGTTGAAGTGCTGAACACCGACGCCGAAGGCCGCCTGGTACTGTGTGACGTGCTGACCTACGTCGAGCGTTTCGAACCGGAAGCGGTAATCGACGTGGCAACGTTAACCGGCGCCTGCGTCATTGCGCTGGGCCACCACATCACCGGGCTGATGTCGAACCACAACCCGCTGGCCCACGAGCTTATCGGCGCATCCGAACAGGCCGGTGACCGCGCGTGGCGCCTGCCGCTGGGCGATGAGTTCCAGGACCAGCTGGAGTCCAACTTCGCGGATATGGCGAACATCGGCGGCCGTCCCGGTGGTGCGATTACCGCGGGCTGCTTCCTGTCGCGCTTCACCCGCAAGTATAACTGGGCACACCTTGATATCGCGGGCACCGCATGGCGCTCCGGTAAAGCCAAAGGTGCGACCGGTCGTCCGGTTGCGCTGTTGTCGCAGTTCCTGCTGAACCGCGCCGGGTTCAATGGCGAAGAGTAATTGCCGTCTGTAGGCCGGGTAAGCAAAGCGCCTCCCGGCTTTACATTTACATCCACAACAAGAAGCCCCATATATGAAGAATGCAACGTTCTACCTTCTGGACAACGACACGCATCAGGATGGCCTTAGCGCCGTTGAACAACTGGTGTGTGAAATTGCCGCAGAACGTTGGCGCGCAGGTAAACGCGTTCTTATCGCCTGCGAAGATGAACAGCAGGCTATCCGCCTGGATGAAGCGCTATGGGCGCGCCCGGCGGAAAGTTTTGTCCCGCATAATTTGTCCGGGGAAGGCCCGCGCGGCGGCGCACCGGTAGAAATCGCCTGGCCGCAAAAGCGCAACAGCAGCGCCCGCGATATTCTGATTAGCCTGCGGATAGGGTTTGCAGATTTTGCCACCGCTTTCACAGAAGTGGTAGACTTTGTCCCTTACGAAGAATCTTTGAAACAACTGGCGCGCGAACGCTATAAAGCGTACCGCCTGGCTGGTTTTAACCTGAATACGGCAACCTGGACATAATGGAAAAAACATATAACCCACGCGATATCGAACAGCCGCTTTACGAGCACTGGGAACAGCAGGGCTATTTCAAGCCTAACGGTGATGAAAGCAAAGAGTCCTTCTGCATCATGATCCCGCCGCCGAACGTCACCGGCAGTTTGCATATGGGTCATGCTTTCCAGCAGACCATCATGGACACCATGATCCGCTACCAGCGCATGCAGGGCAAAAATACCCTGTGGCAGGCGGGGACTGACCACGCGGGTATCGCGACCCAAATGGTGGTTGAGCGTAAAATTGCCGCTGAAGAAGGTAAAACCCGCCACGATTACGGTCGCGACGCGTTCATCGACAAAATTTGGCAGTGGAAAGCAGAATCGGGCGGAACCATTACCCGTCAGATGCGCCGTCTCGGCAACTCCGTGGATTGGGAGCGCGAGCGCTTCACCATGGATGAAGGCCTGTCCAATGCCGTGAAAGAAGTGTTCGTCCGTCTGTACAAAGAAGATCTGATTTACCGTGGCAAACGCCTGGTAAACTGGGATCCGAAACTGCGTACCGCCATCTCTGACCTGGAAGTGGAAAACCGTGAGTCAAAAGGCTCCATGTGGCACATCCGCTACCCGCTGGCCGACGGTGCAAAAACCGCAGACGGTAAAGATTATCTGGTGGTAGCGACTACCCGTCCGGAAACCCTGCTGGGCGATACCGGCGTGGCCGTTAACCCGGAAGATCCGCGTTACAAGGATCTGATCGGTAAATTCGTAGTGCTGCCGCTGGTTAACCGCCGTATTCCGATTGTTGGCGACGAACACGCCGACATGGAAAAAGGTACCGGTTGTGTGAAAATCACCCCAGCGCACGACTTTAACGACTATGAAGTCGGGCGTCGTCACGCCCTGCCGATGATCAACATTCTGACCTTTGATGGCGACATTCGCGAAAGCGCGGAAGTCTACGACACTAAAGGCGAAGAAACTGATGTTTACTCCAGCGCTATTCCGGCAGAGTTCCAGAAGATGGAACGTTTTGCCGCGCGTAAAGCGATTGTCGCTGCCGTGGACGCGCTCGGCCTGCTGAGCGATATCAAACCTCACGATCTGACCGTACCGTACGGCGACCGTGGCGGTGTGGTAATCGAACCCATGCTGACCGATCAGTGGTACGTGCGTGCCGACGTGCTGGCGAAACCGGCTGTTGAAGCGGTTGAGAATGGCGACATTCAGTTTGTGCCGAAGCAGTATGAGAACATGTATTTCTCCTGGATGCGTGATATTCAGGACTGGTGTATCTCCCGTCAGCTATGGTGGGGTCACCGCATCCCGGCGTGGTACGACAACGACGGTAACGTGTTTGTCGGTCGCACCGAAGACGAAGTGCGCCAGGAAAACAATCTGAGTGCCGACGTTGCCCTGCGTCAGGACGAGGACGTTCTCGACACCTGGTTCTCTTCCGCGCTGTGGACATTCTCCACCCTCGGCTGGCCGGAAAACACCGACGCGCTGCGTCAGTTCCATCCAACCAGCGTGATGGTTTCCGGCTTCGACATCATCTTCTTCTGGATTGCGCGCATGATCATGATGACCATGCACTTCATCAAAGACGAAGACGGCAAGCCGCAGATCCCGTTCAAGACTATCTACATGACTGGTCTGATCCGTGATGACGAAGGCCAGAAGATGTCAAAATCCAAGGGGAACGTCATTGACCCGCTGGATATGGTCGATGGTATCTCGCTGGAAGATCTACTGGAGAAACGTACCGGCAATATGATGCAGCCGCAGTTGGCAGAAAAAATAGCTAAGCGCACCGCGAAGCAGTTCCCGGACGGCATTGAGCCGCATGGTACCGACGCCCTGCGTTTCACCCTGGCGGCACTGGCTTCTACCGGCCGCGACATCAACTGGGACATGAAGCGTCTGGAAGGTTATCGTAACTTCTGTAACAAACTGTGGAACGCCAGCCGCTTCGTGCTGATGAACACCGAAGATCAGGATTGCGGCTTCAACGGTGGCGAGATGACGCTATCGCTGGCTGACCGCTGGATCCTGGCTGAATTCAACCAGACGGTGAAAGCGTTCCGCGAGGCGCTGGACAGCTACCGCTTCGATATCGCGGCAGGCATTCTGTATGAATTCACCTGGAACCAGTTCTGCGACTGGTATCTGGAGCTGGCGAAGCCGGTGATGAACGGAGGAAATGAGGCAGAATTGCGCGGCACGCGTAACACGTTAATTACCGTACTGGAAGGTCTGCTGCGTCTTGCGCATCCGATCATTCCCTTCATCACCGAAACCATCTGGCAGCGCGTGAAGGTCATTGCAGGCATCAATGCGGATACCATCATGCTGGAGCCATTCCCGGAATTCGACGCCGCTAAGGTTGATGAAGCCGCGTCAGCGGATACCGAGTGGCTGAAACAGGCGATCGTGGCGGTACGTAACATTCGTGCTGAAATGAACATTGCCCCGGGCAAACCGCTTGAGCTGCTGCTGCGCGGCTGCAGCGAAGCTGCCGTTCGTCGCGTCAGCGAGAACAACACCTTCCTGAAAACCATGGCGCGTCTGGAAAGCATCACCGTGCTGCCTGCGGATGAAAAAGGTCCGGTTTCCGTGACCAAAATCATCGACGGCGCTGAGTTGCTGATCCCAATGGCGGGCCTTATCGACAAAGACGCTGAGCTGGCTCGTCTGGCGAAAGAAGTGGCGAAAGTCGATGTGGAAATTGGCAAAATCGAAGGCAAACTGGCGAACGAAGGCTTTGTGGCCCGCGCGCCGGAAGCGGTCATTGCGAAAGAGCGTGAACGTCTGGTTGCCTTCGCCGATGCGAAGAGCAAGCTGATTGAGCAGCAGGCGGTTATTGCCGCGCTGTAATGCTTTTACTCCTTACGCTTCAGGGCGTAAGGGGTTATCTTCCTGAAAATGCCTTGCTTGCACTCCCTTTTTTGCGTTGCTATTAACAGCAATGGTGTGTCTATCTTTTGATGAGTAATGCTATGAGCGTGATTACCCCCGTCGCGACGACGATGCGTCGGATCACTGAGCAAGACAACCCGGCTATCGCGGCCGTTATCCGCACCGTCTCAGCCGAATACGGCCTGACCGCTGATAAGGGCTACACCGTGGCCGACCCGAATCTGGATGAGCTTTATCAGCTCTACAGCCAGCCTGACCATGCTTACTGGATTATTGAGCAGGGCGGTAAGGTTGTCGGTGGAGGCGGCATCGCGCCCTTGAGCTGCAGTGAACCAGACATTTGCGAATTGCAAAAAATGTATTTCCTGCCTTCCGTACGTGGGCAAGGGCTGGCAAAAAAGCTGGCGCTGATCGCCCTTGAACATGCCCGCACCCAGGGCTTTAAACGCTGTTACCTCGAAACCACCGCCTTCCTTAAAGAGGCTATTGGCCTGTATGAACACCTGGGCTTTACGCATATCGATACGCCGCTGGGCTGTACCGGCCACGTTGACTGTGAAATCAGGATGCTGAAAAGTCTATAAAACGTGTTCCTGCCGTCTTCTGTTAAGCGTCTGTAAACTGAATGCTCTACACTTTCTGTTCACACCATAACGGGGAAATACGATGTCGAAGATAAAAAGCTACGCCGCACCGCAGGCGGGTGCAGAACTTGAACTGTACGAGTACGATGCAGGCGATTTAAAAGCAGAAGACGTCGAAGTAAAGGTCGATTACTGCGGAATTTGCCACTCCGATCTGTCGATGATCGACAACGAATGGGGTTTCTCACAGTATCCGTTGGTTGCCGGACACGAAGTTATCGGTCACGTTGTGGCGCTCGGTAGCGCCGCGCAGGATAAAGGGCTGAAGATCGGCCAGCGTGTGGGCATTGGCTGGACGGCGCGTAGCTGTGGTCATTGCGATGCCTGTATCAGCGGCAACCAGATCAACTGCCTTGAAGGCTCCGTCCCCACCATCCTGAACAAGGGTGGTTTCGCCGATAAACTGCGTGCCGACTGGCAATGGGTTATCCCGCTGCCGGACAGCATTGGTATTGAATCCGCAGGCCCGCTGCTTTGCGGTGGGATCACCGTCTTTAAACCGCTGCTGATGCACCATGTCACCGCCACCAGCCGCGTGGGCGTGATTGGTATTGGCGGTCTGGGACATATTGCCATCAAACTGCTCCACGCCATGGGCTGCGAAGTTACCGCGTTCAGTTCGAACCCGGCGAAAGAGCAAGAAGTGCTGGCGATGGGTGCAGATAAAGTGGTGAACAGCCGCGATCCGCAGGCCCTGAACGCTCTTGCGGGTCAGTTCGATCTGATCATCAACACCGTCAACGTCGATCTCGACTGGCAGCCGTACTTTGAAGCGCTGGCCTATGGCGGTAATTTCCACACCGTGGGTGCGGTACTGAAGCCGCTGCCGGTTCCGGCGTTTACCCTGATCGGCGGCGATCGCAGCGTATCCGGCTCTGCAACCGGTACGCCATTCGAGTTGCGCAAGCTGATGAAGTTTGCCGGACGCACTAAAGTAACGCCAACCACCGAGCTGTATCCGATGTCGAAAATCAACGAAGCGCTCCAGCACGTGCGAGACGGCAAAGCCCGTTACCGCGTGGTGCTAAAAGCGGATTTTTAACGTGAATGTGCCGGGTGGCGGCTTCGCCTTACCCGGCCTACTTTTCTACTGCGCCAATATAGTAAATACTTCCGCCACCGCAACCACCCCCGGATCCATCACCCCGTCCAGATTCTCTTTATTCACATATGATGAACGCCCCGCCCCGGCTTTCACCATTTTCGCCGTTGCCTCAGCGCCTGTTTGTTGTCCGGCAGGGCAATATCGTCCGCCACAATCACCATCTCGACCTTCAGCCCGTAGCGCTTAGCCTTCTCTGCCGCCAGGCCGAAGTTCAGCCGGTCGCCGGTGTAATTTTTCACCACCAGCAGGCAGCCCCGATCACCCGTCACGGCCACAATCGCATTGAGCACCGCGTCGACGCTCGGTGAGGCAAACAGTTCGCCACATACCGCCGCCGTCAGCATTCCAGGATACCCCCATACTGGGCCGTTTGCTAGGCGGTCGTCGTCGGTAAGCGAGGCACCCACGGACGCCCCAAGGCCGACCCCTGTACGCCGTGCTGGTGCAGATAGCAGTCAAGCGCTACCATCCCCGTCCAGCGATTCTCACACCAGAGCGGCGCGAGAAGCGTGGGACGCCGTGCGCTGGCGGAAATGCGGTGGTAGATAACGTCCGCCGGTGTGTGGCGAATCATCTCCCCTGCGGTCACCGTATAGTCGTCGAGCTCAATCCCGCATAACCTCCCGGCTTCCCAGGCTTTCGCCATAATGCTGCCCTTTACAATGTGCAACGGATGCAGCTTGATACCGTCAACGCCTGTTTCAACCACTTGTTCCAGCGTCTGCAGACCGTGCCGCTGCCCTTCGCCAGGCAGACCCACAATCAGATGTGAGCAGACCTTTAGCCCGCGCTGACGGGCAAGACGCGTGGTGCGCTGGTAGCAGGCGAAATCATGTCCGCGATTGATCCGGTGCAGCGTTTTGTCATGAGCGGTCTGTAACCCCAGCTCCAGCCAGACCTCGTATCCCTGCTCTTTATACTCGCAGAGCAGATCCAGCACCGCATCCGGCACGCAGTCCGGGCGCGTCCCGACGCACAGCCCCACGATATTCGCCTGGCTCACCGCCTGCTGATACATCGAGCGCAGGACCTGTACTTCCGCCCATGTGCTGGTGTAGGCCTGAAAATAAGCCAGGTACCGCTTAGCCCGGTTCACCAGCCTCGCCTGATACGCCAGTTGCTCCGCAATCGAATGTTGCTGCTGCGCTTCGTCGGCAAATGAAGCCACGTTACAGAAAGTACAGCCGCCGCGCCCGATGGTGCCATCGCGATTCGGGCAGCTAAATCCGCCATGCAGCGTCAGCTTATGCACCTTTTGCCCGTAACGCTGCAAAAGATCCCCACCAAACATATTGACTAATTTCTGTAACTGCATAACCTGATAGACCGTCCCGAAGAAAGGGGACAAGCCTGCCACTTTTAGCCTCTGTCGGCGATGACCTGGATCAATCGCCCTGGATGGCCTTTACCTTTTGAATAAATAATCAAGATTACCGCAATTTCATTCACGCTAAACGTGATTACTTTTCCTTATGTTCTGAGGGTATTTTTCATTTATAGCGCCAACACTGAAAAACAGTAACTTTATGCGGGTTTCACCCTACCACCAGATTATTATTCTGCCATGAATCAGCTATTCAGCATGCTGCATTGATAATACCGCTTACCTATAGTGAGTAAGATCACACTCCCCTATCCCTTTCCGGGTGGCTCCGCGGATGTAAATATAGTTAAATATCATTATATTACAATAACATAAAAGCACTTTAGCACATTTTTGTATAAATAAGTTGGCCATTTGACCTGGGTACTAATTCCCGATAAGTTGGAAATCCGCTGGAAGCTTTCTGGATGAGCGGCCTGCTCATCATATTTATGCAGTAATTGAGATTCCCTCTGAAGCAAGTCCTCAAACTTGTTTACCTGCGCGAAAGGATGAAAAGAGGGCGAATGCGAGGTACGCGTATGACACGCAAACCCCGTCGCCATGCTCTTTCTGTGCCTGTGCGCCACGGTTAAGTTCAGTAGGAAGCCCGACGAGCCTGGGGAGGTTCACTGATATGTTGTACGATAAATCCCTTGAGAAGGATAACTGTGGTTTCGGCCTGATCGCCCACATAGAAGGCGAACCTAGCCACAAGGTAGTGCGTACTGCTATTCACGCACTGGCCCGTATGCAGCACCGTGGCGCCATCCTGGCTGATGGTAAAACCGGCGACGGTTGCGGTCTGCTGCTGCAAAAACCGGATCGTTTCTTCCGCATCGTGGCGGAAGAGCGCGGCTGGCGTTTAGCCAAAAACTACGCTGTCGGTATGCTGTTCCTGAACCAGGATCCTGAAAAAGCTGCCGCCTCACGCCGCATCGTCGAAGAAGAACTTCAGCGTGAAACCCTGTCTATTGTTGGCTGGCGCGATGTACCAACCAATGAAGGGGTGCTCGGTGAAATCGCCCTCTCCTCGCTGCCTCGTATTGAACAGATTTTTGTTAATGCGCCTGCGGGCTGGCGTCCGCGCGATATGGAACGTCGCTTGTTTATCGCCCGTCGCCGCATTGAAAAACGTCTCCAGGACGATAAAGAGTTCTACGTTTGTAGCCTTTCCAACCTGGTGAACATCTATAAAGGTCTGTGTATGCCGGCTGACCTGCCACGCTTCTACCTGGACCTCGCAGACCTGCGTCTGGAATCGGCTATTTGCCTGTTCCATCAGCGCTTCTCCACCAATACCGTTCCACGCTGGCCGCTGGCTCAGCCGTTCCGCTATCTGGCGCACAACGGCGAAATTAACACCATCACCGGGAACCGTCAGTGGGCACGCGCCCGTACCTATAAATTCCAGACGCCACTGATCCCTGACCTGCACGATGCCGCGCCGTTTGTGAACGAAACCGGCTCTGACTCCAGCTCAATGGACAACATGCTGGAACTGCTGCTGGCGGGCGGGATGGATATCGTTCGCGCCATGCGTCTGCTGGTGCCACCGGCCTGGCAGAACAACCCGGATATGGATCCGGAGCTGCGTGCGTTCTTTGACTTCAACTCCATGCACATGGAGCCGTGGGATGGCCCGGCGGGCATCGTCATGTCCGACGGTCGTTTTGCCGCCTGTAACCTGGATCGTAACGGTCTGCGTCCGGCGCGCTACGTCATCACCAAAGACAAGCTCATTACCTGCGCCTCTGAAGTGGGTATTTGGGATTACCAGCCTGATGAAGTGGTCGAAAAAGGCCGCGTAGGACCGGGCGAACTGATGGTTATCGACACTCGCGGCGGGCGTATTCTGCACTCTGCCGAAACCGATGATGATCTGAAAAGCCGCCATCCGTACAAAGAGTGGATGGAGAAAAACGTTCGCCGTCTGGTGCCATTCGAAGATCTGCCGGACGAAGAGGTCGGCAGCCGCGAACTGGACGACGATACCCTCGCGAGCTTCCAGAAACAGTTTAATTACAGTGCGGAAGAGCTGGACTCGGTAATCCGCGTGCTCGGTGAAAACGGTCAGGAAGCGGTCGGTTCAATGGGTGACGATACCCCGTTTGCCGTGCTCTCCAGCCAGCCGCGCATTATTTACGACTACTTCCGTCAGCAGTTTGCACAGGTGACCAACCCGCCAATCGATCCACTGCGTGAAGCCCACGTCATGTCGCTGGCGACCAGCATCGGTCGCGAGATGAACGTCTTCTGCGAGGCAGAAGGCCAGGCGCATCGTCTGACCTTTAAGTCGCCGATCCTGCTCTACTCCGATTTCAAGCAGCTCACCACCATGCAAGAGGAGCACTACCGCGCCGACACGCTCGACATTACCTTCGACGTGACCGAATCGACCCTCGAAGAGACGGTGAATGCGCTGTGTGACCAGGCCGAACAGATGGTGCGTAACGGTACGGTTCTGCTGGTGTTGTCTGATCGTAATATTGCGAAAAACCGTCTGCCGGTACCTGCGCCAATGGCGGTGGGGGCTATTCAGACCCGTCTGGTAGATAAGAGCCTGCGCTGCGACGCCAACATCATTGTAGAAACCGCAAGCGCCCGCGACCCGCACCACTTTGCCGTGCTGTTAGGCTTTGGCGCGACGGCGATCTATCCGTATCTGGCCTACGAAACGCTGGCGCGCCTGGTGGATACCCGCGCGATCGACAAAGCGTATCGCGCAGTGATGCTGAACTACCGTAACGGCATCAATAAAGGTCTGTACAAGATCATGTCCAAAATGGGCATCTCGACCATCGCCTCTTACCGCTGCTCGAAGCTGTTTGAAGCGGTCGGTCTGCATGATGATGTGGCGAACCTGTGCTTCCAGGGCGTGATAAGCCGTATCGGCGGCGCGAGTTTTGCTGACTTCCAGCAGGATCTGATGAACCTGTCGAAACGCGCCTGGCTGGCACGCAAGCCGCTGGACCAGGGCGGTCTGCTGAAATACGTTCACGGCGGTGAATACCACGCCTACAACCCGGACGTCGTACGCACGCTGCAACAGGCGGTGCAGAGCGGCGAGTACCACGATTATCAGCAGTATGCGGAGCTGGTGAATAACCGTCCGGCGGCGACACTACGCGATCTGTTAGCGATCAACCCGGGCGATGAAGCCGTCAGCATCGACGACGTAGAGCCGGCGTCTGAGCTGTTCAAACGCTTCGATACGGCGGCGATGTCTATCGGCGCGCTGAGCCCGGAGGCGCACGAAGCGCTGGCTGAGGCGATGAACAGCATCGGCGGAAACTCCAACTCCGGTGAAGGCGGTGAAGATCCTGCCCGTTATGGTACCAACAAAGTGTCCCGTATTAAGCAGGTGGCGTCCGGTCGCTTTGGCGTGACGCCAGCGTATCTGGTCAGCGCCGACGTGATTCAGATTAAAGTCGCTCAGGGTGCTAAACCGGGCGAAGGCGGTCAGTTGCCGGGTGATAAAGTCACCCCGTACATCGCCAAACTGCGCTACTCGGTGCCGGGCGTGACGCTGATCTCCCCGCCGCCGCACCACGATATCTACTCTATCGAGGATTTGGCGCAGCTAATTTTCGACCTGAAACAGGTCAACCCGAAAGCGATGATCTCCGTGAAGCTGGTTTCCGAACCGGGCGTCGGCACCATTGCCACCGGGGTGGCAAAAGCCTACGCCGACCTAATCACCATTGCCGGTTACGACGGGGGGACCGGCGCAAGCCCGCTCTCTTCTGTGAAATACGCGGGTTGCCCGTGGGAGCTCGGCCTGGTGGAAACCCAGCAGGCGCTGGTGGCGAACGGTCTGCGTCATAAGATCCGTCTGCAGGTGGACGGCGGTCTGAAAACCGGTCTTGATATCATTAAAGCCGCGATCCTGGGCGCAGAGAGCTTCGGCTTTGGTACCGGCCCAATGGTTGCGCTCGGCTGTAAATACCTGCGTATTTGCCACCTGAACAACTGCGCAACCGGTGTGGCAACCCAGGACGAAAAACTGCGTAAGAACCACTACCACGGCCTGCCGTTTAAAGTGACCAACTACTTTGACTTCATCGCCCGCGAGACCCGCGAACTGATGGCGCAGCTGGGTGTTAAACGCCTGGTAGACCTGATTGGCCGTACCGACCTGCTCAAAGAGCTGGACGGTTTCACTGCCAAACAGCAGAAGCTTGAGCTGTCGAAACTGCTGGAAACGGCAGAGCCGCATCCTGGCAAAGCGGTGTTCTGCACTGAGAAGAACCCGCCGTTTGATAACGGTGTCCTGAACGCGCAGCTATTGCAGCAGGCAAAATCGTACGTGGATGCTAAGCAGAGCAAAACATTCTGGTTTGATATCCGCAACACCGATCGCTCCGTCGGCGCATCGCTCTCCGGTTACATTGCCCAGACGCACGGTGACCAGGGTCTGGCAGCCGATCCGATTACCGCGCACTTCAGCGGTACTGCGGGCCAGAGCTTCGGCGTCTGGAACGCGGGCGGCGTGGAGCTTATCCTTACCGGCGATGCCAATGACTACGTCGGCAAAGGCATGGCAGGCGGTCTGCTGGCGGTGCGTCCACCGGTCGGTTCTGCTTTTCGCAGCTGTGATGCCAGCATCATCGGTAACACCTGTCTGTACGGCGCCACCGGCGGCCGTCTGTTTGCGGCAGGCCGTGCGGGGGAACGTTTTGCGGTGCGTAACTCCGGAGCTATCACCGTGGTGGAAGGTATCGGCGATAACGGCTGTGAATACATGACGGGCGGTATTGTCTGCGTACTGGGCAAAACCGGGGTGAACTTCGGCGCCGGTATGACGGGCGGCTTCGCCTACGTACTGGATGAAAGCGGCGATTTCCGCAAACGCGTGAACCCGGAACTGGTTGAAGTGCTGGACGTGGAGTCCCTGGCTATCCACGAAGAACATCTGCGCGGTTTGATTACCGAACACGTGCAGCATACCGGTTCTTCGCGCGGCGAAGAGATCCTGGCGAACTGGCCGGCGTTCTCCTCAAAGTTCGCGCTGGTTAAACCAAAGTCCAGCGATGTTAAAGCCCTCCTGGGTCACCGTAGTCGTAGCGCAGCAGAGCTGCGTGTGCAGGCGCAGTAAGGAATTCAGATGAGCCAGAACGTTTACCAGTTTATCGACCTGCAGCGTGTTGATCCGCCAAAGAAACCGCTGAAGATCCGCAAAATTGAATTTGTTGAAATCTATGAGCCGTTTTCAGAAGGCCAGGCCAAAGCACAGGCAGACCGCTGCCTGTCCTGCGGTAACCCTTACTGCGAATGGAAATGCCCGGTGCATAATTACATCCCGAACTGGCTGAAGCTGGCCAATGAGGGACGTATTTTTGAAGCCGCCGAGTTGTCTCACCAGACGAACACCCTGCCGGAAGTGTGTGGTCGCGTATGCCCGCAGGATCGTCTGTGCGAAGGCTCCTGTACCTTGAACGATGAGTTCGGCGCGGTAACCATCGGTAACATCGAACGCTACATTAACGATAAGGCGTTTGAAATGGGCTGGCGTCCGGATATGACCGGCGTGCGCCAAACCGACAAACGCGTGGCAATCGTCGGCGCAGGGCCCGCGGGCCTGGCCTGTGCGGACGTGCTGACCCGCAACGGCATTAAGGCGGTGGTTTTTGATCGCCATCCTGAAATCGGCGGTCTACTGACCTTCGGTATTCCGGCCTTCAAGCTGGAAAAAGAGGTCATGACCCGCCGCCGAGAAATTTTCACCGGCATGGGCATTGAGTTCAAACTGAATGTGGAAGTGGGCCGCGACGTGCAGCTCGACGATCTACTGAAGGATTACGATGCCGTGTTCCTCGGCGTCGGCACCTATCAGTCGATGCGCGGCGGGCTGGAGAATGAAGATGCGCCAGGCGTGTTTGATGCGCTGCCGTTCCTGATCGCCAATACCAAACAGATGATGGGCTACGGTGAAACTGCCGAAGAACCTTTCGTCAGCATGGAAGGCAAACGCGTGGTGGTGCTGGGCGGCGGTGATACCGCGATGGATTGCGTGCGTACCTCCATTCGTCAGAATGCGGCGCATGTGATCTGCGCCTATCGTCGCGATGAAGAGAACATGCCGGGTTCAAAACGCGAAGTGAAAAATGCGCGTGAAGAGGGCGTCGAGTTCCAGTTCAACATCCAGCCTCTGGGCGTGGAGGTTAATGCCAACGGGAAAGTGAGCGGTGTGAAGATGGCGCGCACGGAGATGGGTGCGCCGGATGCGAAAGGCCGTCGTCGCGCAGAAATCGTTGCGGGCTCTGAGTATGTGATCCCGGCCGATGCGGTGGTGATGGCGTTTGGTTTCCGTCCCCATAGCATGGAGTGGCTGGCAAAACATAGCGTCGAACTGGATCCGCAGGGCCGTATCATCGCACCGGAAGGCAGCGACAACGCGTTCCAGACCAGCAACCCGAAAATCTTCGCCGGTGGCGATATCGTTCGCGGTTCCGACCTGGTGGTGACGGCGATTGCCGAAGGCCGTAAAGCGGCTGACGGGATCATGAACTACCTGGAAGTGTAAGAATTAGGCCGGATGGGTGACTACCCTCCGGCTTTTCAGGCATAAATACCGCAAACATCCCCGGCGTACAGCAGGTGGATATCACTATAAAGCAAAACAGGCCCGATGGGCCTGTTTGATTATTTCACAACGCGCAGCGCCGGACGCCCACCGCGCGGCGGCGGATCGTCATCAGGGTCGTTATCGTCGTGATGATCGGGTTTATCGCCATCGATAAGCGACATCACCGTGTCGCTTTCGCGTTCATCGGTTGTATCGTCATCATTCAGGCTGGCAACCTCTTCGTCGTAAGCCGCTTCCGGCTCAAACATGGTCCCCGCCCCGTTTTCACGGGCGTAAATAGCCAGTACCGCAGCCAGAGGCACGGAAACCTGACGCGGCACGCCGCCGAAACGCGCATTAAAACGCACTTCGTCATTGGCCAGCTCCAGATTACCTACCGCACGCGGAGCAATGTTCAACACGATTTGTCCGTCACGTGCGTATTCCATTGGAACCTGCACGTCCGGCAACGTCACATCCACAACCAGGTGCGGCGTGAGCTGATTATCCAGCAGCCATTCATAGAATGCGCGCAGCAGATACGGACGGCGTGGGGAGAGTTGTGACATTTCCACAGTCATTAGCCTCGGCCGAGACGCATTTCACGTTCCGGTTCAGTTAAGGATGCCAGGAAGGAGTCGCGTTCAAAGACGCGGGTCATGTAGCCCTTCAGCTCTTTCGCGCCCGGGCCGCTGAACTCAACACCCAGCGTAGGCAGACGCCACAGCAGCGGCGCCAGGTAGCAATCGACCAGGCTGAATTCATCGCTCAGGAAGAACGGTTTTCTGACCAAACACAGGCGCGATTGCCAGCAGCTCTTCACGCAGTTGCTTACGTGCCGCATCGGCTTGAGATGAGGAGCCGTTAACGATAACGTTCATCAGCGTATACCAGTCTTTCTCGATACGCTGCATGTACAGGCGGCTTTCACCACGCGCAACAGGGTAAACAGGCATCAGCGGCGGATGCGGGAAACGCTCATCCAGGTATTCCATAATGATGCGGGATTCCCACAGGGTCAGCTCACGATCAACCAGCGTCGGTACACTCTGGTTTGGATTGAGATCGATCAGATCCTGAGGCGGGTTATCCTTTTCCACATGCTCGATCTCAAAACTGACACCCTTCTCGGCCAGCACGATACGAACCTGATGGCTATAAATGTCAGTAGGACCAGAAAACAGCGTCATTACCGAACGTTTGTTGGCAGCGACAGCCATGAAAACCTCCAGGTATATTCAGAATTTTTACTGCTACCGGCCCAACAGAGGCCAGCCAGATGATGTATTGCCCACCCCAGGGAAAACACATTGTTCAAAACTTGAACAAAAATCGTGTATCCACTGATATTTGGGCAGAAAATTGGATGATAGTTTACCAGATTTTGATGACTTTGTGGTGTGCGTTTCTGGAAATGTGGAAAAAGAGGAGAGAGATGAACCGATATTGTGGATAACCTGCACATTATCCATAAAAAACCCGCCGAAGCGGGTTTTTCGCCAATCGTTCTGCGTAAGCAGAAATGATTAACGTTTGGAGAACTGTGGACGACGACGTGCTTTACGCAGACCCACTTTCTTACGTTCAACCTGACGCGCGTCACGGGTGACGAAGCCAGCTTTACGCAGTTCAGAACGCAGGGATTCGTCGTACTCCATCAGAGCGCGGGTGATACCGTGACGGATCGCACCTGCCTGACCGGAGATACCACCACCTTTAACGGTGATGTACAGATCCAGTTTTTCTACCATATCAACCAGTTCCAGCGGCTGGCGAACTACCATGCGGGCAGTTTCGCGACCGAAGTACTGTTCCAGAGAACGTTGGTTGATGACGATTTTACCGCTGCCCGGTTTGATGAACACGCGAGCTGCGGAACTTTTGCGGCGACCAGTGCCGTAGTATTGATTTTCAGCCATTGCCTATAATCCCGATTAGATGTCAAGAACTTGCGGTTGCTGTGCCGCGTGGTTGTGCTCGTTACCTGCGTAAACTTTCAGTTTACGGAACATAGCACGACCCAGCGGGCCTTTTGGCAGCATGCCTTTAACCGCGATTTCAATCACACGCTCAGGACGGCGAGCAATCATCTCTTCAAAGGTCGCTTCTTTGATACCACCGATGTGGCCGGTGTGATGGTAATACATTTTATCTTCGCGCTTGTTACCGGTTACAGCAACTTTTTCTGCGTTCAGAACGATGATGTAGTCACCAGTATCAACGTGCGGAGTGTATTCCGCTTTATGCTTACCGCGCAGGCGACGAGCCAGTTCGGAAGCCAGACGGCCCAGAGTTTTACCGGTCGCGTCAACAACATACCAGTCGCGCTGTACGGTTTCTGGTTTAGCTGTAAAAGTTTTCATTAAAAGCTTACCCAAATAAATAAGTTACACGTTGGTGAACACCCAAACGTTTTAGTCAGTTGAGGTTCACACGACAGAGTCCGGCAAACCTACCCCTTCGAATAGCTAATGCCGACACATGAAAGTTTCGGGAAAAAAACCTTCTCGTAACGTGGGGTCGCAAGATTATAGAGAAGTTGAGGTTAAAGATCGACCCTTAAATGTGATTCAAAGTGGGTTTTTCGAGGCTGACGTTAGTGCGGTCTGGCACCCTTCCCCCCAATCCCTCTCCCACGGGCAGAGGGGGGCATTTATTAGGGCATATGCTCACGCTTAAGATACTCTTCGCTCTGCATCTCCTGCAGACGCGACAGGCAGCGCTGGAACTCAAACTTCAGGCGTTCACCCCGGTAGATCGCATATAAAGGTACCTCGGCGCTCACTACCAGCTTGACGTGGCGTTCGTAAAACTCATCTACCAGCGCGATGAAGCGCCGTGCTTCGCTCTCCATCAGCGGCGTCATCAGCGGAACATCCAGCACCATCACCGTATGGAATAAGCGCGAAAGCGCGATGTAATCATGCTGACTGCGGGCATCCACGCAAAGCGTCTCAAAGGAGACCGCCAGGTTTTGTTTCTCAACCCCCAGTGTTTGCAGCGGACGATGATTTACCTCAAGCACCGGGGCGTTATCACGTTTTGTCCCTGCCAGCGCGAGCCAGAGTTTGTCCATCTGGCTGGTGGTCTGCGCATTTAAGGGCGACAGCCACAGGTGCGCCTGCGTCAACGTACGCAAACGGTAATCAACGCCCGCGTCGACGTTCATAATGTCGCAGTGCTGCTTAATGGCCTCAATCGCAGGTATGAAACGCGCGCGCTGAAGGCCGTTGCGATACAGTTCATCTGGCGGAATGTTTGAGGTGGCGACCAGCGTAATCCCACGGGCAAACAGCGCTTTCATCAGGCCGCCTAGCAGCATCGCGTCCGTGATATCAGAAACGAAAAATTCGTCGAAGCAGAGCACGTCCGTTTCGGCCTTAAACTTGTCGGCCACCCTCTCCAGCGGATCGCTGTTGCCCTGCAGAGCCGTCAGTTCTTCGTGAACCCGCAGCATAAAACGGTGAAAGTGCAGGCGCTGTTTACGCGTCCCTGGCAGGCTCTGGTAGAACAGATCCATCAGCCATGTTTTGCCGCGCCCGACACCGCCCCACATATAAAGGCCACGCACCGGCGCATTGGATTGCGGATCTTTTTTCCCGAGTAAACGGCCAAATACCGCTTTCAACCCGCCACGTTGCTCACGCTCTGCGGACGTCGCCGTGAGCGCTTGATAAATCGTCTCCAGACGGTTAACCGCTTCACGCTGAACGTCATCCGGCTGGTGTGAACCCTCATTCAGGGCATGTTGGTATCGCGACAGGGGGGACAGGCTTTGCATAATCTTGTTGTTATTCCTTCAATTAAACCTCACCAGCGGGCGTGACTGATGAAAAAAAGGCCGTTCTACACTACGCGATGATACGTCAGGATTCCACTTCTGCGGAAATAGCGGTTATAGTGGCAATATCAGGCACAGGCAGGAGCCGAGCCAACACCCTACGGAACAACAAGACAACGGGAGAAGTTCATGACCTGGGAATATGCGCTAATCGGTTTAGTCGTCGGCATCGTCATCGGTGCGGTGGCCATGCGTTTCGGTAACCGCAAATTGCGTCAGCAGCAGTCACTGCAGTACGAACTGGAAAAGAACAAAGCCGAGCTGGAAGAGTATCGTGAAGAGCTGGTGAGCCACTTTGCCCGGAGCGCCGAGCTGCTGGACAATATGGCGACCGACTATCGCCAGCTGTATCAACACATGGCGAAAAGCTCCAGCAGTCTGCTGCCAGAAATGACGGCGGAAACCAACCCGTTCCGCAACCGTCTGGCCGACTCTGAGGCCGGTAACGATCAGGCTCCGGTGCAGATGCCGCGCGACTATTCTGACGGCGCATCCGGCCTGCTGCGCGGTGGTGTAAAACGCGATTAATCGCACAAGCTGAATTTATTTTACGGGCGCAGTGATTGCGCCCGTCCTTTCTTCCCGTCCCCAGCTATTATTTAGTCAAACACCTCATTGTTCAGCAGGTTAAAATTCAATAATATCAAGATGTTTTTGGGGCCGTTCTTCCTTCATTCCAGGTTACGAGAGTCAGCATCGATGAAGAAAAAAAACCAGCTGTTGAGCGCTATCGCGTTAAGTGTCGGGTTATCACTCTCGGCATCCTTCCCTGCTTCGGCCTCGCTGCCCGCGCAGGTTCCCGGGCAGACAGCCCTCCCCAGCCTCGCACCAATGCTGGAAAAAGTGTTGCCCGCTGTGGTCAGCGTGAAAGTAGAAGGCACTGCGCTGCAAAACCAGCGCGTACCGGAAGAACTCAAGAAATTTTTTGGCGATGCGCCCCCCGGACAGCAGTCCCAGCCTTTTGAAGGCCTTGGCTCAGGGGTGATCATCGATGCGGCTAAAGGCTATATTCTGACCAATAACCATGTCATCAGCCAGGCGGATAAGATCAGCATTCAGTTAAATGACGGACGAGAATTTGACGCCAAACTGATTGGCGGCGATGACCAAAGCGATATTGCGTTGCTGCAAGTACAAAACCCCAGCAACCTGAAGCAGATCGCGATTGCCGATTCCGATGCCCTTCGGGTCGGTGATTTTGCCGTCGCCGTCGGGAACCCGTTCGGCCTGGGCCAGACCGCGACCTCCGGCATTATCTCGGCGCTGGGGCGTAGCGGGCTGAACCTGGAAGGGCTGGAAAACTTTATACAGACTGACGCCTCAATTAACCGCGGCAATTCCGGCGGTGCGCTGCTTAACCTCAACGGTGAGCTTATCGGAATCAACACCGCCATTCTGGCGCCCGGCGGCGGCAGCATCGGGATTGGCTTTGCCATTCCGGGCAATATGGCCAAAACCCTGGCGCAGCAGCTCATTCAGTTTGGCGAAGTCAAACGTGGTTTGCTGGGCATTAAGGGCATGGAGATGAGTGCGGATATCGCCAAAGCCTTCAGGCTGGATGTGCAGCGCGGTGCGTTTATCAGCGAAGTGCTGCCAAATTCTGGCTCGGCAAAAGCGGGCGTGAAATCCGGAGATGTTATCGTGAGCCTGAACGGTAAGCCGCTGAGCAGCTTCGCGGAACTACGTTCACGGATTGCCACCACAGAGCCGGGCGCCAAAGTGAAGCTGGGCCTGATTCGCAACGGCAAGCCGCTGGACGTGGAAGTGACGCTGGACAAGAGCACCTCCTCTTCCGCCAGCGCGGAGCTTATTGCCCCGGCACTGCAGGGCGCGACGCTTAATGATGGTCAGCTCAAAGACGGGACGAAAGGCATTGCCGTTAGCAGCGTCGAGAAGAGCAGCCCCGCCGCGCAGGCCGGTCTACATCAGGAGGATGTTATCATCGGCGTAAACCGCAATCGCGTGCAATCAATCGCCGATATGCGCAAAGTGCTGGAAAGTAAACCGACGGTCATTGCCCTGCAGGTTATGCGCGGCAATGAGTCTATCTATATATTATTGCGCTAACCATTTGCGACTCCGGACATCTGCGCTGCATGTGATGTCCGGATAACTCATGCTATGCTGCAAACCGTTCCTTTTTAACGACACGCGCATCATGCTTTTAAAGCTTTTACGTTCCATTGTTATCGGTTTGATCGTTGCGGGCCTGCTGTTAGTGGCCATGCCGTCTTTACGTCAGTTTAATAAATTGACGGCCCCCCAGTTTGACAGCACGGATGAGACGCCTGCCACTTATAATCAGGCTGTTCGCCGTGCCGCGCCTGCTGTGGTTAACGTCTATAACCGCGGTCTTAATAGTTCGAGCCATAACCAGCTGGAGATCCGCACGCTCGGCTCCGGCGTAATTATGGACGAACGTGGCTATATTATTACCAACAAACACGTGATTAACGATGCCGACCAGATAATCGTGGCGCTGCAGGATGGTCGCGTATTTGAGGCCTTACTGGTCGGTTCAGACACCCTAACCGACCTGGCGGTACTGAAAATTAACGCCACCGGCGGCCTGCCTACCATCCCGATTAACAGCAAACGTACGCCCCATATCGGCGATGTGGTACTGGCTATCGGCAACCCGTATAACCTGGGGCAGACCATTACGCAGGGGATTATCAGCGCGACCGGTAGAATCGGTCTGAATCCATCGGGTCGGCAAAACTTTCTGCAAACCGATGCATCTATCAACCACGGCAACTCCGGCGGCGCGCTGGTCAACTCGGTGGGCGAGCTGATGGGCATCAACACTCTCTCATTTGATAAAAGCAACGATGGCGAGACGCCAGAAGGGATTGGCTTTGCTATTCCATTCCAGTTAGCCACTAAAATCATGGATAAGCTGATCCGAGACGGCCGGGTGATCCGTGGTTATATCGGCATTGGCGGACGTGAAAATGCGCCAATGCATTCCCAGGGTGGGGGGTTCGATCAAATTCAGGGCATCGTGGTCAACGAAGTGGCTCCTGGCGGCCCGGCGGCCAATGCGGGAATTAAGGTTAATGATGTCATTGTGTCCGTCAACAACACGCCGGCAATTTCGGCACTGGAGACCATGGACCAGGTGGCGGAGATCCGTCCCGGCTCCATTATCCCTGTCGAAGTTATGCGCAATGATAAGAAGCTAACGATTCAGGTGACCATTCAGGAATATCCGGCGACGAATTAACAGGCTCCCCGGATGGGGAGCGTTATTTAATCCGCAAATATCGGCCCGGCCGGACATTTCGCCAGAAATCCGGTCACCGCCAGCAGCGGCCACAGCCCCGGCCACGCAAACTGCCGTTCCCGTAGTTCGTCATCCAGCCCCATAAGCGCAAACACGCCTTTGTCACCCAGAACGCCGCCCAGCCAGAGCAACCGCTGGGCCTGCTGTCGCGCCCAGGATGAATCGCTTTTCCACGCCAGCAGATGCAGCAGCGCCTGCTGCAGGCAGACGCCATGAGGATGCTTATCCCGCAACAGCCGCCGGTAAACCGGCAGCGATATGCTGCGCACGGTATAAAAACCGCTGCGGACTTCGGCATCGGCATCCGCCATGCCGGCACAATAGTGATCGGCCTGATCGCATAAACGATTGTGCGTCAGCGGCAGACCCAGAGCATCCAGGCGACCGGCAGCGGCACACAGCAGCCCGCTTCTTTGCAGCCACGGTGAGCGCGAATCAGGCAGAGCCGGTACCGTTTCAGCCGCCTTAGCCTGCGCATGCTGTACGCCTGCATCATAACAACGGACAAAGAAATTATGGCTGCCCGGCGCGATTAACGGGTACGACAGCAGATTCAGCGCAGGATGCAGGTGCTCAAGCTCGTTTAGCGACGCCAGCGCGTAATCCACGACCATGTCATGTGTCGACGCCCTGCAGCATGAGCGTGATGCTATGGTTTCATTCATCAAAGTCTCCTTATCGAAACTCTCCGGGAAGATACGGCACTACATCGCCAGCACGTACCTGAGCATCACCCCGGCGGCAATCGCCGAGCCAATCACTCCCGCCACGTTCGGGCCCATCGCGTGCATCAGCAGGAAGTTCTGCGCATCCGACGCCAGACCCACCTTGTTCGACACCCGCGCCGCCATCGGCACCGCCGATACCCCGGCCGAGCCAATCAGCGGGTTGATTTTGTTCTTACTGAACAGGTTCAGCAGCTTCGCCATCAGCACCCCCGCCGCCGTCCCGATACAGAACGCCATCACCCCCAGCACCAGAATCCCCAGCGTCTGCGGCTGCAGGAACTTGTCCGCCACCAGCTTCGCGCCCACCGACAGCCCCAGGAAGATGGTCACGATGTTTATCAGCGCGTTCTGCACCGTGTCGCTCAGGCGTTCCACCACCCCGCTTTCGCGCATCAGGTTGCCGAAGCAGAACATCCCCAGCAGCGGGGCCGCGTCCGGCAGCAGCAGCGCCACCAGTAGCAACAGCACCGCCGGGAACAAGATCTTCTCCCGCTTGCTCACCGTGCGCAGCTGCACCATGCGGATTTTCCGCTCCTTATCCGTGGTCAGCGCCTTCATAATCGGCGGCTGGATTAACGGCACCAGCGCCATATACGAGTACGCCGCCACCGCGATGGCCCCCAGCAGCTCCGGTGCCAGCTTGCCCGACAGATAAATCGCCGTCGGGCCGTCCGCCCCGCCGATGATGCCTATCGCCGCCGCCTGCGGCAGGGTGAAGCTGATGATGCTGAAGTAGTTCAGCGCCAGCGCCCCGAGCACCGTGGCGAAGATGCCGAATTGCGCCGCCGCCCCCAGCAACAGGGTGCGCGGGTTGGCCAACAGCGGGCCGAAGTCGGTCATCGCCCCCACGCCCATAAAAATCACCAGCGGGGCAATACCTGACCCGATGGCGACCTTATAGAACAGCGCCAGCACCCCGGCGGAGTAGCCCATTTCCACCGCCTGCTGCTCCATCTGGCTCTGCACCGACGGCAGGGCCAGGGCCAGCGCTTCCGTGATGGCATGCACATCCGGCAGGCAGTTCAGCTTCGCGGCAATCACCGCCAGTTGTCCGGCGTCGTGGTGCGCCAGCAGGCTCTCCAGGGCGGTCAGCGCCAGCCCGGCCTCCGGGATATTCGACAGCAGGCCGCCGAAGCCAATCGGCAGCAGCAGTAACGGCTCGAACTTCTTCGCAATCGCCAGCCACAGCAGCAGCAGGCTCACCAGCAGCATGATGGCCTGGCCGACGCCGAGGTGCATCAGGCCCATGCCCTGAATCAGGGCGTTAAGACTTTCCATGGTTCCTGTTCCTTACGCCAGTTGCATCAGGGTGTCGCCCACGGAGACCGCGTCGCCGGATTTCACCGCGATACCGCGCACGGTCCCGGCCTGGGCGGCGCGGATTTCGGTTTCCATCTTCATGGCTTCGAGAATGAGGAGTACGTCGCCTTCGGCGACCGTCTGGCCCTCGGTGGCAGTCACCTTCCAGATATTACCCGCCAGCGGGGCGGTCACCGGAGTGCCGACGCCTGCTGGGGTAGTTGACGGAGCAGAGGCCTGAACGGGCGCCGCCGAAGTGAGCTGGCTGATATCGCCGCCGTCGCTGACCTTCACCACAAAAGCTTTGCCTTCCAATTCCACGGTGTAGACGCCGGAGGCAGCGGGTTTTACCGGGGCAGCGGCAGGTTTTGCTTCTTCCGCCTGCGGGACCGGTTCAAAGGCCGTCGGGTTATTGCGGTTCTCAAGGAACTTCAGACCGATTTGCGGGAACAGGGCCACGGTCAGCACATCGTCGATGGCGTTATCGGCAAGCTGAATGCCCTTCTCCTGCGCCTGGCGCTTCACGTCCGCTTCCAGCTGCGCCATTTCCGATTTGAGTAAATCCGCCGGACGGCAGGTCACCGGGGCGGTCCCCTCCAGCACGCGCGCCTGCAGGGCGGCATTGACCGGCATCGGGGTGTGGCCGTATTCCCCTTTCAGAATCCCGGCGGTTTCTTTGGCAATGGTTCTGTAGCGCTCCCCGGTCAGGACGTTAAGCACCGCCTGGGTGCCGACAATCTGCGAGGTCGGGGTGACCAGCGGAATAAAGCCGAGGTCCTCGCGCACGCGGGGGATTTCCGCCAGCACCTCATCCAGACGGTGGGCGGCGTTCTGCTGCTTTAACTGGCCCTCGAGATTGGTGAGCATCCCGCCCGGCACCTGGGCCACCAGAATGCGGCTGTCGGTGCCCTTCAGTTGGCCTTCAAAGGCATGGTATTTTTTGCGCACCTCGCGGAAGTACGCCGCGATGCTCTCCAGCTTCAGGATATCCAGCCCGGTGTCGTATTGGGTGCCTGCGAGGGTAGCGACCAGCGCCTCGGTGGCCGGGTGGCCGTAGGTGGCGCTCATGGAAGAAATCGCCGTGTCCACACCGTCCACGCCCGCCTCAATGGCATTCAGCAGGGCCATCTCCGCCATCCCGGTGGTGGCGTGGCAGTGCAGGTGCAGGCGCACGTCATGGCGCTTTTTGATTTCGCTGACCAGCTCATACGCCGCCTTCGGGGTGAGGATACCGGACATGTCCTTGATGGCGATGGAGTCGACGCCGGTTTCCAGCAGCTGTTCGGTTAAATCGAGCCAGGTCTGCAGAGTGTGGGCCGGGCTAGTGGCGTACGAGAGCGTGCCCTGGGCGTGAGCCCCGTGACTGCGCACTGCCCGCAGGGCGGCCTTCATGTTGCGCGGGTCGTTCATGGCGTCGAACACGCGGAAGACGTCCATGCCGTTTTTGACGGCGCGCTCGACGAAGCGTTCCACCACGTCATCGGCGTAGTGGCGGTAGCCGAGGAGGTTCTGGCCGCGGAGCAACATCTGTAACGGGGTCTTCGGCATGGCCTTTTTCAGTTCGCGCAGGCGGACCCACGGATCTTCGCCGAGGAAGCGGATGCAGGCGTCGAAGGTGGCGCCGCCCCAGCATTCGAGGGATCCGTAGCCCACATCGTCGAGCTGCGCGGCGACGGGAAGCATATCGTCAAGGCGCAGACGGGTGGCGAAAAGGGACTGGTGGGCGTCGCGCAGGACGACATCGGTAATAGCAACGGTCATGGATTCCTCCGTGAATTAAGGGTTAAGGCGGCGATGGTGGTGGATGGCGGCGGCAATCACCGGCTTTAAGCGGGCGAAGTTGTCAGCGGGCGCGGCGGCAACGGGTACGGCTTTCGGCGCCAGAGCCGGTTCAGGGAAGATGCTGTTGATGGCGGTGGACATGCCCTGAATGGCGTAAATCAGCACAAACAGAAACGCCAGCACAAATCCCATGCCGAGGAACATCAGGGTGAAGCCTTCATCTAATAGCAATGCTGCATCAGTCATAAAATAGCCTTCGAACAGGAGGCACGATAATGATGTTATTGATGACGTAACAATAATCAGGAGGGATCTCCCTGAGCCGCCCCCGGCCAGAACCCCTGTATATTATTATCGTCAAAACGTATTTCCTTCATTACCGTGCAATTTACCTAATCAGGATTATTTGATAAAACTTACGTTCTGGCATATTTCATCAGCGACGAGCTCTTTACGCTGATTGAAAATAACTTTGTTCTGCTCAAACAGGTTATTGCCATGGATATCGATAGAAACAATTAACGGGCCAAATTCTTTTACCCGACAAACCCACAGCGTTTCCGGCATCCCCAGATCGCGCCATTGGGCATCTTCAATTTCTTCGACGCACACCGCAGCCACTACCGCACAGCCTGCCGGGAATACGCAGTGCAGCGCTTTATGCTCCGCGCAGCCCTCTTCGGTGCCTTTACCCATACCGCCTTTACCAACAATTAATTTCACGCCGGTCTGTGCAATAAATTCTTTTTCGAATTTTTCCATGCGCATACTGGTGGTTGGGCCAACGGAGACCATTTCAAACTTATCATCCTCACCTTTAATTGGACGGACGATTGGGCCAGCGTGTAAAATAGCGCCGCCGCGAACATCTACGGGTAATTTTCGCCCGCCTTCAATTAACCGACGATGGGCCACATCACGACAGGTAACAATATGACCATTGAGGTAAATAATATCGCCAGCCTTAATATCCGCTAAATCTTCATCTTTAATGGGCGTGGTAAGAATTTTTTTACTCATCAGAAATTCACTCCGCTGTGAGACGTAATGGTGTAGTTCAAATCTTTATCGAAAACGATATGTCCTTTACGGTGCGACCAGCAGCCTACGTTCACCGCCACCCCAATAGTGGAAGGATGACGCGCGGTGTTTTCAATATTCACGCCCATTACGGACGTGTTACCGGACATTCCCTGCGGCCCAAGGCCAATTTTGTTAATGCCGTCTTCAAGCATTTTTTCCAGCGAAGCCGCACGCTCATTCTCATTATGTGAACCGATCGGACGCATCAGCGCTTTTTTCGATAGCAGCGCCGCCGTTTCAACAGAGGTCGCCACGCCCACGCCAACCAGCAACGGAGGACAGGCGTTAAGGCCGTAGCTGGTCATCACATCCAGTACAAAGCGGGTTACGCCTTCATAACCTGCGCCCGGCATCAGCACCATCGCTTTCCCCGGCAGAGAACAGCCGCCACCCGCCATATAGGTGTAAATGCTGCACTGGTCAGAATGGGGAACGATCTCCCAGAACACCGTCGGCGTACCTTTACCCACGTTTTTTCCAGTATTGTATTCATCAAAGGTCTCAACGCTGTTGTGGCGCAGCGGAGTGTCCACGGTTGCTTTGATCACCGCTTCACGCAGCAGCGCTTCCAGCTCGCCGATCAACGGGAAGTTCGTCCCGCACTCCACCAGAAACTGAATCACTCCCGTATCCTGGCAAGAAGGACGATCCAACTCTTTTGCCAGACGCTGGTTCTCAATCATGGTAGTAAAGATGACATCAGCCAGTTTACTGGTCTCCTGCTTATGTAAATCTTCCAGTTTTGCGATGACATCATCAGGTAAGACTTTGCCGGTATATCCCACGAATTTGGCCATAATGTTGCTCATATGGCATATCTGTTCACGTGTACTCATAAATGCTCCTTAGTCAGAACAGCGTCCGTTAATTACGGATGAAAAGGGAAAAGGATTGGCAGCAGAATCAGGCTGACAAGGGTTGAAACTAGAATCAGTGGGATACCGGCTTTGGCGTAGTCAACAAACTTATAGCCGCCAGCCGATAGCACCATCATGTTGGCTGGCATACCAATTGGCGTCGCGTAAGCGCAGGAGCTGCCGATAACCGTCGCCATCAGTACCGCCTGAGGATCGGCGCCCATTCCTGCAGCGATAGACAGGCTCACCGGCACCAGTAGCGCAACGGTCGCGGTGTTAGACATAAAGTTGGTCATAATGACGGACAGCGCGAAGACCAC
Source organism: unidentified bacterial endosymbiont (assembly GCF_918797525.1). Taxonomy (NCBI): domain Bacteria; species unidentified bacterial endosymbiont. The sequence goes on along the minus strand of NZ_OU963893.1, from coordinate 743,609 downwards.
AATCAACAGCATGAATGGCGAAGAGTTCTGCCCCAGCAGACCGATAACCTGATCGGCTACCCGTTTCCCCGCGCCGGTCATTTCCAGCGCCTTCGCCAGCGCCAGGGTGCCGCCGAAGATAAAAATAGTCTGTGAATCAATTGCCTTGTAAGCCTGTTTTTCAGTCAGCACTGAGGTCACAATCAGCACCAGCGCGCCAATACAACCCGCTACCGCAATGTTAATACCGGTCTGTTTTTCGAAAATCATGCCGAGGATTGTGGCGATCAGGACAACCAGTGACAGGATCTGCTTCCAGCGTGGGACATGGCTGTAATCGCGCTGTTCACCAACGCTGCCAACTTCACCCCTATTGGCGTTATTGGGCAGGAACTTATAGCCAATCGTCAGGAAGTAAATGATGCCGCACACCAGCATCGGCAGACCCACTTTGGCATATTCAAAGAAGCCAAAACCGCTGCCGATATTTTGCAATGCCGATTGCGCAATCAGGTTGCCCGGTGCGCCAATCAGCGACAGGTTGCCGCCGAGCGCAGCGGCGAAAACCAGCGGCATCAGCAGGCGGGAACGGGCAAAACCAGATTTCGCCGCCACGCCGATTACCACCGGAATCAGCACCGCCGCGGTACCGGTATTAGAGAGAAAACCGGACATCCCGCCGACTATCACCATGATGGTGAAGATCAGCTGTTTTTCGGTTTTGGCAAAAAGCGTAATCACACCGCCGACTTTGTTCGCCATTCCGGTTTCAAATAACGCACCACCAACGATAAACATGGCGACAAAAAGGATGACATTGGCGTCGATAAAGCCGGCAAACGCCTGCTTCAGGTCAAGCACCCCGGTAAGAACGAGAGTGACACAAACCACCATGGAGGTTACCGCGAGCGGTATTTTCTCCCATACAAACATTGCTATAGCGAATACCAGTAAACATAGGGTGATGGTAATGGGTTCCATAGTTATAATTATCCTATCAATGATATATGATATTGTATCCAATATTGACGGGATGAAAATTATTCCCATGCAAAGAGTAAGTCAACGCGTTTTTCAGAAAAACGTCAGGATTGAGATCGTTATCAAAATCTCGCAGATGAAGTTACTTGGCGTAATTAATTGAAATAAAGAATAAATAAGCGCCTGTCGCGAACGTACAGGCGGAGACGTCAAGTGCCAGGTTCGGCGACGTAGCGCGTCAGCATATTCTCCATCGAACGGATGATATGTTCACGCATACGCAGGCGCGCCAGCGCTTCATCGTGTTGCTCCAGAGCCTGTAAAATTCCCTTGTGCTCGCGTAATGAAATGGTTGCATACTCTTCCTCGGTGACCTTATGTCCCATTGAAAGCCCGTTCCACATATTGCTGAGCAGTAGCTTCATTTTCCCGTTCCCGGCCACGTTCCATATCTCCATATGAAAAGCCTGATTCAGGTCAGAATATTCGGTAGCATTATTGTCTGCCAGCGCTTTTTCCGCCGAGTAGTGCACTTCGGCAATTCGCGAAATGTCCGTTCCGGGACGAGACGCTTTAGCAACCGCTTCACTCTCCAACAGCGCGCGAATCTCATAATGCTCGCGAATCGTTTGTTCGTTTATACCCAGAACGACCGCCCCCTTATTGGGCCGGACCTTAATCAGCCCGTCCGCGGCCAGTATCTGAAACGCTTCACGCACGGGCATGCTGGATACGCCGATCATGCTGGCGATCCCTTCAAGAGTAATTTCTTGCCCTTCAACTAAATCTCGCGACAATATAGCTTTACGCAATACTGCTGCGACCTGCTCTTTCGCTGAAAGAAGCTTAATTTTCCCTAATCGAGGCTTCTGCACTTTCCCAATCCTTCATGTGTTGACGCATTATTTCTGCCAGAGAGAGGAAATAACGCTGCGTTTCCTGCGCGATTTCAACGCGATCGCCCTGACGAATAGCGTCCATCAGAGTGCTGAGTATCTGCGCCGACTCCTGATTATCCTCTTTCAAATACAGAATGACATAGCCGATATAACCATCCAAAAATTGCTGATAAATCTTTTCCAGATAGCGATTATCAATATAACAAATTAGCGCCTGGTGGAACGCAAGCTCACGGGAGCTTTCGCCAGGATGCCCCAGCTCGCGCGCTCGCGCGCCTAGCGACTCGCCTGCCGCCGCGGGCACCATTAAAAAAAGCTCCGTCGCCATCACCGCAATTGCCCGGAAAATATGGCTGACTTGGTCAGGCTCCAGCCTTGCGACCTGCATATGGCGGTTTGGCAAACGCACCAGAAACCCTTCCTGCTCAAGGGCCTGTAACGCTTCACGAACCGGCATACGGGAAAGCCCCAGTTGCTCAGCAATGCTTTCCTGTGCAAGCTCTTCACCGGGTTTCAACCCCCCGGAGAGGATCTCGTAACGGATCATCTGAGTAATGTGGTCCCTGGTCTGCTTTCTTTCAATTTTTTTCACAACGTCCTCGTCTGTTGCCGCTCAAGACGCGGGGGAGTTTAGCAGATTTACCAGACGGGTGAGTCATTCAGGGGCGGGAGATAGCTATAAAAAAGCCGGAACCAGGCTCCGGCTTCTCTTTTCATGCAATGTTACTTATTCACGAATTCTTCGCCAAGCGTGATATCTTTCTTCAGCGTATCCAGCATGCCTTCCATCGCGTTGTGTTCAAACGCGCTCAGCTTGCCAATTGACTGACGTTCTTCGACACCGTTTTTGCCCAGCAGCAGCGGCTGTGAGAAGAAGCGTGCGTGTTCGCCGTCGCCTTCCACATAGGCGCATTCGACAACGCCTTTCTCGCCCTGCAGAGCGCGAACCAGAGACAAACCAAAACGTGCAGCCGCCTGACCCATAGACAGGGTTGCAGACCCGCCACCCGCCTTCGCTTCCACCACTTCGGTGCCCGCATTCTGAATACGTCTGGTCAGATCGGCAACTTCCTGCTCGGTGAAGCTCACGCCCGGGATCTGCGACAGCAGAGGCAGAATAGTCACACCAGAGTGGCCGCCGATAACCGGCACGTTGACTTCTGTCGGCTGTTTACCTTTCAGCTCAGCCACAAAAGTGTTGGAACGGATGATATCCAGCGTGGTCACGCCGAACAGTTTATTCTTGTCGTAAACACCCGCTTTCTTCAGCACTTCTGCCGCAATAGCAACGGTGGTGTTCACCGGGTTGGTAATAATACCGATGCACGCTTTCGGGCAGATTTCTGCAATCTGCTGCACCAGGTTTTTAACGATACCGGCGTTGACGTTGAACAGATCTGAGCGATCCATGCCCGGCTTGCGTGCCACACCGGCGGAGATCAGTACAACGTCCGCCCCCTGCAGCGCAGGACGAGCGTCTTCACCGGAGAAGCCTTTGATTTTCACAGCTGTCGGGATGTGGCTCAGGTCAACCGCCACGCCAGGGGTTACCGGCGCAATATCGTACAGGGAGAGTTCTGAGCCTGAAGGCAGTTGGGTTTTCAGTAGTAGGGCAAGCGCCTGGCCGATACCGCCAGCCGCGCCGAGGACTGCAACTTTCATCCTAAACTCCTTATTATGGTTAACTTTATGTATCTAAAACTCCGTTGCGGCGACCTTAATTCAGCAGGTAAATAATTACAATTTTCGTAGCTAAAGAATTTGAGGTCGCGCGCTTTTCTCTGACCTCAGAATGCTATCTGACATCAAAGAGCAACGCGTTAAGAGGGAGTTACAATACACCCTGCCACGCCACCTAAACAACATCAATTTTATAACATTTAATTTACTTTTAAGCTTATTTGCGCGGCGTGACCCAGGCATGTTTTCCGATAACGAAATCTGATAAAATCGTTCTCTTTCATAACATTATTTCAGCCTCATGTCCGGCAGAATATTTGCATAAAAATTCATCTACATGCATAATAATGTGTTTCTATCGTCATATTCCGGGTGATTTATGCGAAGCTCGTCTAAGCAAGAAGAGTTAGTGAGGGCGTTTAAGGCGCTCCTCAAAGAAGAGAAATTCAGTTCTCAGGGAGAAATTGTTCTGGCGTTGCAGGAACAGGGCTTTGATAACATCAACCAGTCGAAAGTCTCCCGCATGTTAACCAAATTTGGCGCTGTCCGAACGCGCAACGCCAAAATGGAGATGGTCTATTGCTTGCCTGCTGAACTTGGCGTGCCGACAACCTCCAGCCCGTTGAAGAACCTGGTGCTGGATATCGATTACAACGACGCCGTTGTGGTTATCCATACCAGCCCGGGCGCAGCGCAGCTGATTGCCCGCCTGCTGGACTCATTAGGTAAAGCGGAAGGTATTCTCGGTACTATTGCCGGTGACGACACAATCTTTACTACCCCCGCTAATGGTTTCTCCGTTAAAGATCTCTACGAAGCGATTCTGGTTCTTTTCGAACAGGAATTGTAATCCTTTCTCCCCGCACCTCTACTGCGGGGATCGTTCTTTCCCGGCACCGTTTTCCCCTCTCTTATTCTCCTCTTACTTTAACAAATAGTGCTTTTTACTACTCATTAACATTCACCCAATGAATGTTAACCTAAAAAATCGCACAAAAAATCAAAAGAAGATATCCATATGATTTTCTTAGAGATATCCTGCAATAATGGCGAAAAACACCCTTTATTATGCTTTTTGGTTATAAAGATTATGCTCGTTAATGCGTAATTCCATGCGAAACAATTAGCATGGTATTAATATTTTCCGTTATTAGTGTATACTTGATTTTGTGATGAGGGTCACAAAACAGAGACCCCAGTAAAAATTCGATGAGGTAAGCATCATGAAAATCAAAACAACTTTAGCAGCACTGAGCGTTCTGTCTGTCCTGTCATTCGGTGCTTTTGCCGCTGACGCCATTAATGCCGATCAGGCGCAAACTCGTCAGGCGATCGGCACCGTATCTGTCGGCGCGATTGGCACCTCTCCGATGGACATGCATGAAATGCTGAACAAAAAAGCGGAAGAACAGGGTGCGTCGTCTTATCGCATCATCGAAGCGCGTACGGGCGACCACTGGCACGCAACCGCAGAGCTGTACAAATAAACCCTCGTCGTATCTCATCATACGACTTGCCCCTGACCTTTCGTCAGGGGCTTTTTTATTCATGACGGGCATTGAAACGCAACTGTCCTTCCAGCTCCTCTTCCGCTTCGTCAAACAGTAAAATCAAGGCCCCAAACCGTCTGCGCAGCTTATCTGGCAGATGGATAAATTCAATCTCCAGCGGTAACGGCAGTTGGCTGCCGGTGACCACATCCCATAGCGTATCCAGATTACTGACGCTCTCCTTCTCAAGGCCGAACACGCGAATAAATTCACGATAGAACGCCTCCTGACTGTCGATCTCGTCAAAATCAAAGGTATAAATTTTCATTGCCAGCCACCCAATCAAGGCGGGCGGCAGATGCCGCCCTGTCTATTATAATCCCCCGATATGCAGGGTTTTGACTTCCATAAATTCTTCAAGTCCCAATACCGAGCCCTCCCGGCCCAGACCAGACTCTTTGACACCGCCAAACGGCCCCAACTCCGTTGATACTGCACACTCGTTAATGCCAATCATCCCGCTCTCAATGGCCTGCGAGACGCGGAACACCCGCGACAGATTCTGGGTATAGAAGTACGCCGCCAGACCGTATGGCGTATTATTCGCCCGCTGGATCACTTCATCTTCGGAGGTGAAGCGGAAGCAGGCCGCAACAGGGCCAAACGTCTCTTCTTCCGCCAGCTTCATGCCTTCATGACAGTCGCCAAGCACGGTTGGCTGCCAGAAATTACCGCCCAGCGGGTGGGCTTTACCGCCTGCCAGCACGGTTGCGCCACGGGAAACGGCATCTTCGACGTGCTCGCGCACTTTCTCGAGCGCAGCGGGTTCAATCAGTGGCCCCACGACGACACCCTCTTCCAGACCATTACCCACCTTCAGGGCGTTGACCGCATCGGCGAGTTGATTTACAAACCTGTCGTAAACGGTTTCCTGGATATAAAAGCGATTAACGCTCACGCAGACCTGCCCGGCATTACGGAATTTATTGGCTATCGCGCCTTTAACCGCAGCTTCGATGTCTGCGTCCTCAAACACGATATACGGCGCATTTCCCCCCAGCTCCATGGAGACTTTTTTCATCGTCTCTGCGGCGTTACGCATCAACGTTTTGCCGACAGAAGTCGACCCGGTAAACGAAATTTTACGCACCTCATGGCTGGCCATAATCGCATCGCTGATTTCCTGCGTGCTTCCGGCAACAGCGTTAAGGACCCCATCGGGTACACCGGCCTGTTTTGCCAGCGTCAATAATGCAAAGGCACTGAGCGGCGTATTGTTTGCCGGCTTAATGACCCCGGTACACCCTGCTGCGAGAGCCGGACCGAGCTTGCGGGTGAGCATCGCCATCGGGAAGTTCCACGGCGTTATTGCTGCGACCACGCCAATGGGTTCACGGGTTGCCAGAATACGGGAGCCGGGTTTAACAGGGGGAATAATTTCGCCATTGGCGCGTTTACTCTGCTCGGCAAACCACTGAATAAAGCTGGCTGCATACTCAACCTCTCCTTCGGCTTCTTTCAGCGGCTTGCCCTGTTCAGTGGTCATTAGCCTGCCGAGCCAGCTTTTATTCTCAATTATCAGTTCATACCAGCGATAGAGGATTGCCGAACGCTCTTTCGCGGTTTTGGCGCGCCATGCCGGGAAGGCCCTTGTCGCGGCGGCAATAGCCTCTTCGGTTTCCGCTTTACCCGCTTTCGCCACTCTGGCGACAACCTCACCGGTTGCCGGGTTCAGTACATCAAAAGTGGTGTCCAGTGTTTTCCAGATGCCGTTGACCAGGTAGCCGGTCTGAAAAAGCGTATTGTCCTGTATAGACTGGGTCGTCATGCGTCCTCCCTTTCTGAATGTTAGAGCCTGCAGAATTAAGTATAGCCACAAAAAAACCGACGCTTTCGGCATCGGTTTTAACGGTAATCAGCTCTGCGTGAGGGCATTCTGGTAGCGGTGTAGCATGAACACCAGCCGCGCCACCGGCTCAGTCACCTGGGGCGACGCTTGCCAGATCTTGAGTTTCTCCTGGTAAATATCCAGCTCTTCCAGTAACTGCGTGAAGTAGCGGCGGCGTTTGTCATCGCTGGCGGCAGAGATCACATGGTCGGCCGTGCGGCGTAGCTGGCGGTGAAACGCGGACAAATCGTCGTTAATTGGCACCGGGGCGTTACGCAGGCGCTGGTGGGCGATAATCAACGTTAGCGCCAGACGGAAGCGAGCAACATCTCCAGGGAACTTATTGAGCAGTAAAAAAAGCTGTTGATACAGCGCGGGCAAATGGTTCTCTTTGCGTCGGGCGGTGTTGGTGGTCAGCGCGGATACAGCAGCCGAAACGAACTGGTTCAACAGCACGCGTCCGGTACGCGCCTGAGAGTTATCGCGTACCAGCAGGATAACCATCATCGCCAGGAAGCATCCCACCAGTTGGCCCAGCGCGCTGTCGAGAAACTGGCTGAAATGGAAGGTCATTGGGTTATCCAGCACCAGGATGTTGATTGTACTGGCAAGAGCACCCAGCGATCCCAAACGGCGCTTTTGCACCTCTATCCCGATAAAGAACGCCATCACCGCAAGGCTTATACAGAGCAACAGCATGCTCTGCTGCGTGGAGGGTAATATGACCAGGAAATAGAGGGCGCCAATCGGCAGCGCGGCTAGGGTCCCGTACAGGAAGTCGATGGCAACCATACGCGGGTTCGGCAGACGCATTGCCAGCGCGGTAACGACCGCAATCATGACCATCGCGCCGCTACCGGAGGTCCAGCCGGTCCATAGCCAGAACAGCGTGCCGAGCATACAGGCAAGCGTAGTACGCCAGAAGTTGACCATCGCATGATGGCGCTCCGCAGACTCTGCTTTGATCACCACCTCGCCTTGCAATATTTCTTCTTCCACAGCGCTAATTTTGGTATTGCCGATCACCCCACGTTTTAACAGCAGGTAACGCGTCGCCGCCCCTACCCAGGTGTAAATGGTCTCCGGCGTGTCTCGCTCCCCCGTCCAGGCAATCACCCTGCGCATGCGCTTAAGCTGCTTATGCACGTCCTGCACCGTTTCTACCGGCTCTTCAAACCGTTCGCGGAAGGTATCCGTCACCACTTCAGGCCGGGTGTTCTGAATCAGGTAGGTTTCACACGCCTGGGTGATCAACGTTAGCGAGACCGTATTAATGGCTTTCAGGCGGCGGTTGGCGCGAGCCCAACGCGATGATTCCATGTTGAGATTGCTACGCATCCCTTCCAGCGCCTGCGTGCGACGTACCAAACCGCTCCAGGCTTTATCGACCTCTTCCCTTTCACCATGCGTGATGCAAAGCTGCATCAGCTTGTACTGGGCAACGATGAGCGCATCCAGTTCGAGATCCACTTCCTGCTTAATCGATCGGGGAGAAAACAGCAGGTCAGCCACAATGGCACAGACGATGCCGATGACAATCTCGCTGCAACGCTCCACCGCAAATTGCGGAGCAAGCAGCGGTTCGGCCTGAATGGTGATAATAATGATCAGCGCCGTATAGCCAGCAAGCCCCCAGGCGTAGGAGTTCTCTACTTTTACCAGAGAAGAGATCCAGGTACAGAAACCCGCCCAGATACAGCACACCATCAGCATCAGCAGCGGCGTGCGGATCATCAGAATAATAATGGTGAGGGCAGCAATACAGCCGATAAACGTCCCGACGATACGCAGCATTCCCCGGTAACGGATTGCCCCGGAGTAAGGTTCCCCCCCCGCAGCAAAGGCCGGGCCTGCCGCGACGATGGCTGCCGTCAGCACCGCCCAACGGGGAGTTTCCAGTTGAAAGTGAAAGCCGACAAACAGCGCCAGCACAATGGCACAGGCCAGCTTCACGGCGAAGCGGATGTGCTGGCTGGCGATGGCAAAAATACCCATAACGATTAACCAAACTCGCGCAGACGATGGGCGAGTTTACGGAAGAAGGAGTCCTGGCTGGCATCGCGATCTTTTTCGCCGGTAATAACCACGGTGGCCGTGGTCCCCGCTGGCCACAGGTTGCCCTGCTGCTCATCCAGATGGATGCGTACCGGCACACGCTGCGCCAGACGTACCCATTCAAGGTTGGAGTCGACGGTCGCCATCCCTTTTGAATCGTTGCTGCTGCTGGAGTTTGTTACGCCGGCAGCAACGCTATCTACAGTACCTTTGATCACTCGGTTACTGCCAAGCGGCGTGATTTCAGCCCGAAATCCTGGACGTACGCCTTCAAGTTTGGTCTCTTCCATATAGGCGAGCACGTAGAAGGAGTTTTGTTTCACCAGCGCGACGGCGGTGGATCCGCGGGTAATAAATTCCCCGGCGTAGACGTTCAGGTTGGTCACCCAGCCATCGGAAGGGGCGCGGATCACGGTACGTTCCAGATCAAGCCTCGCCAGATCGCGCGTGGCTTCTGCTTTGGCTAACTGGTGCAGTACGGTCTGCAGCACGTTGTTGGACTGGTCAATCTCTTCGCGGGACATCGCCTGCACGCCTAACTGATTGCGGCGACCGGCCTCACGGCGCTTTTCAGTGGCCAGCGCCTGGTAATAGGCGACGTCCGCTTGTGCTTCCTCTAACGCTTTTTGATAGCGAGGCCGATCAACGGTAAACAGTATCTGGTCTTTTTTCACCAGTTGGTTATCGTGGACGTTGACCTCCGTGATAAGCCCGGCGACATCGGGGGCAATCGCCACCACGTCCGCACTGAAACGCGCATCGCGCGTCCACGGTGATTCAGTGTAATAGACCCAGGCGCGAAAAATAGCGATGAACGCGAGGATAACCAGCGCCATGGTTATGGCAGTGCGGGAGATTTTTCTTGTTAGCGTTTTCACATCAACCTCAAACAAACATGCGCGATACGAGATAGAACAGGCAGCAATACAGCGCGGTATTAAACAGTGCAGGGTGCCACACGAAATCATAGATTCCGGTAGGAACCAGCACCTTGCGCACCAGCCAGAAGATCGCCAGTGATAAAAGAAGCTCGAAGAATATCGGTGGGAACGACAGACCGAACACCACGATAACGGGAAACAGACTCATGTTGACCTTGATTAGAGAGAGTGCAGGTTACAGAATTTCTAAGCGCGCGCCGCCGCAGAAGAGTAAGAAAAGCTGGGGCAAGAGTGGCACGGGCATTATGTAATTAATAATATATTAACGTAACTGTTATGCTGTTATCTATAATATGTGATCTAAATCACTTTTAAGCCAGAGTTAACAATGGAACGTTTAAAGCGCATGTCGGTTTTCGCCAAAGTGGTTGAACTCGGCTCATTTACCGCCGCCGCACGTCAATTACAGATGAGCGTATCGTCCATCAGCCAGACGGTATCTAAGCTGGAAGATGAGCTTCAGGTTAAGCTGCTCAACCGCAGTACCCGCAGTATCGGGCTGACGGAGGCGGGCAAAATTTATTATCAGGGCTGTCGGCGCATGCTGCATGAAGTGCAGGATGTTCACGAGCAGCTGTATGCCTTTAACAACACGCCGATCGGTACGCTGCGTATCGGCTGTTCTTCAACTATGGCACAAAATGTTCTCGCTGCCATGACGGCGGACATGCTCAAGGAATATCCGGGATTAACCGTCAACCTGGTGACCGGTATTCCGGCCCCGGATCTAATTGCCGATGGGCTGGATGTCGTGATCCGCGTCGGCGCTCTGCAGGATTCCAGCCTCTTTTCCCGTCGGCTGGGCAGTATGCCGATGGTGGTTTGCGCCTCAAAAAACTATCTCGCCCAGTACGGTGTGCCGGAAAAACCCGCCGATTTAAGCAATCACTCCTGGCTGGAGTACAGCGTTCGCCCGGATAACGAATTTGAGCTGATCGCGCCGGAAGGACTTTCGACCAAACTGCTGCCGGTCGGCCGGTTCGTGACTAACGATCCCATGACCATCTCCCGCTGGCTGGTTGCCAGCGCAGGGATCGCTTATGTCCCGCTGATGTGGGTGATCAATGAGATCAACAGCGGTGAGCTGGAGATCCTGTTCCCGCGCTACCAGTCCGACCCGCGTCCGGTCTACGCTCTGTACACCGAAAAGGACAAACTACCGCTTAAAGTTCAGGTGTGTATTAACTATTTGACCGAGTATTTTGTCGAGGTGGCGGAGTTGTTTCAGGGAATGCGGGGAAGAAGAAAAGAGTAAAAGACCGCACCGGGCCGTCCCCTCTCCCCGATTGAGGAGAGGGTCAGGGTGAGGGGAAAAATTACGCCGTCCCGCCCACCGTCAGGCTGTCGACTTTCAGCGTCGGTTGACCCACGCCAACCGGCAGGCTCTGCCCTTCTTTACCGCATACGCCCACGCCGTTATCCAGCTTGAGATCGTTACCGACCATTGAAATCTGCTGCATGGCTTCAATACCAGAGCCAATAAGCGTTGCGCCTTTAACCGCTTTGGTCACTTTGCCTTTCTCAATGAGATACGCTTCAGAGGTAGAGAAGACAAACTTACCGGAGGTGATGTCCACCTGACCGCCGCCAAAGTTCGGCGCGAAGATACCGTAATCGACTGAGTCGATTATCTCCTGCGGCGTAGATTGACCTGGCAGCATATAGGTATTGGTCATGCGCGGCATCGGCAGGTGCGCGTAGGATTCACGGCGACCGTTGCCCGTCGGCGCTACGCCCATCAGGCGCGCGTTGAGTTTGTCCTGCATGTAGCCTTTCAGCACACCGTTTTCGATAAGGACATTGTACTGGCCCGGCGTCCCTTCATCATCGATAGAAATAGAGCCACGACGGTCGAGCATGGTGCCATCATCCACCACGGTGCAAAGCTCAGAAGAGACGAGTTGCCCCACCTGCCCGCTGAACACAGAGGTTCCGCGACGGTTAAAGTCCCCTTCCAGGCCGTGACCCACCGCTTCGTGTAGCAGCACGCCCGGCCAGCCAGCGCCCAGCACCACCGGGAAGGTGCCCGCCGGGGCCGCTACGGCAGAAAGATTCACCATCGCCATACGCACAGCTTCTTTTGCCCACGCGTCAGCGCGAGCGTCGCCGTCAACGTCGCCCAAGAACCAGTCATAGCCGAAACGACCGCCGCCGCCGCTTGAGCCGCGCTCGCGCTTGCCATCCTCTTCTACCTGTACGCTGATGGAGAGACGAACCAGAGGTCGCACATCCGCCGCCAGGGTACCGTCCGTCGCGGCCACCAGAATCAGTTCATATACGCCGCTCAGGCTGGCAGAGACTTCTTGCACGCGCTTGTCGGCCGCACGCGCGACTTTATCCACGCGGCGCAGAATATCCAGCTTCTCTTCACGGCTCATGCTCTGCAGCGGGTCAAGGCTGGTATAGAGCGCAGTATGCTGCACTTCGCCCAGCGTTTTCACCCGGCCATCGCCTGAATCACGCACGATAGTTCTTGCGGCCTGCGCGCTTTGCTCCAGCGCGGCCAGGCTAATCTGGTCAGCATAGGCAAAGCCGGTTTTTTCACCGCTCACGGCTCGCACACCCACGCCCTGGTCGATGTTATAAGAGCCATCTTTGATGATGCTGTCTTCTAAAACCCAGGATTCGTGATAGCTCGACTGGAAATAGAGATCGCCATAGTCGAGACGACGTTCGGTCAATTGACCAAGAATGGAGAACAGGTCCTGATGGCTCAGGCCGTTCGCTGCCAGCAAATGTTCACTTACCAGGTTCAGACTCATCGTATTGCTACTCGTTCGTTGCCGCCCGGGGCGGTATAAAGATCGTATTTATTGAGAGTGAGGCAATTACCTGCCCACGTCAAATCATTGCTGTGCATCTTTGCGCGGCTGGCGCAGCACTTCGTTGATCTGCGGCTTATCAATCGGACCGGTGATCCGGTAGCGCAGAATAGAGACTTTGCTCCACAGCGGTCCCAGTACCCTACTGGCGGCAAAGACGGCTGCACCGACTATCGGGTTCACCACGAAGGCCGCTGCAACGCCCACCGTGGCGGAGATTTCCGGCGCCACGACGGCTTCCATATTCAGCTCACGGCGCACTAGATCCACCGAACCTTTCATTGCGATATCGGCTTCCAGGCCGTCCACCAGCGTGTCGTCCGTATGCATAATGCCGTCCTTGATCCATGCCGTGCTGCGAATGGAGTCATAATAGAACCCTTCGCTGAACGTATCGCTGAAGTCAAAGCGCAACTTGCGCAGCAGGGCATCGAAACTCAGCAGGCGTAGTATCTGCCCGGCATGACCGGTGCTCACATCGGCAATTTCACCTTTACCGAAGTAGGTTTTCAGAATGCCGTTAAGCGAGGCTTCATCGGGCTTCCACGGCTCGGCGCGCCAGTGCAGATCGTAATTCACGTCGAAGGACGAGCCAAGCAGCGGAGTGCTAATGCCAAAGAAATTGGCTGCCGCATCGAGTTTTTTGCCCTTAATGTCACCCTTCAACGATGTTCGCTGCTCGCCCGGTTTGTTAACCCATTCACCCGCCGCCGTGAGACGGCCAAAGCCGGTATCCAGCAGCCCACCAGTGAGGCTCAGGGTGTTGCCCTTAATGGCGATGTCGCCGTCAATACGGCCATATTTTTGCCCCCACAGCCAGCACTCTGTACAGCGCAGCTGTAGATCGGGCCAGCCGCTGAAGTTCACGCGGGAAGCGCTCGCCTGCTTCTCTTCAGGCGCAGCCGTTGTCGGGTTGTAATAGAGATAACGGATCGCCGCCTGCCACGGTGCATTGTCACGCATCGTCAGCGTAGCGTTGATTTCTCGCCCCTGAGCTTCGACGTTGGCGCCGTTACCCGTCGGCCGGGAAACAATGCTGAGGTTATTCCACTGCTGCCCGCCCAGCGTCAGGGCGGGCGTGCGCACGATGATGGTCTGCGGGAATTGCGCGGCATCGTCAACGTTTTGCCCAACGCCTTTCTGGAACAGCGCCAGCCACTGCGCACCGTCCATCGGCGGAAGATTAAGCTCAATACCCGCCAGCTCTGGCAGCGGAGGCGTGGTGCGACTGTCCGTCGTCCAGATGGCACGGTCGAGCGTTAGCTTACGGTTAAGCAGCCAGCGGCTGTTAAAGTGATTGGCGCCGCCCGCATGACCGGTCAGTGCGAAGCTGTTCAGGTCGCCATCGACGTTTAGCGTCACCGGTAGCGCCTGTCCGGCTTTTTTATCAAGCGGGGCAGGAAGCTGACTGCTCAGGTTTTTTAGATCGCCAGTAATATCAACGTTGTAGCGCGCACTGGCATGATAAGGCAGTTCAATACCCACCTTGCCCTTCCAGGAGACGGCCCCCTTGACCGACTCCTCTATCGGTTTCGGCAGCACACCCATGCGCGAAGGCTGCCAGTCAGCGTCCATGTTGACCGCCACCTGATAGGCCTTATCACCCTCAGTGGTGGTGAAGTTGATATTGACGGGCTGGTTAAACCAGTTAGCCGTAAGCGGCCCACTCTTCAGATTGCCGTTCACAAAGCTGAACTGCCCGCTGAGGTTCTTGAGAGTGCTTTCAAGCGGTTTGATGTACAGACTGTTGTCATTGAGACGGACATCGCCTTTCGCAGTCGTCAGCTCGCCATCCAGCGGGATGTCCAGATGTAAGCGAGCATTCACATCGCCATCAAGCTGCAACTGCTCAAGCGTAGCGGCTAGCGACTCTTTCAGCGGCGTATCCTCAAAGTACGGACCCACCGCCCCACCCGGGCCGTTGATATCCGCATCGATAAGCAATTTCTCTTTTGAGTAATCCGGGATATTTGCCGTCAGGTTGCTGGCCGTCACGCCGCCAAGGGCCACGCTGTCCGACTTCATCCATAACCCGTCATTGATAAAGTTGAGTTCGATATTGAGATTTTTTAGCGCAGGCCAATCCGGCTGGAAAGCAAAAGTGGCGTTGCGCAGAGGCACCAGCACCTGGAACTGACCTTCATTATGTTTGTACGGGAACAGATGCGGGTTGCCGCCGTAAACCAGAGTCGCGTTATCGGCCTGGCCGCCCAGGACGGCGCCGCTCAGGTAATCAACCAGCGCTTTACCCATCAGATTTTCCGGGAAGTAGCGCCAGGCCTGAGAGCCATCATCAGTACTGATCCCGGCGAGAATGCCCAGCCACGGCTCTTCGCCTTCCGGCTGCAGATAGCGAAAATCGCCACGAGCATGCACCGCCTTGGCTTTTACATCAATTTGACGGCCATCAAGCTGAAAGCCTTTGTCGTTCTGCAGCCAGTTAAGCACAGCACTGCCTTTTTCAATCTCCAGCGGTGCACGGAAGACGGTTTCGTAGGGCATTTTGGCGTCATGCATATCCACCGTCAGTCTACCGTTTTCAACGCTGCCTTCCAGCTTGCCGCTGAAGTTCTCCGCTCCCGGCAGAAGCTTCCACTGTTTCCAGGCCAGATCTTTCCATGTCGCCTGGAAGCGGGTTTTCTCCGTCGCCTGCAGCGGGATATCCAGCGCCAGGGTGTCAATATTTCCGCGTGGCTGCGTCGCCAGCCAAATTTCCCCCAACTGTGGCGAGAGCTTCGCTGCCATCGAACGCAGGCCTTCTATCGCGGTCAGATCCAGATTGCTGGCGCGGATGCGTAACTCATCGCTGCGTTTACCGTTCGTGCCGCCGACATCCTGCTCAGGCATCCAGGCCAGGGTCAGCGCACCGCGCGGCCAGGGCTTGTTGTCCATGGTGATACGCGTATCCGGAATGGCAAACTGCCAGCCCTCTTTCTCTTGCGTCACATGGGCAGTGAGGTTGTCCACGGAAAGCTGATGCTGCGTATTTTCATCTTTCCAGCTGGCGCCACCCTGTTTTAACCTGATATCGCCGCTGGCCAATTCCCCTTTCGTCAGGGTCAACCAGCCTTCAAGACTGAAACGGGCGGTTTCCAGCTGCATGTTTTGCTGCAACCAGTTTCCCAGCCACGGCTTCACATCCACATCATCAGCCTGTAGCCACACCTTCCCGTTGTTTAATAAACCGTCGTCGTCGCGCAGATCCATTCGCACCTGCATGACGCCATGCTGACCGTTCAGGCTGGAAAGATTCACCTGCCCCTCGGCACGATGACGGCCTTTACCGTTGACCCATGTTAACTGTGGGATCGCCAACTCGGCGCGCTGGCCGGAAAGGGTAATGAAGCTCACTTCGCTATCGCGCAGATCGAAATGATCGAACTGGCGCAGGAAAAGATCGCTGATGCGGTTGGTTTCCATTCCCTGGTCGCTGTCACTGTTGCGCAGCGGGGTATTGGTCAGAAACTGGAGTTGATGAAAAGTGAGATCGCGAAACTGCCAGCGCATATGCAGTAAACTCTGCCAGACGTCCAGCGCCAGCGTTACGCGTTTGATTTTCAGATGGCCGCCATCTTTCAGGCTGGCATTGATTTCCCGTACATCCAGCGTCGGGCCAAAGTTTTGCCAGCTGGCGCTGATTTGGCTCACGTCTACCGGCACGCCGGTGGCGGACTCAATTTTTGCCAGTACCTGCGGACGCCAGCTGTCCAGATGCGGTAACACGAGGCGCAGCCCGCTCACGAGCAACGCGACAATCACAACAAGCGTTGCCCCTGTAAGCAGTAAAATCCCCGGCAATCGCCTCACGCATCTCTCCTTGTCAGCTTTGATCTCGCAGCGTACTGCGTTTTACATCATGACGACGTCAAATTGCTCCTGGTTATAGAGCGGTTCAATCTGCACTTTAACCTGTTTGCCGACAAAGATTTCCACTTCTGCCAGCGCATGCGACTCTTCGCCTTTAAGTGCTTCAGCCACCGAAGGGGAAGCATAGACCAGAAAACGATCGGAATCGTAAGCATGATGGACACGAACAATTTCACGCATGATTTCGTAGCAGACGGTCTCAACCGTCTTTACCGTGCCGCGGCCATGGCAGGTTGGGCACTCGTTGCACAGCACATGCTCCACGCTTTCGCGGGTGCGCTTACGCGTCATTTCAACCAGACCCAGTTGGGAGAAACCGTTGATGCTGGTCTTCACACGATCTTTACCCAGCGCCTGCTCTAACGAATGCAAGACGCGGCGACGGTGGTCTTCATTATTCATATCGATAAAGTCGATGATGATAATGCCGCCCAGATTGCGCAGTCTAAGCTGACGCGCGATGGCCTGCGTCGCTTCAATGTTGGTGTTGAAGATGGTGTCATCAAGGTTGCGATGGCCGACAAATGCCCCGGTGTTGATATCCACGGTGGTCATCGCTTCGGTCTGATCGATGATCAGATAACCGCCGGATTTCAGCTCAACCTTACGCTCCAGCGCGCGCTGGATTTCGTTTTCCACATCATAGAGATCGAAGATCGGCTGACGGCCGGAGTAATGCTCCAGCAGGCCGGGCATTTCCGGGATATATTCTGCGGTGAATTCCAGCAGCGCTTCATACGTCAGACGCGAGTCCACGCGGATCCTGTCAAGCTGCGCATCGGCAAAATCACGCAATACGCGCTGCGCCAGCGCCAGCTCGCCATAAAGTTGATAACGGGTGTGATTGCGTTTTTTACGCTCCATCACCTTCGTCCAGACGCGCTTCAGGTAGGCTGCATCGGAGGCCAGATCCTCTTCGCTGATCCCTTCAGCGGCGGTACGGATGATAAATCCGCCCTGCTCATCGCAGTAGGCGTTGACCACGTTTTTCAGGCGTTCGCGCTCGTTTTCGCTTTCGATACGCTGCGAAACCCCCACGTGGGACGCGCCCGGCATAAAGACCAGATATCGGGAAGGTAACGTAATGTCGGTCGTCAAACGGGCGCCTTTGGTGCCGAGAGGATCTTTCACCACCTGGACCATTAGATCCTGGCCCTGACGCACCAGCTCAGAAATATCGCGCACGGCAAACTGCTTTTGCTCTTCACCTGCAACGCACTCGGTATGCGGCATGATGTCGGAGGCATGTAAAAATGCCGCCTTATCGAGCCCAATATCGACAAAAGCCGCCTGCATGCCCGGAAGTACACGACTAACGCGACCTTTGTAGATGTTGCCTACGATCCCGCGCCGCGCTTCACGTTCAATATGGATTTCCTGAAGAATGCCACCGTCAATATAGGCCACACGAGTTTCCGAGGGCGTTACGTTTACCAACAATTCAGCCGTCATAATTATCCCTTCCCTCACGCAGTGAGTTAAAATTGCTTAGCAACTCATACGTTTCTACCAGCGGTAAGCCGACTACGGCGTGATAGCTGCCATTTATCTTCCTGACAAAACAGCCACCCAACCCTTGAATACCGTATGCACCTGCTTTATCCATCGGTTCACCGCTGGCGATATAAGCGGCAATCTCGTCATCGGTTATCACTCTGAACGTCACGTCTGTCTCGACCAGGCAATCCAGTACGTGCTGGCTATCCGCCAGCGCGACGGCGGTCATTACCTGGTGCATTTTCCCGGACATGCTGCGCAGCATCTGCGCCGCATGGTCTGCGTCACGCGGTTTCTCGAGCACTTCACCGTTAAGAATAACGATGGTATCGGCCCCCAGCACCGGGAGATCACGCGGCGTTTGCGCCACGCCAGCCTGCGCTTTCGCGCGCGCGAGGCGGGAAACGTACTGCCGGGCGCTTTCACCCTCAGCACGTTTTTCTTCAATGCCGGTCACGATACGTTCGAAAGAGACACCCAGTTGAGTGAGCAACTCCTGACGACGCGGAGAACCGGACGCTAAATAGAGAGACGTCATAGAAACCTTATTACTGCACAGC
Source organism: unidentified bacterial endosymbiont (assembly GCF_918797525.1). Taxonomy (NCBI): domain Bacteria; species unidentified bacterial endosymbiont. Next base: position 724,950 of record NZ_OU963893.1, on the reverse strand, counting down.
AAACTGCTGGCGTACCTTACGCATCAGCAGGAACAGCCATGGCCAGAGCACGCCGTTTACTACACTACTCCAGAACACTTCCGGTCGGAAAGAGACGTTGATCACTAAAAACTCTGCCCAGAAAACAACGATATCCGCAGCAAGCGATAACAACATCACCACCAGGGCCTGTTGCCAGAGCGCGAGGTTGCGAAAGAGCTGGAATTTAAGTGCGACGAGGTACGCAATAATACTCATGGATAAGGCTCGCACGCCAAGCGTCGAGCCACTGATGAGATCCAGTATGGCACCCATCACAAAACCTGTGCCGACATTTACGCGGTGCGGCAGGGCAAGGATCCAGTAGAGCAAAATGAGCAATACCCAGTTTGGCCGGAAAACGAGAATGTCGTCCGGCCAGGGCATGACTTGCAGTAACAGTGCGATGAGAAACGAGAGCCAGATAACCCAGCGCCCCTGGCTACGATAACTTGCCACTACTGCCCTCCTGAAGAGGGCTGAGTGAGTCCCGTGGCAGGCGCCGGTACGGGCGCAGGCGGACCCATGGCGTCCGGTGCTGGCAGAACCTGCGGCATCATTTGCATCAAACGCTCATTCGCCACGCGATGAACCTCTTCAGGCGTCATCGGATTGGAACCGTTACGATCGGCCCCCCAAAGCAGCAGGAGGTAGCGCAGACGCTGTAATCCCGCCGTTGGACGTGCCTGAATCACGGTATACGCACGCTGAGTATCAAGCTTCACTGAAGAGACAACCGCAACCGGATATCCCTCAGGGAAACGTCCACCCAATCCAGATGTGACCAGTACGTCACCCACACGGATGTCCGTATTGGCTGGCAGGTGTTCCAGCTGCAGATCGTCCGTGCAGCCATTACCGGCCGCAATGACGCGAATGTCGTTACGCAGTACCTGAATCGGCAGGGCATGGGTGGCATCGCAGATCAGTAAAACGCGGCTGGTCAGTTTGGCGACAGCAACAACCTGGCCTACCACGCCTTTATCGCTGATAACAGGCTGACCTTCATACACACCGTTTACGCTGCCTTTATCGATCACCACCTGATCGCTGTAAGGATCGTTTACGGTGGAGATGACCTGCGTGACCATTTTCTGCTCGTCCTGACGCAGCGGTGAGCCGAGCAGTTCACGCAGACGGGCGTTCTCCTGTTTATACTGGCCCAGCATCAGTAATTCGCTGTTTTTCAGCAGCAGTTCCTGGCGCAAAGCCCGGTTTTCGAGTTCCAGTTGGTCACGCGAAGACAGCGTTTGTGAAACGGAGTCGAGCAGTGCACGGGGACCATTCGAGACAAAGTAGAAAGGACTGACGGCGGTGTCCATGTACGTTCTGATCTGGCTGAACGTACCTAGGCGGCTATCGGCAATAATGACCCCAAGCGCAACCAGAACCGCCAGAATGAGGCGAAACTGTAGCGATGGGCCACGGCTAAAAATTGGCTTCATAGGCTATGCGTATTCTCGCGTCAGAGAGAAAGGGTAGCGATGCGCTACCCTTTCACAATGACTACTCTTCGCTGAACAAGTCGCCGCCGTGCATGTCGATCATTTCCAGCGCCTTGCCACCACCACGGGCGACGCAAGTCAGTGGATCTTCTGCAACTACGACCGGAATTCCTGTCTCTTCCATTAACAGGCGGTCGAGGTTACGCAGCAGCGCACCACCACCGGTCAGAACCATACCGCGCTCGGAGATGTCGGACGCCAGCTCTGGCGGACACTGCTCCAGGGCAACCATTACCGCGCTCACGATACCGGTCAGCGGCTCTTGCAGCGCTTCCAGAATTTCGTTGGAGTTCAGCGTAAAACCGCGTGGTACCCCTTCAGCCAGGTTACGGCCGCGAACTTCGATTTCACGGACTTCATCACCCGGATAAGCAGAACCGATTTCGTGCTTGATACGCTCTGCGGTCGCTTCACCGATCAGAGAGCCGTAGTTACGGCGAACGTAATTAATGATGGCTTCGTCGAAACGGTCACCACCGATACGCACGGAGGAGGAATAAACCACGCCGTTCAGGGAGATAACCGCAACTTCAGTGGTGCCGCCACCGATATCAACAACCATAGAACCGGTAGCTTCTGAGACAGGCAGACCAGCACCGATAGCCGCAGCCATCGGCTCTTCAATCAGAAAGACTTCACGTGCGCCCGCACCCTGAGCGGATTCGCGGATTGCGCGACGTTCTACCTGGGTTGCGCCAACCGGCACACACACCAGAACACGCGGGCTTGGACGCATGAAGCTGTTGCTGTGAACCTGCTTGATGAAGTGCTGAAGCATTTTTTCAGTCACGAAGAAATCGGCGATAACGCCGTCTTTCATTGGGCGGATGGCGGCGATGTTGCCAGGGGTACGACCCAGCATCTGCTTCGCGTCATGACCTACTGCAGCAACGCTTTTCGGCGAGCCAGCACGATCCTGACGAATGGCCACAACGGAAGGCTCATTCAATACGATGCCTTGTCCTTTTACATAGATAAGGGTATTCGCGGTACCCAGGTCAATGGACAGGTCATTGGAAAACATGCCACGAAATTTTTTCAACATACTAAGGGATAATCCTGAAAGCTGGGGCGGAAAACAAAATCCGCTTACTTTACCAACCACACGCAGCAGCGACAAGGCGCAAAAATCATCTGCTACGGTGAAAATTTGTGCAGTCCGTTTCCTTTGTTACAAATGCATCCCCTGAGTTCGTCAGGGCTGTGTTAACAGTAACGTTCCTCACTTTCATTTGTAACCCGTTAAAGGTCGTTTACTGGCTTTTTTGCTCGTCATACTCAAAGCTACAGGCGCGATATTCTACGTGAAAACAAAGTAAACGGCAGGTCAAACAGAGTATCTTTGCAAATATTTTTTCACATTCGTGTCAAGCGGCTGAGAGGAAGCAAAAAAATCGCCTTGCCCCCCCTTCACCCCGCGATCTACCAACATCTGCCATTCGCCTCTGGAGCGCACGCCCGCGGCAAATACCTGCGTTTGTGTTCCCTTGCATGCCTCCACCAGACTCTGCACCAGCAGCTGATTTTCCGTGCGTTTTTCGATATTTCTGATAAGCCCTGGATGCAGCTTTAATAACTCAACATCCAGTTCCTTAATCCAGCGGGTACTGACCAGCGTCAAGCCCGCCTGCGTGACCGCCACTCGCGCGCCCAACGCGTTGATCAAACGTACCACCGGACGTAACCGGTTGATGTGTTGACCTACATCTGCCTCAGCAAGTTCAAAAATAATGTGTTTGCGTTGCGATTTTTCACATTGCATTAACGTATCGCGTAGCCAGCGCTGGAAACGGGGGCGAATTAACGACTCAACGGTGACCTGCAAGGCTAAATTTTCTTCCGGCCAGTACGATAAAAACGGAATTAGCCGCGTAATTTGCTGGCGGTCATACTCTTCGGAAAGGCCAAACTGCATCACCATCGGGAGATATTCCGCTGAAATAACCTCTTCCGTACCGTCGAAAATACGACACATCAGCTCACGGTGATGAACATTGCCGTTTTTCATAACCGCGGGCTTTTGGTAAATACGCGGCCCGCCGCGACTCAGCATTTGCTCAATCAGCGTTCGCCAGCGCACGTTGCCGCGCCCTTTTTCCGGCAGCGTATCATCGTATACCGCCCAGCCGTTCGCCCCTTGCAATACGGCATTGCGGGTTGCCGCCTCGGCATGTTCCATTACCTGTTCCGTCGGCTGCCCCCCGCGCCAGGCGCAGATACCGATATGCACCATATCATCTCTGTCGAGCATTTTGCTTTGCGGCAACCCATCCACGGCCTTGAGCAGCTGGCTGGCGATACTTTCCGACTCCTTAAGCGTGCGATGGGGTAACAGCACGGCAAAATCGCTTCGATGGTAACGGGCCAGCAGCGAACCCGGGTAGCGCATAATAAAGGTCGATAGCAGGTTGATAAGCGTAAAGAGATTCTCTTCCACCGCGCGCTTACCCCAGGTGTCGTGAAGCAGATCAAAATCAGGAAGACGGATCATCATCACCACGCCGTGCGCCCCGACCTTTTCCGGGTCGTCCAGCAAGGTAGCCAGTTGATTATCAAAGAACAACCGGTTATTGAGGCCGGTTTTGTTATCCTGCGCGGCGTAGGAACGGATCAGCGAATCCATGCGGCTGCGCTGGTCACTGGCAAACTGGATTTCAGAGAGTAATACATCCAGCGCGCTGCTGGTGCGCGAGGGCCATTCATAGACCGTACCACGGACCTGCGGACCACGTTCGCCGTTGAGGATCCGAACAGAACGCGTTTCCAGCAGCTCCTGGCCGGAGAGCTGACGGCGCAGCCAGCGGACCGCGAGAAAGATTATCAGGACGATAAACGCGACAGCGACAGTGAGTGGAGCGGTAGTCAACATCGAGTGGAGGTAACTGGTAATCGGGTCCAGGTAGACAATCCGGATCGTCATCCCAGGGTTTTTAAGGGAGTGGATCGTCATTTCCCGATATTGATTCACCGCCCCTGCAGGACGATAGCTACTCTGACGTACATGTTTGAAGACCTGATGCTTTCCCTGCTTAATGTCGATCTCAACAATATCAACAGGTACCATCAGCTCATCCAGCTCTTGAGACAGTGCCGGGAGCGGGGTCGTAATAAGGCGAGTATCAATAACGGACGCAACAGAATGTACCCGATTGACCAGTTTATCCTGGATGGCGTTATAAAAGCTCAGAGAGCAGCCAAGCAGCGTGACAAAAATGGTGAGTCCGGTCAGCAGTGTGATAAAAGCTGAGAACTTCGTGGTTAATCGCATCCTTGAGATTACTCCGTGGGTTGAAGGGGCAGCAAGTGAGCGCTAACTTGCATTTTAGATGCGGCATACTACCAAACCTGGTGTATCTGGCAATTTATTGCGTTAAATCGGCATGGCGTTTCATTGAGCGAGTATAGTCTTCAGAAATTATTTTCCAATCATCCGCGTAGCGAGGACCTTATATGCAGGCTTTGATCTTAGAACAGCAGGACGGCAAAACCGTTGCCTCGGTGCAAGCCTTAGAGGAGAGCCAACTGCCCGAAGGCCAGGTCACCGTCGACATCGACTGGTCCAGTCTGAATTATAAAGATGCCCTTGCGATTACGGGCAAAGGTAAAATCATCCGAAATTTCCCGATGATTCCAGGTATTGATTTTGCGGGCCGGGTTCATACCAGCGAAGATCCTCGCTTCCACGCCGGACAACAGGTGCTGCTCACCGGTTGGGGCGTGGGAGAAAATCACTGGGGCGGGCTGGCAACACAGGCGCGCGTGAAGGGCGACTGGCTGGTACCGATGCCGAAAGGCATGGATGGACGTAACGCGATGATCGTTGGCACCGCAGGTTTTACCGCCATGCTGTGCGTGATGGCGCTGGAAGATGCCGGTATTCGCCCCGAGTCCGGCGAGATTGTGGTGACCGGCGCCAGCGGCGGCGTTGGCAGCACGGCGGTGACGTTGCTGCATAAGCGGGGTTATCAGGTCGTTGCGGTCTCTGGCCGTGAAAGTACCCATGATTATTTACGGCAGCTCGGCGCTAACCGAATTCTGGGTCGCGAGGAGTTTGCCGAAACGCGTCCGCTGGAGAAACAGCTCTGGGCAGGTGCGGTTGATACCGTCGGCGACAAGGTGCTGGCGAAAGTCCTGGCGCAGATGAACTACGGTGGCTGCGTGGCGGCCTGCGGTCTGGCGGGTGGATTCGCCCTGCCGACCACCGTCATGCCCTTTATCCTGCGCAACGTGCGTCTGCAGGGTGTTGATTCCGTCATGACTCCGGCGGCCCGACGCACAGAGGCCTGGGAGCGTCTGGCGCGCGACCTGCCAGAATCATTTTTCACCCACAGCGCAACGGAGATTACCCTCAGCCAGGCACCCGAGTATGCCCGTAAAATTATGGACAACCAGTTCCACGGGCGCGCGCTGGTGAAAATTGCCTAATGTTCAAATTTTCGTGACATATTCGCGTGAATCCCTCTCCTCCGTCATGCTTATAAAAACGCATGCCGGAGGATGCCATGAAAACCCGAAAACTGACGGAAGCCGACGTAACGGCGGAATCTGTCTTTATGTTACAGCGCCGCCAGATCCTGAAAATGCTTGGCATCAGCGCCACCGCCCTGACGCTTACCCCTGCGGCTCATGCCGACCTGCTCGACTGGTTTAAAGGCAATGACCGCCCGAAAGCCCCTTCCGGTGCGCCACTCACCTTTACGAAACCCGCTCAATGGCAAAACAGCCTGGCGCTGACGCCGGAAGATAAAGTCACCGGCTATAACAACTTCTATGAATTCGGACTTGATAAAGCCGACCCTGCCGCCAACGCAGGCAGCATGAAAACCAATCCCTGGACGCTGAAAATTGACGGCGAAGTCGCAAAACCGCTGACCCTGGATCACCACGACCTTACGACCCGCTTCCCGCTTGAAGAGCGCATCTATCGCATGCGTTGCGTAGAAGCCTGGTCGATGGTGATACCCTGGGTGGGGTTTCCGCTGCATAAGCTGCTGGCGATGGTTGAGCCCACCAGCAACGCGAAGTATGTCTCCTTCCAGACGCGCTATGCCCCGGACGAGATGCCGGGCCAGAAAGACCGATTTATCGGCGGCGGGCTGGACTATCCTTATGTTGAAGGATTACGCCTCGACGAAGCGATGCATCCCCTGACGCTTCTGACCGTGGGCGTTTACGGCAAAGCCCTTCCACCGCAAAACGGCGCCCCCATCCGCTTAACCGTGCCGTGGAAATATGGCTTCAAGGGTATTAAATCCATCGTCAGCATTAAACTCACCCGTGAGCGTCCGCCGACCACCTGGAACCTCGCCGCGCCGGGCGAGTACGGTTTCTTCGCCAACGTGAACCCGCATGTTGATCACCCCCGCTGGTCGCAAGCCACGGAACGCTTTATCGGTTCCGGCGGCGCGCTGGACGTGAAGCGTCAGCCAACGCTGCTGTTTAACGGTTATGCGGATGAAGTGGCCTCTCTCTACCGTGGGCTTAACTTACGGGAGAATTTTTAAGTGCGTTTAACCACTAAGCAGATCGCCTGGCTAAAGGTGCTACTGCATTTGGCCGGGCTGCTGCCTTTTATTTGGCTGTTCTGGGCCGCCAGTCAGGGCTTTTTTAGCGCCGACCCGGCAAAAGATATCCAGCATTTTACCGGTAGGATGGCTCTGAAATTTTTACTGGCAACCTTGCTGGTCTCACCGTTAGCACGCTACGCTAAACAGCCATTATTGATACGCACCCGCCGTCTTTTGGGGCTGTGGTGTTTTACCTGGGCGACCTTACACCTTACCAGCTATGCGCTGCTGGAGCTGGGGATTAACAATATGGCGTTGCTGGGTCGCGAACTGGTAACACGCCCTTATCTGACCCTGGGTATCGTAGGCTGGCTGATCTTACTGGCGTTAACGCTGACGTCCACGCAATATGCCCAGCGAAAACTGGGCAGGCGCTGGCAATTGTTGCACAACGCTGTTTATCTGGTGGCGATCCTCGCGCCCGTGCATTATTTGTGGTCGGTGAAAATTTTATCCCCGCAGCCAATCCTCTACGCGCTACTGGCTGTGGCGCTTTTAGCGTGGCGTTATAAGAAGTTTCGCCAGTGGTTGCGATAGTTCGCGAAACTGTGCGTTTTCCCGCAGATTACTTATCAACCGCAGTTCTTTTTCGGATCGTGGTTGATAATCTTCCCTGATAAGACCAGTATTTAGCTGCCAAATGCTACGAAATCGTTATAATGTGCGACCCTGGTTTTCCTGACGGAGGTTTTAGACCTCTGAAAAGGTGACAATCGCGCTTCGAAGGTATATTTTGTTTTTTACCGGAGAATCGCAGGAGATAGCAGCACAATGGCTGATAAGTACCAAATCTTAGTTTTAAACGGACCGAACCTGAACATGCTCGGCACCCGTGAGCCAGAGAAGTACGGCACGCTGACATTGAGTGAAATTGTTAACCGTTTAGGCACGGAAGCAGCGTCACTCGATGTGGATTTGGACCATTTTCAGTCTAATGCGGAGTACGCAATCATCGACCGTATTCATCAGGCTAAAGACACTGTGGACTATATCCTGATCAATCCGGCCGCGTTTACGCACACCAGTGTTGCGATTCGCGATGCACTGCTCGCGGTGAGTATCCCGTTTATCGAGATCCACCTGAGTAACGTGCATGCCCGTGAGCCGTTCCGCCACCATTCTTATCTGTCAGATATCGCCGCTGGCGTTATCTGTGGATTGGGCGCAGACGGTTATTCATACGCTTTACAGACAGCGGTAAAACGCTTGTCACAATCACACTAAACAAGAGTACGGAACCCACTCATGGATATTCGTAAGATTAAAAAACTGATCGAGCTGGTTGAAGAATCAGGCATCTCCGAACTGGAAATTTCTGAAGGCGAAGAGTCTGTACGCATCAGCCGTGCAGCCCCAGCCGCTAGCTTCCCGGTCATGCAGCAGGCTTACGCTGCGCCGATGATGCAGCAACAACCAGCGCTTGCCGCTGCCGTTGCACCTGCAGCAGAAGCCGCACCTGCAGCAGCTGCAGAAATCAGTGGTCACATCGTACGTTCCCCAATGGTTGGGACGTTCTACCGCACCCCGAGCCCGGACGCGAAAGCGTTCATCGAAGTCGGTCAGAAAGTCAATGTCGGCGATACCCTGTGTATCGTTGAAGCCATGAAAATGATGAACCAGATCGAAGCAGACAAATCAGGTACTGTAAAAGCGATTCTGGTCGAAAGTGGTCAGCCGGTAGAGTTTGACGAGCCGCTGGTCGTCATCGAGTAACGAGGCGAACATGCTGGATAAAATTGTTATCGCCAACCGCGGCGAGATTGCACTGCGTATCCTTCGTGCCTGTAAAGAGCTGGGCATTAAGACCGTTGCTGTGCATTCAAGCGCGGATCGCGATTTAAAACACGTATTGCTGGCGGATGAGACGGTCTGTATTGGCCCGGCTCCCTCCGTGAAAAGTTATCTGAATATCCCGGCTATCATCAGCGCCGCTGAAATCACCGGCGCGGTGGCTATTCACCCGGGTTATGGCTTCCTCTCTGAGAACGCCAACTTTGCTGAGCAGGTTGAACGCTCTGGCTTTATTTTCATCGGCCCTAAAGCCGACACCATCCGCCTGATGGGCGATAAGGTGTCTGCAATTACCGCCATGAAAAAAGCCGGCGTGCCAACCGTACCCGGCTCTGACGGCCCTCTGACCGACGACATGGATGCTAACCGCGCGCATGCTAAACGCATTGGCTACCCGGTTATCATCAAGGCGTCCGGCGGCGGCGGCGGTCGCGGTATGCGCGTAGTGCGTAGCGATGCTGAACTGGCTCAGTCCATCTCCATGACCAAAGCTGAAGCGAAAGCCGCGTTCAGCAATGACATGGTGTACATGGAAAAATATCTGGAAAACCCACGCCACATCGAAATTCAGGTGCTGGCTGACGGTCAGGGTAATGCTATCTATCTGGCAGAGCGTGACTGCTCCATGCAGCGTCGTCACCAGAAAGTGGTTGAAGAAGCCCCAGCCCCGGGCATTACCCCGGAACTGCGTCGTTACATCGGCGAGCGTTGCTCCAAAGCCTGCGTCGATATCGGCTATCGCGGGGCAGGTACATTTGAGTTTCTGTTTGAAAACGGCGAGTTCTATTTCATTGAGATGAACACCCGCATTCAGGTTGAACACCCGGTTACCGAAATGATCACCGGCGTTGACCTGATTAAAGAACAGTTGCGTATCGCAGCCGGTCAACCTCTGTCCATCAAACAGGAAGAAGTTGTGGTAAAAGGCCATGCGGTAGAGTGCCGTATTAACGCCGAAGACCCGAACACCTTCCTGCCAAGCCCGGGTAAAATCACGCGTTTCCACGCGCCGGGTGGCTTTGGTGTACGCTGGGAGTCTCATATCTACGCCGGTTACACCGTACCGCCGTACTATGACTCAATGATCGGTAAGCTTATCTGCTACGGCGAAAACCGTGACGTGGCGATTGCCCGCATGAAGAACGCCCTGCAGGAGCTGATCATCGACGGGATCAAAACAAACGTTGATCTGCAGATGCGCATCATGAGCGACGAGCACTTCCAGAACGGTGGAACTAACATCCACTATCTGGAGAAAAAACTCGGTCTGCACGAGAAGTAAGACTGCATTAACGCGAAAAGGCCGGATGATCCGGCCTTTTTTATTTCTGGGGAGAGCGATGCCCCATCATGTACAATCCTCGCTTTCTTCATCCACAAGGGACAACAAATGGACAAGCGTTTTGTTCAGGCCCATAAAGAAGCGCGCTGGGCGCTGTGGCTGACCCTTCTCTATCTCGTCGCATGGTTAGTAACTGCTTACTTACCTGATTCCGCCATCGGTATCACCGGCCTGCCGCACTGGTTTGAAATGGCCTGCCTGCTGGTCCCGCTGGTGTTTATTGTATTGTGCTGGGCGATGGTGAAATTTATCTATCGCGCTATTCCCCTGGAGGATGATGATGCAGCTTGAAGTCATTCTGCCGCTTATTGCTTACTTATTAATCGTGTTTGGTCTGTCAGTTTATGCCATGCGTAAAAGGACGACCGGCTCTTTCCTGAATGAGTATTTTCTCGGCAGCCGCTCGATGGGCGGCGTCGTGCTTGCCATGACGCTTACCGCGACCTACATCAGCGCCAGTTCATTTATCGGCGGCCCCGGTGCTGCCTATAAATACGGCTTAGGCTGGGTGCTGCTGGCGATGATCCAACTGCCTGCCGTCTGGCTCTCTCTGGGTATATTGGGTAAAAAGTTTGCCATTCTGGCCCGCCGTTATAATGCCGTGACGTTGAACGATATGCTGTTTGCTCGCTATCAAAGCCGCGTGCTGGTGTGGCTGGCGAGCCTGAGCCTGCTGGTGGCCTTTATTGGTGCAATGACGGTACAGTTTATCGGCGGGGCTCGCTTACTGGAAACGGCTGCCGGGATCCCCTACGTGACGGGCCTGCTTATTTTTGGGGTGAGTATCGCGCTGTATACCGCCTTCGGCGGATTCCGGGCCAGCGTACTGAACGATACGATGCAGGGCATGGTCATGCTCATTGGCACTATCGTGCTGCTGGTAGGGATTGTTCACGCTGCGGGTGGGCTAGGTCATGCCGTCGAAACCCTCGGAGCCATTGACCCAAAACTGGTTTCTCCGCAGGGGGCGGATGACATTCTTTCACCCGCCTTTATGACCTCGTTCTGGGTGCTGGTGTGCTTCGGGGTGATTGGCCTGCCGCATACCGCCGTGCGATGTATCTCTTACAAAGACAGCAAAGCCGTGCACAGGGGTATTATAATCGGGACTATCGTGGTGGCGATCCTGATGTTTGGTATGCATCTGGCGGGGGCATTAGGCCGTGCGGTTATTCCGGACCTTACCGTGCCGGACCTGGTGATCCCAACCCTGATGGTCAAAGTGCTTCCGCCGTTTGCGGCCGGGATTTTCCTTGCCGCACCAATGGCTGCCATTATGTCGACAATCAACGCTCAGCTCCTGCAAAGTTCCGCGACGATCATTAAAGATCTCTATCTGAACCTGCGCCCCGAGCAGGTTGAAAATGAACGACGGCTTAAGCGCATGTCTGCAGTGATTACTTTGGTTCTCGGCGCATTGCTGCTGCTTGCCGCCTGGCGCCCACCGGAGATGATCATCTGGCTTAACCTGCTGGCGTTTGGTGGCCTCGAAGCCGTGTTCCTGTGGCCGTTGGTATTGGGGCTTTACTGGGAGCGCGCCAACGCTGCGGGCGCGTTAAGCGGCATGATTGTTGGCGGAGTGCTTTATGCTGTGCTCGCTACGTTCAAGATCCAGTACCTGGGCTTTCATCCGATTGTGCCGTCGTTACTGCTAAGTTTACTGGCGTTTGTGGTGGGGAACCGTTTCGGTCAGCCCGTCCCACAGCCCGCTATCATTTCTACTGATAAATAAAGAGTTTGCCATGCCGTGGATCCAACTAAAACTGAACACAACCGGCGCTAACGCCGAAGAGCTGAGTGATGCGCTGATAGAGGCCGGCTCGGTCTCTATCACCTTTCAGGACACGCATGACACGCCGGTCTTTGAGCCACTGCCGGGCGAGACCCGCCTGTGGGGTGATACAGACGTTATCGGCCTGTTCGATGCAGAAACCAACATGAAAGAGGTGGTAGCCGTTCTGGAAAACCATCCCCTGCTGGGCGTGGGTTTTGTGCACAAAATCGAACAGCTGGAAGATAAAGACTGGGAACGCGAATGGATGGATAACTTCCACCCGATGCAGTTCGGTAACCGTCTGTGGATCTGCCCGAGCTGGCGTGACGTGCCGGATGAAAATGCGGTTAACGTGATGCTTGATCCGGGTCTGGCGTTTGGTACCGGCACCCATCCCACCACATCACTCTGTTTGCAGTGGCTGGATGGTCTGGATCTGGACGGCAAGACGGTGATCGATTTCGGGTGCGGTTCCGGGATCCTCGCTATTGCCGCGCTGAAGCTGGGTGCCGCAAAAGCCATCGGGATCGATATCGATCCACAGGCGATTCAGGCAAGCCGCGATAACGCCGAACGTAACGGTGTGTCCGATCGGCTTGAGCTTTATCTGCCGGACACGCAGCCAGAGTCCATGAAAGCCGATGTCGTGGTGGCAAACATCCTGGCCGGCCCGTTACGTGAACTGGCTCCTTTAATCAGCGTGCTGCCCGTTGAGGGCGGTCTGTTGGGCCTTTCCGGTATTCTGGCAAGCCAGGCTGATAGTGTCTGTGAAGCTTACGCCGACCTCTTCGCACTTGACCCGGTCATCGAGAAAGAAGAGTGGTGTCGCATTACTGGTCGTAAAAAGTAAGTTTTTGGTATGTTTCCAGACCATGCCAGCGCTTCCCTCTGCAACACAAAATGCCGGCCTCCTCCACCGAAGATCTTGTTCTAAAATGCGAGCCAGATCTCAAAGAAGGAGGCAAATCTGCTGCTAAAAACAGCAGATTATCCCGCCCAGGTGATTCATTTACTCAGAAATGATGATAAGTTTTGGGAAATTGTAAGCGCACATAAAATAACCACACGAACGTAAGCCGATGATTTTAATCATAGATTATTTGAATAGATAAGACTGAGCGGCGATTCTTTGATCTACAACAGAGGATTGTTCAAAGTTTGGCCTTTCATCTCGTGCAAAAAATGCGTAATATACGCCGCCTTGCAGTCACAGTATGGTCATTTCTTAACTCATGCGCATCGGACACCACCAGCTCAGAAATCGCCTGATTGCAGCCCCAATGGCAGGTATTACAGACCGGCCGTTCAGGACGCTGTGTTACGAGATGGGAGCCGGTTTAACCGTATCCGAGATGATGTCGTCTAACCCGCAGGTTTGGGAAAGCGATAAGTCCCGCTTGCGGATGGTGCACGTTGATGAGCCAGGTATTCGCACCGTGCAAATCGCCGGAAGCGTGCCTGAAGAGATGGCGGATGCCGCGCGTATCAACGTGGAAAGTGGTGCCCAGATTATTGATATCAATATGGGTTGCCCGGCCAAAAAAGTGAATCGCAAGCTTGCAGGTTCAGCCCTTCTGCAATACCCCGGCCAGGTGCAGTCAATCCTGACGGCGGTTGTCAGCGCGGTGGACGTTCCTGTTACGTTGAAGATTCGCACGGGTTGGTCGCCGGAACACCGTAACTGTGTAGAGATTGCCCAACTGGCTGAAGACTGTGGCATTCAGGCCCTGACCATTCATGGACGCACACGCGCCTGTTTGTTCAATGGTGAAGCTGAATACGACAGCATTCGGACAGTTAAGCAGAAAGTTTCCATTCCGGTTATCGCGAATGGCGACATTACTGACCCGCTTAAAGCCAGAGCTGTGCTCGACTATACGGGAGCTGATGCTCTGATGATAGGACGTGCAGCTCAGGGAAGACCCTGGATCTTTCGGGAAATCCAGCACTATCTGGACACTGGAGAGCTGCTTGCTCCCCTGCCTATGGCAGAGGTTAAGCGCTTGCTTTGTTCGCATGTTCGGGAATTGCATGGCTTCTATGGTCAGGCAAAAGGGTACCGAATTGCGCGTAAACACGTATCCTGGTATCTCCAGGAGTACGCTCCAAATGACCAGTTTCGGCGCACATTCAACGCCATAGAGGATGCCAGCGTACAGCTGGAGGCGTTGGAGGCATACTTCGAAAATCTTGCGTAATGAAATAAAGAGCTGACAGAACTATGTTCGAACAACGCGTAAATTCTGACGTACTGACCGTATCTACCGTTAACTCTCAGGACCAGGTAACTCAAAAGCCCCTGCGTGACTCGGTTAAACAGGCACTGAAGAACTATTTTGCTCAACTGAACGGTCAGGATGTTAATGACCTGTATGAGCTGGTATTGGCTGAAGTTGAACAGCCACTGTTGGACATGGTGATGCAATACACCCGCGGTAACCAAACCCGCGCTGCGCTGATGATGGGTATCAACCGTGGTACTCTGCGTAAGAAATTGAAAAAATACGGCATGAACTAATTTCGATTAGCTAACTGCTTGTTTAAAAAGGCGCTAACCGGCATGGGGAAGCGCCTTTTTTATTGCCCGCATCTGCCATCGTCAATGCTTTGTAAACCTTCACTTTCGCGCTTTAAAACCGCTACTTTTCGTGTATATTTCCACCACCTTACGGCTTATCTTTTCCTGGAACGACACAATGATTCGTAAATACTGGTGGCTGGTTGTATTTGCTATCTCAGTTTTCATTTTCGATGCGCTACTGATGCAATGGATTGAGCTCATGAGCACCGAAACCGATAAGTGTCGCAATATGAATTCCGTGAATCCGTTAAAGCTCGTCAATTGCTCCGCGCTTGAGTAAGCCGCGAACATCACGCCAATCCTTGCTAACCTCCCATGCGTTTCAACCAGGCTGGTTAGCCAATACAGACCTCATTCTCGTCGTCTTCTCTTTTGTGGTCATCATTCTTTCCGCCCAACCCCGGCGATACGCGCTTTAAGGGTAGTGTAGCCAGAATGTTATCGACCAGAGCGGGGGCCTGCTGATAAAGATTGAAACTGTCGCTATTCATTAGCCAGTTTTTAATTATCCCGCTAAAAAAACCATGGAAGACGATCAATGTCAGGTCAATATTGACTTGCGTCGAAATGACATTGGCCGCAATACATCTTTCCAGGGTGGCGCGTAACAGCGCGTAATTGAAACCGATACGTTTTCTGATTTCACACTCTGCAATCATATCGCTATTAAATTCACATTTATGATACAGAATTTGTAACAACGCGCACTGACGAGGCTCACGAGCAATATATTGCAATGCAGTAATAAATTGCTCACGTAGAATTAATAACGGATCATCATTTTCCGAAAGAGACAGTCTGTCGCGTATGATTTCGCGTAGCGGTAACTGCTGTTCCCAGATGGCATTAAATAGTTGCGATTTACTGCAAAAATGCCAGTAAACCGCCCCGCGAGTGACCTTCGCTGCATCAGCGATGTCCGTAAGCGTAGTGTTCGCCACGCCACGCGTAGCAAACTGTTCGATGGCGGCCTCGATCAACTGTTGCCGTGTTTTCTGAGCCTCTTCTTTCTTTTTGCGTGCCATAGACCGCTACTCGTTACTCACAAGGGGAATGCATTATCAAAAGATACCGTTGAGACGGGTGAACAACATTATCTCTAAAATACGCTGTTAATTTTGTACAAAAAAAGTCTATTCGCTGAATTTATAAATTATCTAAATATGTTTTATGTATTTAATTCACAAAATGAATGAATAGTATCATTTATTCGCATTTATTGAATAAAAACAGACGACGTATATCTCAGAATG
Organism: unidentified bacterial endosymbiont; assembly: GCF_918797525.1. Taxonomy (NCBI): domain Bacteria; species unidentified bacterial endosymbiont. The sequence continues at coordinate 709,119 of NZ_OU963893.1, read as the reverse complement.
AATAGAGTCTGATTCTGATTTTTACTCCCAGGCACTTCCATTCGCACGGATAAATTAAAAATCATCAAATAACATCATTACTATGTACAGCTACATTTTGTTTTGCCCCCTGCCCCTGCTACCGATCAATGAAAATATCGGTTTATGGGTATTTAAAGGAACAATAATGACGAATCATCTCAGACTCTTGCCCGTAGCCGGTTTTGTTGTCTGCGCCGCACTGCTCACCGGATGCGATGGGCAAAATAACCAGCAGCCACAACCGCAAGCCCCTCAGGTCAGCGTGCATATTGTGAAAAGCGCTCCGCTGACGGTCACGACAGAACTTCCAGGCAGAACGGATGCCTATCGCGTTGCAGAGGTTCGCCCCCAGGTTAGCGGCATAATATTGCATCGCAATTTTACTGAAGGTAGCGACGTGAAAGCGGGCGACTCCCTTTATCAGATCGATCCCGCAACGTACCAGGCGGCCTATGATAACGCCAGGGCCGAGCTGCTGAAGGCTCAGGCAGCCGCCAGGATTGCACATCTTACGGTGAAGCGTTATATCCCCCTGGTTGGCACGCAGTATGTCAGTAAACAAGAATACGATCAGGCCGTAGCCACGGCGCAACAGGCTGATGCCAGCGTCGTTTCCGCACAGGCCGGCGTTGAGACTGCCCGGATTAACCTGGCCTACACCAAAGTTACCTCACCTGTTGATGGACGCATAGGCAAATCCAGCGTTACCGAAGGAGCACTGGTCACCAGTGGGCAAGCAACTGCGCTGGCAACGGTACAGCAGCTTGATCCAATTTATGTTGATGTCACCCAGTCCAGCAATGATTTCATGCGCCTGAAGCAGACCAGCCTGCAAAAGGGCGACACCCCCAGCACCGTCGAGCTTTTAATGGAGAATGGTCAGCCCTACCCACTCAAGGGCACGCTGCAGTTCTCTGATGTTTCGGTCGACGAAAGCACCGGTTCAATAACCTTACGCGCGATTTTCCCGAACCCTCAACATATGCTGCTGCCAGGCATGTTCGTGCGCGCTCGCATTGATCAGGGTACCCAGCCTGGTGCCATTTTGATTCCACAGCAGGGCGTAACCCGTACACCGCGCGGCGATGCAACGGTGCTGGTGGTTAACGATAAAAATCAAGTTGAGTCGCGTACAGTCGTTGCACCACAGGCTATTGGCGATCGCTGGCTGGTGACTGAAGGGCTGAAAAACGGTGACCGCGTTATTGTCAGCGGCTTACAAAAAGCCAAAGCTGGCGCTACCGTTGTCGCCATTCCTGATACCGCCGCAAATCCAGCCAGTTAAGGGACGACTACATGGCTAATTTCTTTATACAGAGGCCGGTTTTTGCCTGGGTACTCGCCATCATCCTGATGATTGCGGGCGGGCTGGCCATTCTTAAACTGCCCGTAGCGCAGTATCCCACGATTGCGCCCCCTGCCGTTGCCATAACCGCAACCTACCCTGGCGCTGATGCCCAGACGGTACAGGATACGGTGACGCAGGTTATCGAGCAGAACATGAATGGTATCGATAACCTCATGTATATGTCGTCCACCAGCGACTCTGCAGGTAGTGTCACCATTACGCTGACCTTCCAGTCAGGCACTGATCCGGACATTGCACAGGTACAGGTGCAGAACAAACTTCAGCTCGCCATGCCGCTGCTGCCGCAAGAGGTGCAGCAGCAGGGGATTGGGGTTGAGAAATCTAGCAGCAGCTTCCTGCTGGTTGCAGGCTTTGTTTCCGATAATAAAAACCTCACTCAGGATGATATTTCTGACTATGTCGCCTCCAACGTGAAAGATGCGATTAGTCGAACTTCCGGTGTGGGGGATGTTCAGCTGTTTGGCGCCCAATATGCGATGCGTATCTGGCTCGACAGCAATGCGATGAATAAATATCAGCTAACGCCTCTGGATGTGATCACTGCGCTGAAAACACAGAACGACCAGATTGCCGCAGGACAGCTAGGAGGAACGCCTTCTGTTCCTGGTCAGCAGCTAAACGCCTCTATTATTGCGCAAACGCGTCTGAAATCCCCTGAAGAGTTTGGCCGCGTAACGCTGAAGGTGAACCAGGATGGCTCAATGGTGCATCTGAAAGATGTGGCCCGCATTGAGCTTGGTGGTGAAAACTACAATATGGTCACCAAAATTAACGGACAGGCGGCAACCGGTCTGGGGATTAAGTTGGCAACTGGCGCCAACGCGCTGGATACGGCTACCGCCATCAAGACCAAACTGGCGCAACTGCAACAATTCTTCCCGCAAGGCTTGAAGGTGGTCTATCCGTACGACACCACGCCGTTCGTGAAGATCTCTATTCACGAAGTGGTCAAGACACTCTTTGAAGCGATTATTCTCGTCTTCCTGGTAATGTACCTGTTCCTGCAAAACCTGCGGGCTACGCTCATTCCCACCATCGCGGTTCCGGTGGTCCTGCTGGGTACTTTTGCGGTGCTTTCCGCGTTCGGTTTCTCAATCAACACCCTGACGATGTTTGGCATGGTGCTGGCGATAGGCCTGCTGGTCGATGATGCCATCGTGGTTGTCGAAAACGTCGAACGCGTGATGGTCGAAGACAAACTGCCGCCAAAAGAGGCGACGCAGAAGTCGATGGAACAAATCCAGGGCGCACTGGTAGGTATCGCCATGGTGCTTTCGGCGGTCTTTATTCCAATGGCCTTTTTTGGTGGGTCGACAGGGGCAATCTATCGCCAGTTCTCGCTGACCATCGTTTCGGCCATGGCACTATCCGTTCTGGTTGCACTGATCCTGACCCCTGCCCTCTGTGCAACACTCCTCAAACCCGCGGCCAGTGAACATCACGAGAAAAAAGGCGGTTTCTTTGGCTGGTTTAATGGGCTCTTTGATAAGAGTGTGGAACATTACAGCAACAGCGTGAGCGGTATTTTACGCAAGACCGGTCGCTATCTGGTCGTTTACGTCATTATTGTTGCTGGTATGGCGGTACTGTTCATGCGTTTGCCCACCGCCTTCCTGCCCGAAGAGGATCAGGGGGTATTTATGACCATGGTTCAGCTCCCTGCGGGTGCGACACAAACGCGTACTCAGCATGTGCTCGATCAGGTTCAGGAATATTACCTGAACAAAGAGAAGGCCAATGTGGAATCCGTCTTTACCGTTAATGGGTTTAGTTTTAGCGGCCAGGGCCAGAACTCCGGTATTGCATTTGTAAGCCTGAAACCCTGGGAAGAGCGTCCTAGTGCGGTTAACAGCGTTGAGTCAATTGTTGGCCGTGCGACGAAGGCATTCAGTCAGATTAAAGATGGCCTCGTGTTTCCGTTTAACCTGCCTGCCATTATCGAGCTGGGTACGGCGACAGGCTTCGACTTTGAGCTTATTGATCAAGCAAACCTGGGGCATGCACAGCTGACTCAGGCGCGTAATCAACTGCTCGGGATGGTTAAAGCACATCCCGATTTACTGGTACGTGTGCGCCCTAACGGTCTGGAAGATACTCCTCAGTTCAAACTGAATGTCGATCAAGAGAAAGTTCAGGCCTTGGGCGTCAGCCTCTCTGACGTCAATCAAACGATCTCGACGGCACTTGGCGGGACCTATGTGAATGACTTTATCGATCATGGCCGAGTGAAGAAAGTTTACGTACAGGCCGACGCACCTTTCCGTATGTTGCCAGGAGACATTAACAATCTCTATGTCCGAAGTGCGAACGGTGAAATGGTGCCTTTCTCAGCCTTTAGCAGCGCGCAATGGGTATATGGCTCACCTCGTCTGGAACGTTATAACGGGATGCCGTCAATGGAGATCCTGGGGGAATCGGCACCCGGTAAAAGTACCGGTGAAGCGATGGCCATGATGGAAAGTCTCGCCTCAAAACTGCCTACCGGCATCGGCTATGACTGGACGGGAATGTCTTACCAGGAACGTCTTTCCGGTAACCAGGCTCCCGCCCTGTACGCGATTTCACTGATTGTGGTGTTCCTGTGTCTGGCAGCTCTTTATGAAAGCTGGTCTATTCCATTCTCAGTGATGCTGGTAGTGCCGTTGGGAGTCATTGGGGCGCTACTCGCAGCATCTCTTCGCGGCTTAAATAATGACGTCTATTTCCAGGTCGGCCTGTTGACAACAATTGGTCTATCGGCCAAAAACGCTATCCTGATCGTTGAATTTGCTAAAGATCTGATGGAGAAAGAGGGTAAAGGGATCATCGAAGCCACGCTGGAAGCCTCGCGTATGCGCCTTCGTCCTATCCTGATGACTTCCTTGGCCTTTATTCTTGGCGTCATGCCGCTGGTCATTAGCAGTGGCGCCGGGAGCGGTGCGCAAAATGCCGTTGGAACGGGCGTAATGGGCGGGATGCTATCCGCAACCCTTCTGGCTATTTTCTTTGTGCCCGTCTTTTTTGTGGTTGTCCGCAGACGGTTTACAAGTCATAAGGATTAATACCGGGGAGGCACCTTTGGTGCCTCTCTTTTTTCATACATCAGTAAATTAGCCTGCTGACGGCATCAATTAAGATAATTTATTTTCCTCGCGTAAAAATCGCCCCATCCGTAACTTCACATTTTCTTCATAAACTCCTTGGCATAGCGCACTTTCTCCACGATTTTTACAATCAAAATAATTTGAGATTATTCCTCCTGCAGCGCGGGCTTCCCCCGGTGGTAAAATAGCCTCCAGTTCGTTAATGGCTCTCCTGGCTTGATGGCGGATAAGAAATAATATTGAGGTAACATTATGAAAAGATTCATTTCCGTTGCATTACTCGCGGCGCTGCTTGCTGGATGCGCGCACGACTCGCCATGTGTACCGGTATACGACGATCAGGGCCGTCTGGTTCATACGAATACCTGCATGAAGGGCACCACCCAGGATAACTGGGAAACTGCCGGTGCTATCGCAGGAGGCGCAGCCGCAATAGCGGGTTTGACGCTGGGCATTGTTGCCCTGACTAAATAATATCTTTTAGTCGGATTTCTTTTGAAAGCGCGGCGCTGGCCGCGCTTTTATTCCTAATTAACATTCTATTCCCTGAAAGAATAATAAAGCATTTTTCTCGCCGTTGACTCCTTTCTACTTTTCCCATCCTTAATGAACTTTTGCTCTAATTTGTGGCGCAGGTTGGAGTTTCGCACTCTTTAAGGGCATTCAATTTTTTTAACCCTGTCTACACTCAGCTTATGCGCTCAATTGTCCGTTATTTTGTCGAGCGCGAAACCTGGCATTACGTTTGCTTTATGAACGTTGGCCAAAGCCACAGACAGGTAAAAGCGTTTAAAAACGCCTCTATAACGATAAATTTCGCCACACAGGATGCAGAATGAAAAAGACGATGATAGCCAGCCTGACCGCCGCGGGCATGTTGTTTGCTGTAGCCGGTTCAGCCCATGCGGGGACGACGCTGGATGCCGTTAAAAAGAAGGGTTTTGTGCAATGCGGTATTAGCGACGGTTTGCCTGGCTTCTCTTATGCCGATGCTAACGGCAAATTTAGCGGTATTGATGTTGATGTCTGCCGTGGCGTCGCTGCCGCCATTTTCGGGGATGACAGTAAAGTAAAATATACTCCACTAACGGCGAAGGAACGTTTTACTGCTCTCCAGTCCGGCGAAGTTGATATGCTCTCACGCAACACCACCTGGACCTCTTCCCGTGACGCAGGCATGGGGATGTCATTTACTGGCGTGACCTATTACGACGGTATCGGTTTCCTCACCCACAATAAAGCCGGTCTGAAAAGCGCCAAAGAACTGGACGGTGCGACCGTTTGTATTCAGGCTGGCACCGATACTGAACTCAACGTCGCAGATTACTTCAAAGCGAACAAGATGAAGTATACCCCGGTCACCTTCGATCGCTCTGATGAATCGGCAAAAGCGCTGGAATCTGGACGTTGCGATACGCTGGCGTCAGATCAGTCACAGCTTTACGCCCTGCGTATCAAGTTGAGCAACCCTGCCGAATGGATTGTCCTGCCTGAAGTGATTTCCAAAGAACCTCTGGGACCTGTCGTACGGCGCGGCGATGATGAGTGGTTCTCCATTGTTCGCTGGACGCTGTTCGCTATGCTGAATGCCGAAGAGATGGGTATCAGCTCGAAAAACGTTGATGAAAAGGCCGCCAACCCATCCACGCCGGATATGGCCCACCTGCTGGGTAAAGAGGGTGATTTCGGCAAGGATCTGAAGCTGGACAACAGATGGGCGTACAACATTGTCAAACAGGTGGGTAATTACGCCGAGATCTTTGAGCGCAACGTTGGATCGGAAAGCCCGCTGAAGATCACACGCGGTCAAAATAATCTCTGGAACAACGGCGGCATTCAGTACGCACCGCCAGTACGTTAAGTATTTGCTGTAACGGGCACTGTACATTCAGTGCCCAGTCCAGAGACATGGTTACCGAGGTTTGTTTATGTTCCATCGCCGCTCTGCCATAAAAGGCACGATATCCTTTTCTCACCCCGCGGTCCGCGCCTGGTTATTCCAGATTATTGCTATCCTCGCAATTGTGATTATCGCCGTTTATCTAATTCATAACACCGTTACTAACCTGAACAATCGTGGGATCACTTCCGGGTTTGCCTTCCTGGATCGCAGCGCGGGTTTTGGTATTGTTCAGCATCTCATTGATTATCAGGAAGGAGATACCTACGGTCGCGTATTTTTGGTTGGTTTACTTAATACTCTGTTGGTTTCCGTTCTCTGTATTGTTTTCGCTTCTGTACTGGGATTTTTTATTGGGCTTGCCAGGCTCTCAGAAAACTGGCTGCTTAGAAAACTCTCCACCCTTTATATAGAGATGTTTCGCAATATTCCGCCGTTGTTGCAGATTTTCTTCTGGTATTTCGCCGTACTGCGTAATCTTCCAGGCCCACGCCAGGCAGTCGAAGCGTTTGAATCTTTTTTTCCTGAGTAACCGCGGCTTATATATACCCTCTGCACAAATAGCCGAAGGCGTTTTAGCGTTTGTCGCTGCTCTTGCGATCGCTCTTGCTCTCTCTGCAGGGTTATTTCTCTATAACCGTAAATATCAAATTAAAACAGGTCAGTTGCGTAAGACATGGCCGATCGCAGTCCTACTTTTCGTCGGCCTGCCGATACTGGCGCACTGGCTGCTTGGTGCAGCGTTTCACTGGGATATTCCACATCTGCAGGGGTTCAACTTCCAGGGAGGAATGGTTTTAATCCCGGAACTGGCCTCGCTGACGCTGGCACTGTCAATTTATACCTCGGCATTTATTGCGGAAATCATCCGCTCCGGGATCCAGGCTGTACCCTTTGGACAACATGAGGCTGCCCGTTCGCTCGGTTTGCCCAACACGGTGACGCTTCGTCAGGTGATCATCCCGCAGGCTTTGCGGGTCATCATTCCACCACTGACCAGCCAGTACCTCAACATTGTCAAAAATTCATCGCTGGCCGCCGCCATCGGTTACCCCGACATGGTATCCCTTTTCGCCGGTACTGTGCTTAATCAGACTGGGCAAGCCATTGAAACTATTGCTATCACGATGTCTGTTTATTTAATTATCAGCCTGGCGATCTCATTGTTAATGAACCTTTATAACCGGCGTATCGCACTGGTTGAGCGCTAAGGAATTCTGATGTCAAAAGCGATAGTGTCGCACGCCCCGCGTCCTGCCAGCTCGATGGGTGGACGTTTCATTCTCTGGGCGCGTAAGAATCTGTTCTCCAGCTGGAGTAACAGCCTGCTGACCATTGCCTGCCTGTGGCTCATGTGGGAGCTGATACCGCCACTGCTCAACTGGGCAATCTTACAGGCTAACTGGGTAGGCTCAACTCGCGCAGACTGCACAAAAGCAGGCGCTTGCTGGGTGTTTATCCACCAACGATTTGGTCAGTTTATGTACGGCTTATACCCTCACGAACAGCGCTGGCGGATTAATCTGGCGCTGGCCATTGGCCTGGCCTCCATTTTCGTCATGTTCTGGAAAAAACTTCCTCAACGTGGGCGTTACATTGCCTGCTGGGCTGTCGTCTATCCCATTATCGTATGGGTGTTGTTGTATGGCGGTTTTTTTGGGCTGGAACGGGTTGAAACTCGTCAGTGGGGGGGATTGACGCTGACGCTGATTATCGCATCGGTCGGGATCGCCGGTGCTCTGCCGTGGGGGATTTTGCTCGCGCTTGGCCGACGTTCAAAATTGCCGGTTGTTCGTATACTTTCCGTCATTTTCATTGAATTCTGGCGGGGCGTACCGCTTATCACCGTGCTATTTATGTCGTCTGTCATGCTGCCACTGTTTATGACGGAAGGCACAACTATAGACAAACTGATCCGGGCTCTGGTCGGGGTGATTTTATTTCAGTCTGCTTACGTTGCGGAGGTTGTGCGCGGCGGCCTGCAGGCATTGCCTAAAGGTCAGTACGAAGCAGCGGAATCACTGGCTCTCGGCTATTGGAAAACGCAGGGGTTGGTGATACTCCCGCAAGCACTCAAGTTGGTCATCCCTGGGCTTGTTAACACTATCATTGCTCTCTTTAAAGATACTAGCCTTGTGATCATCATCGGATTGTTTGATCTCTTTAGCAGCGTGCAGCAGGCGACCGTTGATCCCGTCTGGTTGGGTATGTCTACCGAGGGATACGTTTTCGCCGCCCTGATCTACTGGATCTTCTGTTTTAGCATGTCGCGCTATAGCCAACATCTGGAAAAGCGCTTTAACACCGGACGTACGCCGCACTGAGGAAATTATGAGCCAGATTACAATGACACCTGCCGACACGATGATTACGCTGGAAAACGTCAATAAATGGTATGGACAGTTTCACGTCCTGAAAGACATCAATCTCAAGGTCAAACAGGGTGAACGAATCGTACTTTGCGGCCCTTCAGGATCGGGAAAATCGACGACAATACGCTGTATTAACCACCTTGAGGAACATCAACAAGGTCGCATCGTTGTTGATGGTATCGAGCTGAATGAAGATATTCGTAATATTGAACGTGTGCGTCAGGGAGTGGGGATGGTGTTTCAGCACTTTAATTTATTCCCGCACCTGACCGTCCTGCAGAACTGTACACTGGCGCCAGTTTGGGTGCAAAAGATACCGAAGAAAGAAGCTGAGGCTTTGGCGATGCACTACCTCGAACGTGTGCGTATCGCCGAACATGCCAATAAATTTCCGGGTCAGATATCAGGCGGTCAACAGCAGCGTGTTGCTATCGCCCGTTCACTGTGCATGAAACCGAAAATTATGCTGTTTGATGAACCGACATCTGCACTGGATCCGGAAATGGTCAAAGAGGTTCTGGATACCATGATTGGGCTGGCGCAATCCGGAATGACGATGCTTTGTGTTACGCATGAGATGGGTTTCGCCAGGACCGTGGCTGATAGAGTGATCTTTATGGATCGAGGTGAGATTGTTGAGCAAGCACCACCGAATGAATTTTTCGCCCATCCAAAATCAGAACGTACGCAGGCATTCCTGTCGCAGGTCATTCACTAGTCATTTTCTCTGCCCGGCAGCGCCGGGTTTACCAGCGCCTGAACGTTGATACGCTTTAAAACGCAAAAAGGCCATCCTTTCGGATGGCCTTTCTACTTGTTTGATGTCTGGCAGTTCCCTACTCTCACATGGGGAGACCCCACACTACCATCGGCGCTACGGCGTTTCACTTCTGAGTTCGGCATGGGGTCAGGTGGGACCACCGCGCTAAAGCCGCCAGACAAATTCTTTTACTTCTTGCCGAACTTTAACCTAAGTATAAAGTGGTGCTGATACCCAGAGTCGAACTGGGGACCTCACCCTTACCAAGGGTGCGCTCTACCAACTGAGCCATATCAGCACGCTAAATTTGATGCCTGGCAGTTCCCTACTCTCACATGGGGAGACCCCACACTACCATCGGCGCTACGGCGTTTCACTTCTGAGTTCGGCATGGGGTCAGGTGGGACCACCGCGCTACAGCCGCCAGGCAAATTCTTTATCTGTATCAGGCTGAAAATCTCTCTCTCCGCCAAAACAGCTTCGGCGTTGTAAGGTTAAGCCTCACGGTTCATTAGTATCGGTTAGCTCAACGTATCGCTACGCTTACACACCCGACCTATCAACGTCGTCGTCTTCAACGTTCCTTCAGGACTCTCAGAGAGTCAGGGAGAACTCATCTCGGGGCAAGTTTCGTGCTTAGATGCTTTCAGCACTTATCTTTTCCGCATTTAGCTACCGGGCAGTGCCATTGGCATGACAACCCGAACACCAGTGATGCGTCCACTCCGGTCCTCTCGTACTAGGAGCAGCCCCCCTCAATTCTCCAGCGCCCACGGCAGATAGGGACCGAACTGTCTCACGACGTTCTAAACCCAGCTCGCGTACCACTTTAAACGGCGAACAGCCGTACCCTTGGGACCTACTTCAGCCCCAGGATGTGATGAGCCGACATCGAGGTGCCAAACACCGCCGTCGATATGAACTCTTGGGCGGTATCAGCCTGTTATCCCCGGAGTACCTTTTATCCGTTGAGCGATGGCCCTTCCATTCAGAACCACCGGATCACTATGACCTGCTTTCGCACCTGCTCGCGCCGTCACGCTCGCAGTCAAGCCAGCTTATGCCATTGCACTAACCTCCTGATGTCCGACCAGGATTAGCTGACCTTCGTGCTCCTCCGTTACTCTTTGGGAGGAGACCGCCCCAGTCAAACTACCCACCAGACACTGTCCGCAACCCGGATTACGGGTCTACGTTAGAACACCAGCCATTAAAGGGTGGTATTTCAAGGATGGCTCCACGCAGACTGGCGTCCACGCTTCAAAGCCTCCCACCTATCCTGCACATCAAGGACCAGTGTTCAGTGTCAAGCTATAGTAAAGGTTCACGGGGTCTTTCCGTCTTGCCGCGGGTACACTGCATCTTCACAGCGAGTTCAATTTCACTGAGTCTCGGGTGGAGACAGCCTGGCCATCATTACGCCATTCGTGCAGGTCGGAACTTACCCGACAAGGAATTTCGCTACCTTAGGACCGTTATAGTTACGGCCGCCGTTTACCGGGGCTTCGATCAGGAGCTTCGCCTTACAGCTAACCCCATCAATTAACCTTCCGGCACCGGGCAGGCGTCACACCGTATACGTCCACTTTCGTGTTTGCACAGTGCTGTGTTTTTAATAAACAGTTGCAGCCAGCTGGTATCTTCGACTGGCTTCAGCTCCGTGAGCAAGTCACTTCACCTACGCGCCAGCGTGCCTTCTCCCGAAGTTACGGCACCATTTTGCCTAGTTCCTTCACCCGAGTTCTCTCAAGCGCCTTGGTATTCTCTACCTGACCACCTGTGTCGGTTTGGGGTACGATTTCGTGTTACCTGATGCTTAGAGGCTTTTCCTGGAAGCAGGGCATTTGTTACTTCAGCACCGTAGTGCCTCGTCATCACACCTCAGCGTTAATAAGGTACCGGATTTACCTGGAACCTCCGCCTGCATGCTTAAACCGGGACAACCGTCGCCCGGCTAACATAGCCTTCTCCGTCCCCCCTTCGCAGTAACACCAAGTACAGGAATATTAACCTGTTTCCCATCGACTACGCCTTTCGGCCTCGCCTTAGGGGTCGACTCACCCTGCCCCGATTAACGTTGGACAGGAACCCTTGGTCTTCCGGCGAGCGGGCTTTTCACCCGCTTTATCGTTACTTATGTCAGCATTCGCACTTCTGATACCTCCAGCACCCCTCACAGGCCACCTTCAACGGCTTACAGAACGCTCCCCTACCCAACAACGCATACGCGTCGCTGCCGCAGCTTCGGTGCATGGTTTAGCCCCGTTACATCTTCCGCGCAGGCCGACTCGACCAGTGAGCTATTACGCTTTCTTTAAATGATGGCTGCTTCTAAGCCAACATCCTGGCTGTCTGGGCCTTCCCACATCGTTTCCCACTTAACCATGACTTTGGGACCTTAGCTGGCGGTCTGGGTTGTTTCCCTCTTCACGACGGACGTTAGCACCCGCCGTGTGTCTCCCGTGATAACATTCTTCGGTATTCGTAGTTTGCATCGGGTTGGTAAGCCGGGATGGCCCCCTAGCCGAAACAGTGCTCTACCCCCGAAGATGAGTTCACGAGGCGCTACCTAAATAGCTTTCGGGGAGAACCAGCTATCTCCCGGTTTGATTGGCCTTTCACCCCCAGCCACAGGTCATCCGCTAATTTTTCAACATTAGTCGGTTCGGTCCTCCAGTTAGTGTTACCCAACCTTCAACCTGCCCATGGCTAGATCACCGGGTTTCGGGTCTATACCCTGCAACTTAACGCCCGGTTAAGACTCGGTTTCCCTTCGGCTCCCCTATACGGTTAACCTTGCTACAGAATATAAGTCGCTGACCCATTATACAAAAGGTACGCAGTCACCCCATAAAGAGGCTCCCACTGCTTGTACGTACACGGTTTCAGGTTCTTTTTCACTCCCCTCGCCGGGGTTCTTTTCGCCTTTCCCTCACGGTACTGGTTCACTATCGGTCAGTCAGGAGTATTTAGCCTTGGAGGATGGTCCCCCCATATTCAGACAGGATACCACGTGTCCCGCCCTACTCTTCGAGTTCACAGCAAGTGTGCTTTCGTGTACGGGAGTATCACCCTGTACCCTGCGACTTTCCAGACGCTTCCACTAACACACAAGCTGATTCAGACTCCGGGCTGCTCCCCGTTCGCTCGCCGCTACTGGGGGAATCTCGGTTGATTTCTTTTCCTCGGGGTACTTAGATGTTTCAGTTCCCCCGGTTCGCTTCATTACGCTATGTATTCACATAATGATAGTGTGACGAATCACACTGGGTTTCCCCATTCGGACATCGCCGGGTCAAAGGTTCATATCACCTCGCCGGCGCTTATCGCAGATTAGCACGTCCTTCATCGCCTCTGACTGCCAGGGCATCCACCGTGTACGCTTAGTCGCTTAACCTCACAACCCGAAGCTGTTTCGCCTCTGATTGTGAAAATTTGAGAGACCCGAACACACATAACTGTGTGTCGTTTCAATTTTCAGCTTGATCCAGATTTTTAAAGAGCAACTATCTCAAACGTGACTCACTGAGTCAGTTTTGAGATATCGGTTGGTTGTGCCTTTCACTCACACCCAGCAAGTGGCGTCCCCTAGGGGATTCGAACCCCTGTTACCGCCGTGAAAGGGCGGTGTCCTGGGCCTCTAGACGAAGGGGACACTAAAGTCTCAATCGCAAGACGCCTTGCTATTTATTTTTCATCAGACAATCTGTGTGAGCACTACAAAGGCAGGTTCTTTAAGGTAAGGAGGTGATCCAACCGCAGGTTCCCCTACGGTTACCTTGTTACGACTTCACCCCAGTCATGAATCACAAAGTGGTAAGCGCCCTCCCGAAGGTTAAGCTACCTACTTCTTTTGCAACCCACTCCCATGGTGTGACGGGCGGTGTGTACAAGGCCCGGGAACGTATTCACCGTAGCATTCTGATCCACGATTACTAGCGATTCCGACTTCATGGAGTCGAGTTGCAGACTCCAATCCGGACTACGACGCACTTTATGAGGTCCGCTTGCTCTCGCGAGGTCGCTTCTCTTTGTATGCGCCATTGTAGCACGTGTGTAGCCCTGGTCGTAAGGGCCATGATGACTTGACGTCATCCCCACCTTCCTCCAGTTTATCACTGGCAGTCTCCTTTGAGTTCCCGGCCTAACCGCTGGCAACAAAGGATAAGGGTTGCGCTCGTTGCGGGACTTAACCCAACATTTCACAACACGAGCTGACGACAGCCATGCAGCACCTGTCTCACAGTTCCCGAAGGCACTTCAGCATCTCTGCTGAATTCTGTGGATGTCAAGACCAGGTAAGGTTCTTCGCGTTGCATCGAATTAAACCACATGCTCCACCGCTTGTGCGGGCCCCCGTCAATTCATTTGAGTTTTAACCTTGCGGCCGTACTCCCCAGGCGGTCGACTTAACGCGTTAGCTCCGGAAGCCACGCCTCAAGGGCACAACCTCCAAGTCGACATCGTTTACGGCGTGGACTACCAGGGTATCTAATCCTGTTTGCTCCCCACGCTTTCGCACCTGAGCGTCAGTCTTTGTCCAGGGGGCCGCCTTCGCCACCGGTATTCCTCCAGATCTCTACGCATTTCACCGCTACACCTGGAATTCTACCCCCCTCTACAAGACTCTAGCCTGCCAGTTTCGAATGCAGTTCCCAGGTTGAGCCCGGGGATTTCACATCCGACTTGACAGACCGCCTGCGTGCGCTTTACGCCCAGTAATTCCGATTAACGCTTGCACCCTCCGTATTACCGCGGCTGCTGGCACGGAGTTAGCCGGTGCTTCTTCTGCGGGTAACGTCAATCGGTGAGCTTATTAAACTCACCGCCTTCCTCCCCGCTGAAAGTGCTTTACAACCCGAAGGCCTTCTTCACACACGCGGCATGGCTGCATCAGGCTTGCGCCCATTGTGCAATATTCCCCACTGCTGCCTCCCGTAGGAGTCTGGACCGTGTCTCAGTTCCAGTGTGGCTGGTCATCCTCTCAGACCAGCTAGGGATCGTCGCCTTGGTGAGCCTTTACCTCACCAACAAGCTAATCCCATCTGGGCACATCCGATGGCAAGAGGCCCGAAGGTCCCCCTCTTTGGTCTTGCGACGTTATGCGGTATTAGCTACCGTTTCCAGTAGTTATCCCCCTCCATCAGGCAGTTTCCCAGACATTACTCACCCGTCCGCCACTCGTCACCCGAGAGCAAGCTCTCTGTGCTACCGTTCGACTTGCATGTGTTAGGCCTGCCGCCAGCGTTCAATCTGAGCCATGATCAAACTCTTCAATTTAAGTTTGATGCTCGTGAATTAAACTTCGTAATGAATTACGTATGTTCACTCAGAGACTTGGTATTCATTTTTCGTCTTGCGACGTTAAGAATCCATGTCACTTTGAGTGCCCACACAGATTGTCTGATAAATTGTTAAAGAGCAGTGCAACGCGGCTTTCGCTCACCGTTGCGAGGTGGCGTATATTACGCTTTCCTCTTTCAGAGTCAACCCGTTATTTCAGGATTTTTTCTCTTCAACCGACCGGGGTGTTTGTGAAGTGATTCACATCTGCCGTGTCGATGGAGGCGCATTATAGGGATCCCAGTTTTTAGCACAAGCATTTTTTAGATCTTTTTTTCTGACCGTTGATTTTCTGCGCTTTTCGCTGAAATCCCGCCCGATCTGCTTAATTATTGACGCATTTAGCCTTGCCTCGGCCACATAATACGATCAAAGTCTTCTATATAGCGTTCATCTGTCGAGGTAGGTATGACTGCACTATTACGTCCTTATAAAGATCTGTTTCCCCAAAAAGGCGATCGCGTGATGATCGACGCCAGCGCTGTGGTCATTGGTGATGTCCGAATAGCCGATGACGTGAGTATCTGGCCATTGGTGGCTATCAGGGGAGATGTTAACTACGTAGCTGTGGGCGCACGCACTAATATTCAGGATGGTAGCGTTCTACACGTGACACACAAATCCTTAATGAAGCCACAGGGCAATCCCCTGATCATCGGAAAGGATGTTACCGTCGGTCACAAAGTGATGCTCCACGGCTGCACGATCGGAAATCGGGTTTTGGTTGGTATGGGATCCATTTTACTGGATGGTGTTATCGTTGAAGATGATGTAATGATCGGTGCCGGGAGCCTTGTCCCGCAAAACAAAAGGCTGGAGTGCGGCTTTCTCTATTTAGGCAGCCCGGTAAAACAGATCCGCCCCTTAAATGAAGCGGAAATCGAAGGTTTACAATACTCAGCGAACAATTACGTGAAATGGAAAAACGACTATCTGGCTCAGGGCAACCAGACCCAGCCCTGAGCGTCTTCCTGGCGATCGCGAATTAAATCGCTGGCTTCCTCTTCCAGATCCCAGCGATTTTCGCAAAATACCGTTAACGGGTTTGAACCACCAAAGCGGCGCAGCAGCGTTTCACCGGTAATCGCACACGTTAGTTGCATTCCATGCACCAGCACCGGAAAACAGACCGCTTGTTTACTCTCATCCCAGTTTTCTCTGTCGGGAAAATGGATAGCCTGATTCACGCATTCAGTTCCCGTTTCAGTTTATCGATTACCGATTCTACAGCGGGCAAAATACCATGCCAGAGCAAAACCGCATGCGCCGCCTGCCCCACCAGCATTCCCAGTCCATCTGCCAGATGCTTTGCGCCATGCTGTCCGCACCAGTTGACAAAAGGCGTCTTTCCCTTTTGATAGAACATGTCATAGAAATAAATATGATTTTTAACAAGCGTTGCAGGAATTGCCGGAACTTCGCCTCCAATACCGCTGGACGTGGCATTAATGACAAGATCAAAGTCGTGACCGGCAAGATCGTCAAGCGCGACGGCACTCACACTGCCGGTATGTGCGAACAGTGCTGCCAACTCTTGCGCTCGTGAAAAGGTTCGGTTGGTCAGGGTCACCGCACAATCCAGTGAAAGGAGAGGAAGCAGTACGCCTCGTGATGCCCCACCCGCGCCAATCAGTAGTACCCGAAAGCCGGGTTTGATAAAGGACAACCTTTCCAGATCGCTCAACAGCCCAATTCCGTCGGTGTTGTCACCCAAAAGCCGACCATCTTCAAGCCGTTTAAGCGTATTCACCGCTCCCGCAAGAGAAGCACGCTCGGTTAACTCATCCGCCCGTTCAAAAGCCTGCTCTTTAAAAGGTACTGTAACATTCGCACCTTTACCGCCCCCCTGGAAAAAAGTATTCAGCGCAGTCACAAATGCATCTGCAGGCGCCAGCACACGACCATAAGGATGTTCAATCTGCAGCTGTTGCGCAAATTGCTGATGTATCCAGGGCGACTTGCTGTGTGCGATCGGATTACCAAAAACAGCGTAAGTTTCCATCATATTACCCCTGGCGAAAACGTTCCCCGGTCAAGGCGTCGCGAATTTCCGACGGTTTAAGCCGCCCTCCTGTCTCGCCGACAGCGATCGGAAAATCACTCCCGAACTGAGCCTGCACCTCGTCAGTCGTTCGACACGGAGGTAATCCGCTCAGGTTTGCGCTGGTTGACACCAGGGGTTTACCAAACGCAAGACAGAGCTCCACCACCAGCGGATGGTCGGTAACGCGAACCGCGAGGGAATCGAAGCGCCCGGTCAACCAGCGCGGCGTCGTCGGCTGCGCTGGGAAAACAAAGGTCACAGGCCCGGGCCACGCACTAAAAATAGCGTCTCGCTGTGGCGAGGTGAGCATAGCGTCGTCAATGTAGGGCTTGAGCTGTTCGTAGCTGGCCGCGATTAAAATGAGCCCTTTTTCAACAGGCCGCTGTTTTAAAGCAAGCAGGCGGCTTACGGCCGTCTCGCTGTCAGGGTCGCAACCGACGCCAAAGACAGCTTCTGTTGGATAGGCGATGACTTCTTCATTTTTCAGGACGTCCACAGCATGCGCAATGGATCCTAATTGCAGGTAATTATTCACTGGTTTGATCCGCCGACACCGGCTTTCCACATTGTTTACTGGCACAGAAGTGTTTAATACCTTGCGCCGTTTTCTTCTCTATAAGTAACGGATAATTGCAATGAGGGCACTCCCCCGCTACCGGTTTAAAATTGATAACGAACTGGCACTCAGGATAGCGATCGCAGGAGTGAAAGGTCTTACCAAAACGAGAACGACGCTGCACCAGTTGCCCCCGCTGGCACTGAGGACAAGCAATTGCCGTCTCGTCGGGCTTATCAATTTGTTCTGTATGTCCGCATTCAGGGTAACGGCTACAGCCAATGAACATGCCGAAGCGGCCCTGACGTAGCGCTAACTCGCTGCCACAAAGCGGACAAATCTGCCCCTCCAGAATTTTGACGATATGCCCGTCCGCCTGACTTTTCAGGGGACGGACATAAGCACATTCCGGATAATATGAACAACCGAGAAATGGGCCATGTTTCCCGGACCGAATGACAAGTTCAGCCCCACACTGTGGGCAGGGCTCGTTTTTATGCACCGTGAACAGTACTGATTTGGCCATAACAACTCTTGGTGATGCTCATTGATTTAGTGCAGCATACCTTCATTCACTTCAAAGAGTAATTCTTCCATTTGCTGATAGGCATTTTCACAGCCTGGAATATTAAACAGAACCATCAGGATCACCCATTTAAGATCGTCCAGTTCAAACTCTGCCGTATCCAGCGCCATGACGCGCTCTATCACCATTTCTCTCGTTTCGAGGTTCAGCACCTGAATCTGCTCAAGGAATAAGATGAATCCCCGGCAGCTGGCGTCCAGCCTTTCACACTCTTCAGCTGTATAAATGCGTACAGACAATGGGTCAGAAGCGAGCTGCATCGGTTCGGCGAGGCCTTCCTGATAATCAGCCAGCTTATCTAACCACATCAACGCATTGTAAATATCTTCCCGTTCGAATCCTGCATCGGTCAGATCACGTGTTAATTTGTCCTGATCCACGCGCATTTCTGCTTCGTTGTGGATGTAAGTTTCAAACAAATACATCAGTACGTCGAACATGGCATGCCCTCCTTAATCGGACATAGCCGCCGGGTACAGCTGCGATCCACCCTGCTAACTCCAGTTCAAGTAGCTGTGCTACCGTTACTGGCACAGGTTGGCCGGCACGTTCAGCGACAACGTCAACAGGTGTTACCTCATCTCCTACGTTAGCCAGGAGCTTGGGAAATGGCAATGCCACCTCCTGCTGATCTGACGAATAATGTCGCTTTTCGGGTACATCTGTTAACCAGTGCAAGCCATATTGTAAATTTTCAAGTATGTCTTCTACGCACGTCACCGGTGTGGCGCCTTGCTTAATGAGCCAGTGAGGGCCTTCACATCCAGGGTTACCTATCGGACCGGGCAAGGCAAACACTTCGCGTCCCTGTTCAAGCGCACATCTTGCCGTAACAAGCGAGCCACTGCGTAACGCCGCTTCAACCACCAGCACTCCCTGGCTCAACCCGCTAATAATTCGATTACGACGGGGAAAATTACCCGGTCTGGGTTGAGTGGCGAGAGAAAACTCCGAGACTATCGCGCCATCAGATTCGATAATTCGCTCAGCGAGGGACTGATGCCGCCGGGGGTAGACGCTAAAAAGCCCATTACCCAGAACCGCCACGCTGCGGCCTTTTGCCGTCAACGCGGCGTTGTGAGCGACACCGTCAATGCCGCACGCCAGCCCGCTGGTTATCGTGAACCCTGATTGCGCAAGCTGCTCACACAGAATCTTTCCCCAGCGTTCCCCATACCAGGAAGGCGAACGGCTACCGACGACCGCCAGTTGAATCGCCTTAAGGCAATCAGGGTTGCCTCTGATAAATAATGCCCCGGGATAATCAACCACAGTGCGAAGTAAAGGGGGATAAAGAGGCTGATCGGCGGTTAACAGATAATTCCCCGGCTGTTCAAGCCACATCAAACAGCGTTCAAGCTCACTTTCCGCGAGCGCAAAAAATCTCGCCGCCTGCTTTACCGGGAGTCCGGCTTCGGCGGTCGCTACGTCATCAATCGTGGCCTTACTAAGCAGCTGCTTAGCCGTTTCCAGCATAGCATCACCACATAGCGAACCTATATTCATTAGCCGGAGCCATATCTCAGTAGATGTCATCCTTTCCCTTGCCATAAGCAGCCTCCGCAATCATTGCGATTGGTCACTGATGCTGTCAATCGATAGGGGATTTGTCTAGAATAGAGAGAGTATTCTTATCAACTCCTGAACACGACTCTGGAAATTTATGGCAGTTTTGCAAGTGTTACATATTCCGGACGAGCGCCTTCGCATCGTCGCTGAACCGGTTAATGAAGTGAATGCAGAAATTCAGCGTATCGTCGATGATATGTTCGATACCATGTATGCGGAAGAAGGTATCGGTCTGGCAGCCACGCAGGTGGATATTCACAAGCGCATTATCGTTATCGACGTTTCTGAAAATCGTGAAGGTCGTCTGGTGCTGATCAACCCTGAGCTGCTCGAAAAGAGCGGCGAAACAGGTATTGAGGAAGGCTGTCTGTCTATCCCAGAGCAACGAGCTCTCGTGCCGCGTGCAGAGAAAGTGAAGATTCGCGCACTGGATCGTGACGGCAAACCGTTCGAGCTGGAAGCAGACGAACTGCTGGCGATCTGTATCCAACATGAAATGGATCACCTGGTCGGTAAACTGTTTATCGATTACCTCTCTCCCCTGAAGCAGCAGCGTATTCGTCAGAAAGTCGAGAAACTGGATCGTATGCGTTCACGCGCATAACGTCCTCCGGAGACAAGGATCAACGTGTCTAAAACACTACGTATTATCTTCGCCGGAACCCCTGATTTTGCAGCGCGTCATCTGGACGCGCTGTTAACTTCGGGTCACCAGGTTGTCGGCGTATTTACTCAGCCCGATCGCCCGGCAGGTCGCGGTAAAAAGCTGATGCCAGGGCCGGTAAAAGTATTGGCTGAGGAACATGGATTACCGGTATTTCAGCCAGCATCGTTACGCCCTCAGGAAAATCAGCAGTTGGTTGCTGACCTACAAGCCGACGTGATGGTAGTGGTAGCGTATGGCTTAATTTTGCCAAAAGCCGTACTTGATATGCCACGCCTGGGCTGTGTCAACGTACATGGCTCTCTGCTCCCACGCTGGCGCGGGGCGGCACCTATTCAGCGCTCGCTGTGGGCTGGCGACGCAGAAACAGGCGTCACGATCATGAAGATGGACGTAGGCTTAGACACGGGCGATATGCTGTATAAGCTCGCCTGTCCAATCACTGCAGACGATACCAGCGCCACCCTGTACGACAAACTGGCTGGACTTGGCCCTCAGGGACTCATTGAAACACTAAGACAGCTCGCTGATAACAGCGCGAAACCTGAAGTCCAGGATGAAACGCGGGTAACCTATGCTGAAAAATTGAGCAAAGAAGAAGCCCGGATCGACTGGTCGCTTACTGCCGCACAGCTCGAACGCTGTGTCCGCGCTTTTAATCCGTGGCCAATGAGCTGGATGATAATTGATGAGCAGCCGGTAAAAATCTGGAAAGCTTCGGTAATTGATAGCAAGACTACGGCCGAACCCGGCACCATTCTCGAGGCGAGCAAGCACGGCATCCAGGTTGCCACTGCGGGAGGTGTTTTAAATCTTGAGTCTCTACAGCCAGCAGGTAAGAAACCGATGAGTGCCCAGGATTTGCTAAATTCTCGTCGTGAATGGTTTATCCCTGGCAACCGTCTTGCCTGACCCTTTCATTCTTAAGGCCCGGAGTTTCCGGGCATTTTTATTTTTACGGTTATGAAAAAACAAAATCTACGCAGTCTGGCGGCTCAGGCCGTTGAAAAAGTGGTTGAGCAAGGGCAGTCACTGAGCAATGTCCTGCCCCCCCTGCAGCAAAAAGTATCTGATAAGGACAAAGCTCTGCTTCAGGAGCTGTGCTTTGGCGTCCTGCGCACCCTTTCTCAGCTTGAATGGCTGATCAATAAGCTGATGTCGCGCCCAATGGCAGGTAAACAGCGTACCGTGCATTATTTAATCATGGTGGGCTTCTATCAGCTTCTTTATACGCGCATTCCCCCTCACGCAGTCCTGGCCGAGACGGTAGAAGGTGCTGTGGCGATTAAGCGTCCTCAACTGAAAGGGTTGATCAATGGCGTATTGCGTCAGTTCCAGCGACAGCAGGAAGAGCTTCAGGCTGAGTTCGCTGAGAGTGAAAAACGTTTCCTGCATCCTGACTGGCTTCTTGCCCGCCTTAAAAAAGCGTATCCGAAGCAGTGGCAAGCGATCGCAGATGCCAATAATCAACGCCC
This sequence comes from unidentified bacterial endosymbiont, assembly GCF_918797525.1. NCBI lineage: Bacteria > unidentified bacterial endosymbiont. The sequence goes on along the minus strand of NZ_OU963893.1, from coordinate 687,377 downwards.
GCCGATGTGGCTTCGCGTCAACCGCAATCACCATACGCGTGACGCCTGGCTGGCATTGCTTGAAGAAGCTGGTATGAGTGGTTTCACGCATGAAGCTTATTCAGATGCCGTACGTTTAGCCTCGCCTGCCCCGGTACACATGTTACCCGGTTTTGAAGAGGGGTGGGTAACCGTACAGGATGCCTCGGCACAGGGCTGCATGGCCTGGCTTGAGCCCAAAAATGGTGAACAGATCCTCGATCTCTGCGCTGCACCTGGCGGCAAAACGACGCATATTCTGGAAGTTGCGCCACTGGCAAGCGTGATGGCCGTGGATGTTGACGAGCAGCGCCTCTCACGCGTTTATGACAACCTGAAGCGTTTGGGTATGAAAGCACAGGTTAAACAAGGGGATGGGCGTAAACCATCAGAATGGTGCGGTGAGGCTAAGTTCGATCGCATTTTGCTGGATGCTCCCTGTTCTGCAACAGGCGTGATTCGTCGTCATCCCGATATCAAATGGCTACGCCGCGATCGTGATATTAAGGAACTTGCTCAGCTGCAGTCCGAAATTCTCGACGCCATTTGGTCACAACTTAAATCAGGCGGAACGCTGGTCTATGCGACCTGTTCCGTCCTCCCGGAAGAAAACAGCCAGCAAATAGCGGCCTTCCTGAAACGTACGCCTGATGCTGCACTGCATGATACGGGAACGCCGGAACAACCAGGCCTACAAAACCTACCGGGTAGCGAAGAGGGTGATGGCTTCTTTTACGCTAAGCTAATCAAAGAGTGATGTTGAGAACAGGTCACACGATATGAAAATTATCATTCTGGGCGCAGGACAGGTTGGTGGAACGCTGGCAGAAAATCTTGTTGGCGAAAATAACGATATTACGATTGTCGATACCAATGGCGATCGGTTGCACGTTTTGCAGGACAAGTTTGACCTCCGCGTGGTGCAGGGGCACGGTTCACATCCGCGGGTACTGCGTGAGGCTGGCGCCGATGATGCAGACATGCTGGTTGCCGTCACCAGTTCCGACGAAACCAATATGGTTGCATGTCAGGTTGCCTACTCGCTTTTCAACACGCCAAACCGGATCGCACGGATACGTTCACCAGACTATGTCCGGGACGCGGAGAAACTGTTCAACTCAGAAGCCGTACCTATTGACCATCTTATTGCGCCAGAACAGTTGGTCATTGATAGTATTTACCGCCTAATCGAATATCCGGGCGCTCTCCAGGTCGTGAACTTTGCTGAGGGGAAAGTAAGCCTGGCAGTAGTTAAAGCGTATTACGGCGGTCCATTGATCGGTAACGCCCTGTCGACAATGCGGGAGCACATGCCGCATATTGACACGCGGGTCGTGGCCATTTTCCGTCACGACAGGCCTATTCGCCCCCAGGGTTCCACCATTGTTGAAGCCGGAGATGAAGTCTTCTTTATTGCAGCATCTCAGCATATTCGTGCGGTTATGAGCGAGCTTCAACGTCTCGAGAAGCCCTATAGACGCATCATGCTGGTCGGGGGCGGTAATATCGGCGCAGGTCTGGCCCATCGTCTGGAAAAAGATTACAGCGTGAAGTTGATCGAGCGCGATCAGCAACGTGCCTCTGAACTCGCTGAAAAGTTACAGAATACCATCGTGTTTTATGGCGATGCATCGGATCAAGAATTGCTGTCCGAAGAGCATATCGATCAGGTTGATCTTTTTATTGCCGTTACTAACGATGACGAAGCAAATATTATGTCGGCCATGCTCGCTAAACGCATGGGGGCGAAAAAGGTGATGGTGCTTATTCAGCGCCGTGCTTATGTTGATCTTGTTCAGGGAAGCGTTATTGATATCGCTATTTCGCCACAGCAAGCGACGATTTCTGCGCTGCTTAGTCATGTTCGCAAAGCGGATATTGTCGGCGTCTCCTCACTTCGTCGTGGTGTCGCTGAAGCCATTGAAGCCGTCGCGCACGGTGATGAAACTACGTCTCGCGTTGTCGGCCGCTCCATCGACGAAATTAAGTTGCCGCCGGGCACGATTATTGGTGCCGTAGTCCGTGGGAACGATGTCATAATCGCCAACGATAATTTACGCATCGAGCAAGGCGACCACGTTATTATGTTCCTTACTGATAAAAAGTTTATTACCGATGTCGAACGTTTGTTCCAGCCTAGTCCTTTCTTCCTTTGATGATTCGGGTGCTCATGAAGGAGCTCCCTGTCATTAACCTTTTATTTTATAAGTTTTTTGTTTTCGAAAACGAATATTTATCCCCAATGGCAATTAGCTGATCATTTGTTAAACTTATTATCGTCAGCTGGTACAAGGAGAACATAATGAGTTTTATTAAAGAATTTCGCGAATTTGCGATGCGCGGAAATGTAGTGGATTTGGCGGTAGGTGTCATTATTGGTGCAGCGTTCGGCAAGATCGTTTCATCATTGGTTGCCGACATTATTATGCCACCGCTGGGGCTGCTAATTGGGGGGGTTGATTTCAGACAGTTCGCCGTAACGCTGCGAGAGGCTCAGGGAGATATTCCTGCCGTCGTTATGCACTATGGTATATTTATTCAGAATATTTTTGATTTCGTGATCGTAGCATTCGCCATCTTTATGGCCATCAAGCTTATCAATAAGCTTAACCGTAAAAAAGAAGAACCCGCAGCGGCACCACCTGCACCAACGAAAGAAGAAGTTTTGCTGACTGAAATTCGCGATCTGTTAAAAGAGCAGAATAATCGTTCTTAACAGCCGAAAAAAGCAGAAAGGCCAGTGGTAAAAAAGCGATTCGCTTGCTTGCCACTGGCCTCCCGGTCCACCCGTTTCGCATGTTTTTCTTTACGCAGATAACTTCCTTTCCCTTTTTTACTCTTCTCGATGCGCTGTCTGAAAAGCGGGTCATGAAGTAAAGCTTCAATGGCGTTGTCCTTGATCTGTCCCTTTGTATGCTGATAGCGACTCATGGTTTCTCCTGAGTAAGGTTTATATGGAACGGAGTCTAGACCCGGTCGAATCAAAAATCAATAACCTCGTCCCTCTCCGCTGGCACCCTGTTCCAGGGCTTCAAGAATTGAGCAATATAGACTGCTGTGGGAAGTACCGCAGCAGGCATCATTTAACCTTTGCAGAGAACGCTGCATCGTCTGCAGTTCCTGAATACGCGCTTCAACTTCATCCAGCCGGGCCTGAACGATACTTTTGGATTCCTGGCAGGTGTGATGCTCAGGATCGATGCGGATCGACAACAGTTCGCGGATCGAATCCAGAGTAAACCCGAGTTGCCGGGCATAGCGGATGAATCGCAAACGCTGAAGATCATTTTCGGTATAGAGGCGGAACCCCCCCTCAGTCCGAACTTCATGATCAATCATCTGCTGCTTTTCGTAGTAACGGATGGTATCCGGGGTTACGTTAGCGAGCTTTGCAAGTTCACCAATTCGGAACATAACTACTCCTGTTGCACTCTGTACATTAATTTTTCACAATATTCTCCATGCAAAAAGTCAGTGTTCATACCCGCCTGGCGGAGCTTCAGTTCAATCAATGCCAGTCGGCGGGTGAACTCGCTGTGTCGGGGATCGTCCTTGCGAATGCCTTTGAGCAGGTCAGCAAGCTCAAAAGCCTCTTTGCGCTGTTGAAGCTCGGGAGGTAAACATCCCGCGTTCTTGAGCAAGCGGTAACCAGAGCGTAATTCAGGCGCGACGTGTGAATCATCATCCAGCGCTAGCGGCTCGCCACTTCCCGGAAGATTATCGAATTCGCCTTTTCTTTGGGCATCGCTGATATGACGTTCTGCCCACTGATCGAGCAACCACATGATGAACTCCAGATACTGAACAGAATAGATAGCGTCATTGTAGATAAGTGGGGATTTTACGGATATAAAAAAACCCGCCGGAGCGGGTTTTTTTACGTTACTGCAGATTACTCTGCAGCAGCTTCTGCTTTAGATTCTGAACGATCAACCAGCTCGATGTAAGCCATCGGAGCGTTGTCGCCTGCACGGAAGCCACACTTCAGAATACGAGTGTAACCACCGGCACGGCTCGCAAAACGCGGACCCAGTTCGTTAAACAGTTTTGCCACGATCTCGTTATCACGAGTACGGGCGAATGCCAGACGACGATTAGCAACGCTGTCAGTCTTGGCAAGAGTAATCAGCGGCTCAACTACGCGACGCAGCTCTTTCGCTTTAGGCAGGGTCGTCTTGATGATCTCATGACGAACCAGTGAACCTGCCATATTGCGGAACATAGCCTGGCGATGGCTGCTGTTGCGGTTCAGTTGACGACCACTCTTACGATGGCGCATGACCTTATCCTTCTCAGTAAAACCTTAACCTGTGATCCGGTTACTCGTCAGCAATGCTAGCCGGTGGCCAGTTTTCCAGGCGCATGCCCAGAGACAGACCACGTGAAGCCAGCACGTCTTTAATCTCGGTAAGAGATTTTTTACCCAGGTTCGGCGTTTTCAGCAACTCAACCTCGGTACGCTGTACCAGATCACCGATATAGTGGATAGCTTCTGCCTTAAGGCAGTTAGCAGAGCGGACAGTCAATTCGAGATCGTCAACAGGGCGCAGCAGGATCGGATCGAATTCTGGTTTCTCTTCTTTCACTTCCGGCTGACGTACATCACGTAAGTCAACGAAAGCTTCCAGTTGCTCTGCCAGGATGGTTGCCGCACGACGAATCGCCTCTTCAGGATCGATTGTGCCATTGGTTTCCATTTCGATGACCAGCTTGTCCAGGTCGGTACGCTGTTCTACACGCGCTGCTTCAACATTGTAGGCAATACGCTCTACAGGGCTATAGCATGCGTCGACCAGCAGACGGCCGATTGGGCGCTCATCTTCTTCCGAATGAATTCGGGCAGAAGCCGGCACATAACCACGACCGCGCTGAACTTTGATACGCATGCTAATAGCTGCGTTCTCATCGGTCAGGTGGCAGATCACGTGCTGCGGCTTGACGATTTCAACATCACCGTCGTGGGTGATGTCGGCTGCAGTCACAGGGCCAATGCCAGATTTATTCAGAGTAAGAATAACTTCATCTTTACCCTGAACTCTCACCGCCAGCCCTTTCAGGTTGAGCAGGATTTCAAGGATATCTTCCTGAACGCCTTCTTTGGTGCTGTACTCATGAAGTACACCATCAATCTCAACCTCGGTCACCGCGCAACCCGGCATCGATGAGAGCAGAATACGGCGCAGTGCGTTACCCAGAGTATGGCCAAAGCCACGCTCTAAAGGCTCAAGGGTCACCTTGGCGTGCGTCGAACTCAGTTGCTCGATATCTACCAGGCGCGGTTTTAGAAACTCTGTCACAGAACCCTGCATTGTGTCCTCTCTTTGGTACTAAGCTTTACTTGGAGTAAAGCTCGACGATCAGGTGTTCGTTAATGTCCGCAGACAGATCAGAACGTTCCGGCTGACGCTTGAACGTACCTTCCATCTTGCCAGCATCAACTTCCAGCCAGGTTGGCTTTTCACGCTGCTCAGCCAGCTCCAGAGCGGCCTTCACGCGAGATTGCTTTTTCGCTTTCTCACGAATGCTAACAACGTCATTCGCTTTAACCTGATAAGAAGCGATGTTAACAACACGACCGTTTACCATGATTGCTTTGTGGCTAACCAGCTGACGTGATTCAGCACGAGTAGCGCCGAAGCCCATACGGTATACAACGTTGTCCAGACGACCTTCCAGCAGAGCCAGCAGGTTTTCACCTGTGTTGCCTTTCAGACGTGCTGCTTCTTTATAGTAGTTACGGAACTGACGCTCCAGCACACCGTACATACGGCGAACTTTTTGCTTTTCACGCAACTGCACACCATAGTCAGACAGACGCGGTTTACGCGCACCGTGCTGGCCAGGAGCTTGTTCAATTTTACACTTGGTATCGATCGCGCGAACGCCAGACTTAAGGAATAAGTCGGTGCCCTCACGACGGCTCAGCTTGAGCTTAGGACCCAAATATCTTGCCATTTTCTATCTCCAACTAACCTAAAAAACGAGCGTTATACGCGACGTTTTTTCGGCGGACGACAACCGTTATGAGGGATCGGAGTCACATCAGTAATATTCGTGATGCGGAAACCAGCGGCGTTCAGAGCGCGAACAGTAGATTCACGACCCGGACCCGGACCTTTAACCATAACTTCCAGATTCTTGATGCCGTATTCTTTTACGGCTTCAGCGCAACGCTCTGCTGCAACCTGAGCTGCGAACGGAGTTGATTTGCGTGAACCACGGAAACCGGAACCACCGGCTGTTGCCCAACCCAATGCGTTACCCTGACGATCGGTAATAGTAACGATGGTGTTGTTGAAAGAAGCATGGATATGAGCCACGCCGTCAGAGACTTGTTTTCTTACACGTTTACGTGCACGAACTGGTGCCTTTGCCATTATTCAATCACCCCGATTATTTCTTGATCGGTTTGCGCGGACCCTTACGGGTACGTGCGTTGGTCTTCGTACGCTGTCCGCGCACTGGCAGACCACGACGATGACGCAAACCGCGATAGCAACCAAGATCCATCAGGCGCTTGATGCTCATGCTGATTTCACGGCGCAGATCACCTTCAACGACAAATTTGGCAACTTCGTCACGCAGCGTGTCGATTTGTTCTTCAGACAGCTCACTGATCTTAACATCTTCAGCGATACCCGCTGCAGCCAGAATGGCTTTTGAACGGGTCTTGCCGACGCCATAGATCGAAGTTAATGCGATCACGGCATGTTTCTGATCAGGAATGTTAATGCCTGCTATACGGGCCACTATGCACTCCTACTATTTAATATGTACGCACCATGCTGAAAAGCCCGTTTTCAGGATACTCAAATGGAAACGTACAGACATACAAAAGATTGGCTGGCTAATCTAGCCAGCTCAACCCAACTTTGCAAGAAAAATATGCGAAATAATCAGCCTTGACGCTGTTTATGCTTCGGCTCGGCACTGCAAATCACACGGATGACACCATCACGCTTAACGATTTTGCAGTTACGGCATAATTTCTTGACGGAAGCACGAACTTTCATTTTTACTCTCCGTAACTTCTCAGACGACCTATTAGCGGCCGTAGCCTTTCAGGTTCGCCTTCTTCAATGCAGACTCGTACTGACTGGACATCATCAGAGTTTGCACTTGAGCCATAAAGTCCATAATCACGACAACAACGATAAGCAGTGAGGTCCCACCGAAGTAGAACGGTACTTTCATTGCATCACGCATGAACTCCGGGATCAGGCAGATAAAAGTAATATAAAGCGCACCAACTAAAGTCAGGCGAGTCATTACTTTATCGATATACTTCGCCGTTTGCTCTCCCGGACGAATTCCTGGTACAAATGCACCGGACTTCTTCAGGTTATCTGCTGTTTCACGCGGGTTGAAGACCAACGCCGTGTAGAAGAAACAGAAGAAGATGATCGCAGACGCATAGAGTAACACATAAAGTGGTTGCCCAGGCTGCAAATACAGCGAAATTGTTGTCAGCCAGTTCCAACCCGTTCCGCCCCCGAACCATGATGCGATGGTCGCAGGGAACAGAATAATACTGGAAGCGAAGATAGCCGGGATAACCCCCGCCATATTCACTTTCAGCGGTAAATGTGTGCTCTGTGCAGCATAGACACGACGACCTTGCTGACGCTTAGCGTAGTTCACCACAATGCGGCGTTGACCACGTTCCACGAAAACAACAAAGAACGTCACTGCAAATACTAATACTGCAACCAACAGCAACAGGAGGAAGTGCAGGTCGCCTTGACGCGCTTGCTCAATAGTATGGGCGATGGCTGGCGGGAGGCCCGCAACAATACCGGCGAAGATAATGATTGAGATACCGTTACCGATACCTCGTTCAGTGATCTGTTCGCCGAGCCACATCAGGAACATCGTCCCTGTGACCAGACTAACAACAGCGGTGAAATAGAATGCAAAGCCCGGGTTTAATACCAGACCCTGCATACCAGGCATATTCGGAAGACCGGTAGCAATACCGATCGACTGGAATATTGCCAGCACCAGAGTGCCGTAACGGGTGTACTGACTAATCTTGCGACGTCCAGACTCCCCTTCTTTCTTCAGCTCTGCCAGGGCCGGATGAACGACCGTTAGCAGCTGGATAATAATGGATGCCGAAATGTACGGCATAATACCCAGAGCAAAGATTGAAGCACGGCTGAGAGCACCACCAGAGAACATGTTGAACATTTCAATGATAGTGCCTCGCTGTTGCTCAAGCAGTTTGGCAAGTACAGCGGCATCGATACCAGGGATCGGAATAAAAGAGCCAATACGGAACACAATCAGCGCGCCGATTACAAACAGCAGTCTGCGTTTCAGCTCGCCAAATCCACCTTTGGCACTTTGAAAATCTAATCCCGGTTGCTTAGCCATCTGCTACTTATTCCTCAATTTTACCGCCAGCAGCTTCGATAGCAGCACGAGCACCTTTAGTAACACGCAGGCCACGAACAGTTACCGGAGTAGAAACTTCACCAGCCAGGATCACTTTCGCGAACTCGATCTGGATACCGATAATATTTGCTGCTTTCAGCGTATTCAGGTCTACAACGCCGCCTTCAACTTTCGCCAGGTCAGACAGACGGACTTCCGCTGTGATTGCTGCTTTGCGAGAGGTGAAGCCGAACTTCGGCAGACGACGGTACAGTGGCATCTGACCACCCTCGAAACCGCGACGTACGCCACCGCCAGAACGAGAGTTCTGACCTTTGTGACCACGACCACCGGTTTTACCGAGGCCAGAACCGATACCACGACCCAGGCGTTTACCCGCCTTTTTAGAGCCTTCGGCCGGAGACAGAGTATTTAAACGCATCTCTTACTCCTCAACTTTAACCATGAAGTAAACCGCGTTGACCATACCACGAACAGCAGGAGTATCCTCGCGCTCAACGGTATGACCAATACGACGCAGACCCAGGCCAAGCAGCGTTGCCTTGTGTTTCGGCAGACGACCGATTGCACTGCGGGTTTGAGTGATTTTAATAGTCTTTGCCATGGTCAATTACCCCAGAATTTCTTCAACGGATTTACCACGCTTGGCAGCGACCATTTCTGGAGAATTCATATTTTCCAGGCCGTCAATAGTTGCACGAACCACGTTGATCGGGTTGGTGGAACCATATGCTTTAGCCAGAACGTTATGAACTCCAGCAACTTCCAGAACGGCGCGCATTGCACCACCGGCGATGATACCGGTACCTTCGGAAGCTGGCTGCATGAATACACGAGAACCCGTGTGAACACCTTTAACTGGGTGTTGCAGGGTACCGTTGTTCAGCGCGACATTAATCATATTGCGACGAGCTTTTTCCATCGCTTTCTGGATCGCTGCTGGAACTTCACGCGCTTTACCGTAACCAAAACCAACGCGACCGTTACCATCGCCAACAACAGTCAGAGCTGTGAAGGAGAAAATACGACCACCTTTTACGGTTTTAGATACGCGGTTAACCGCGATCAGCTTTTCCTGCAGTTCGCCAGCCTGTTTTTCGATGTGTGCCATCTTACACCTCTACCTTAGAACTGAAGGCCAGCTTCACGGGCAGCATCTGCCAGTGCCTGGACACGACCATGATATTGGAACCCGGAACGGTCAAAGGAAACATTGTTGATGCCTTTTTCCAGAGCGCGTTCTGCAACAGCTTTACCTACAGCTGCAGCGGCGTCTTTGTTACCGGTATACTTCAACTGTTCTGAGATAGCTTTTTCTACAGTAGAAGCAGCTACCAGAACTTCAGAACCGTTCGGTGCAATAACCTGTGCGTAAATATGACGCGGGGTACGATGTACCACCAGGCGAGTTGCACCCAGCTCTTTGAGCTTGCGGCGTGCGCGGGTCGCACGACGGATACGAGCAGATTTCTTATCCATAGTGTTACCTTACTTCTTCTTAGCCTCTTTGGTACGCACGACTTCGTCGGCGTAACGAACACCCTTGCCTTTATATGGCTCAGGACGACGGTAGGCGCGCAGATCTGCTGCTACCTGACCGATCAGCTGTTTATCAGCGCCTTTCAGCACGATTTCAGTTTGAGTCGGACATTCTGCAGTGATACCGGCCGGCAGCGGATGCTCAACAGGGTGTGAGAAGCCCAGAGACAGACCTACTGCATTCCCTTTGATCGCTGCACGATAACCTACACCAACCAGCTGAAGCTTTTTAGTGAAGCCTTCGGTAACACCAACAACCATTGAGTTCAGCAGGGCACGCGCGGTACCAGCCTGAGCCCATCCATCCACGAAACCATCACGTGGACCGAAGGTCAGAGCATTATCTGCATGTTTAACTTCAACAGCATTGTTGAGAGTACGAGTCAGCTCGCCGTTTTTACCTTTGATCGTAATAACCTGTCCGTCGATTTTTACATCAACGCCGGCAGGAATAACGACCGGTGCTTTAGCAACACGAGACATTCTTTCCTCCGATTAGGCTACGTAGCAGATAATTTCGCCACCAAGACCAGCCTGGCGCGCTGCACGATCAGTCATAACACCTTTAGAGGTAGAAACAACTGCGATACCAAGGCCAGCCATAACTTTCGGCAGCTCATCTTTTTTCTTATAGATGCGCAGACCTGGGCGGCTGACACGCTGAATGCTTTCTACAACAGCTTTACCCTGGAAATACTTGAGAGTAAGTTCCAGTTCCGGCTTGGTGTCGCCTTCAACTTTAAAATCTTCGATAAAACCTTCTTCCTTCAGCACGTTGGCAATTGCCACTTTCAGCTTGGCGGAAGGCATGGTGACCGCAACTTTGTTCGCGGCCTGACCGTTACGGATACGGGTCAGCATATCCGCGATCGGATCTTGCATGCTCATCTGTCTTTACTCCCGTGATTCAATTGGTAATTACCAGCTAGCCTTTTTCAAGCCTGGTACTTCACCGCGCATGGCGGCTTCACGCAGTTTGATACGGCTCAACCCAAACTTGCCCACATAACCATGTGGACGACCTGTTTGACGACAGCGGTTACGCTGACGAGACGGGCTGGAATCACGCGGCAGAGACTGCAGCTTGAGAACAGCATTCCAACGATCTTCGTCGGAAGCGTTCACATCAGAAATGATCGCTTTCAGTTCAGCGCGTTTAGCGAAGAATTTATCAGCTAAAGCTACGCGCTTTACTTCGCGTGCTTTCATTGATTGCTTAGCCATTCAGTAACCCTACCTTACTTGCGGAACGGGAAGTCAAAGGCAGCCAGCAGAGCACGGCCTTCTTCATCAGATTTCGCAGTAGTGGTAATGGTAATATCCAAACCACGTACGCGATCGACTTTATCGTAATCGATTTCTGGGAAGATGATCTGCTCACGGACACCCATGCTGTAGTTACCACGACCGTCGAAAGACTTAGCGGACAAGCCACGGAAGTCACGGATACGTGGAACAGCAATAGTGATCAGGCGCTCAAGGAACTCCCACATGCGTTCGCCACGCAGAGTTACTTTACAGCCGATCGGATAGCCCTGACGGATTTTGAAGCCTGCAACTGATTTGCGTGCTTTGGTGATCAACGGCTTTTGACCGGAGATTGCTGTCAGATCCGCTGCTGCGTTGTCCAGCAGTTTCTTGTCAGCGATCGCTTCACCAACACCCATGTTCAGGGTGATCTTCTCGACCCGAGGGACTTGCATGACAGAATTGTAGCTAAACTCAGTCATGAGTTTGTTAACTACTTCGTCTTTGTAGTAATCATGCAGTTTCGCCATCGTACTACTCCAAATTACTTGATAGTTTCGCTAGTAGATTTGAAGAAACGGACTTTTTTGCCGTCTTCGAATCTAAAGCCTACACGGTCAGCCTTGCCGGTAGCCGCATTGAAAAGAGCAACGTTAGAAACCTGAATAGCAGCTTCTTTTTCAACGATGCCACCTGGTTGGTTCAGGGCCGGAACCGGCTTCTGATGTTTCTTAACCAGGTTGATACCTTCAACGACGAGTTTGCCGGAAGACAGAACATTTTTTACTTTACCGCGTTTACCTTTATCTTTACCGGTTAACACGATAACTTCGTCATCACGACGGATTTTCGCTGCCATGATTCGCTCCTTAGAGTACTTCTGGTGCCAGAGAGATAATTTTCATGAACTTTTCAGTACGAAGTTCACGAGTTACCGGCCCAAAGATACGCGTGCCGATAGGCTGCTCGCTGTTATTGTTTAAAATAACGCATGCATTACCATCGAAGCGAATGACAGAACCGTCAGGGCGACGAACACCCTTCCTGGTGCGCACCACTACCGCTTTCAGCACATCACCTTTTTTGACCTTACCACGTGGAATTGCTTCCTTGATGGTGATCTTGATGATGTCGCCTACGCCTGCGTAGCGACGGTGCGAGCCACCCAGAACCTTGATACACATTACGCGACGTGCACCGGAGTTGTCGGCGACGTTCAGCATAGTCTGTTCTTGGATCATTTCAGTGCTCCGCTAATGTCAACTACTACCTGAGACTCTAAAATCAGAGCCATTAAAAAGCCCCATATCGAGGGCGCGGCATTATAACACCGCTTCTACAATATGGGTAGAAAAAATAAACGGCTCATCGCTGAGCCGTTTATTCGTATTGAGAGCGTACTCTATTACAGAACCGCTTTCTCTACAACGCGAACCAGCGTCCAGGACTTAGTCTTAGACAGTGGACGGCATTCACGGATTTCAACCTTGTCGCCGATACCACATTCGTTGTTCTCGTCATGTACGTGCAGTTTGGTCGTACGCTTGATGAATTTACCGTAGATCGGGTGTTTCACAATACGTTCGATAGCGACAACGATGGATTTCTCCATTTTGTCGCTAACAACACGACCTTGCAGAGTACGGATTTTATCGGTCATTACGCACCCGCCTTCTGAGTCAGTAAAGTCTTAACGCGTGCAACATTGCGACGCACTTGCTTCAGCAGGTGAGTCTGTTGCAGCTGGCCACTTGCAGCCTGCATACGCAGGTTGAACTGCTCACGCAGCAGGTTCAGCAGCTCAGCGTTCAGCTCTTCAACGCTTTTTTCACGCAGCTCTTGTGCTTTCATTACATCACCGTCTTAGTTACAAAGGTGGTTTTGATAGGCAGTTTCGCTGCTGCCAGGCCGAAGGCTTCACGGGCCAGCTCTTCCGGAACACCGTCCATTTCATAAAGGACTTTACCCGGTTGGATCAAGGCAACCCAGTACTCCACGTTACCTTTACCTTTACCCATACGAACTTCCAGCGGCTTCTCGGTGATCGGTTTGTCCGGGAATACACGGATCCAGATCTTACCTTGACGCTTAACTGCACGGGTCATTGCACGACGTGCTGCTTCGATCTGACGTGCAGTCAGACGACCACGGCCAACAGCTTTCAGACCGAAAGTGCCGAAGCTAACATCCGTACCCTGCGCCAGACCACGGTTGCGGCCTTTGTGCACTTTACGGAATTTTGTACGCTTTGGTTGTAACATCAGCGACGCTCCTTATTTACGGCCTTTACGCTGCTGCTTTTTAGGTTGCGCAGCCGGTTTTTCCGGTTGTTCAACAGCAGCCATACCACCCAGGATCTCACCTTTGAAGATCCATACCTTAACGCCGATTACACCGTAAGTGGTGTGCGCTTCAGAGGTGTTGTAGTCAATGTCAGCACGCAGAGTGTGCAGCGGTACGCGACCTTCACGGTACCATTCGGTACGTGCGATTTCCGCGCCGCCCAGACGGCCGCTAACTTCAACTTTGATACCTTTAGCGCCCAGACGCATTGCGTTCTGTACAGCACGCTTCATCGCACGGCGGAACATAACACGACGTTCCAGCTGAGAAGTGATGCTGTCAGCAACCAATTTTGCGTCCAGTTCAGGCTTACGAACTTCAGCGATATTGATCTGTGCAGGAACGCCAGCGATATCCGCTACGACCTTGCGCAGTTTTTCTACGTCTTCGCCTTTCTTACCGATAACGATGCCAGGGCGAGCAGTGTGAATGGTCACACGGATGCTCTTAGCTGGACGCTCGATAACGATACGAGATACAGACGCTTTAGCCAGTTCCTTAGTCAGGTACTGACGTACTTTAAAATCGCTGTCCAGGTTGTCAGCGAATTCTTTGGTGTTCGCAAACCAGGTTGAGTTCCATGGTTTTACAATACCCAGGCGAATACCATTAGGATGTACTTTCTGACCCATTGCTAGTCTCCAGAGTCTCAGCGATCGGACACAACCACAGTAATGTGGCTGGTGCGCTTCAGGATGCGATCTGCACGACCTTTCGCACGCGGCATAATGCGCTTCATGCTTGGGCCTTCATCTACGAAAATTTTCGCAACTTTCAGATCGTCGATGTCAGCGCCATCGTTGTGTTCAGCATTAGCAATGGCAGATTCCAGTACTTTCTTGACCAATACCGCAGCTTTCTTGTTGGTATAGGTCAGGATGTCCAGGGCCTGCGACACTTTCTTACCGCGAATCAGGTCAGCAACAAGGCGAACCTTCTGAGCAGAAGAACGAGCATGGCGATGTTGAGCTAAAGTTTCCATCTCTTCCTCCTACCTTATTTCTTCTTCGCTTTTTTATCAGCAGCGTGGCCGCGATAAGTACGAGTCGGTGCGAATTCACCCAGTTTGTGACCGACCATTTCGTCGGTAACAAAGACTGGAACGTGCTGACGACCATTATGGACAGCGATGGTCAAACCGATCATGTTAGGAAAGATCGTTGAACGACGGGACCAAGTGCGCAGGGGCTTCTTGTCTCCGCTTTCCACCGCTTTCTCTACCTTCTTCAGCAAGTGCAGGTCAATAAAAGGACCTTTCTTGAGAGAACGTGGCATGGCTTATCCTCTAAAATTATTTGCTACGGCGACGTACGATAAATTTATCAGTACGCTTGTTGCTGCGGGTCTTCTTACCTTTGGTCTGGAGGCCCCACGGAGATACCGGGTGCTTACCAAAGTTACGACCTTCACCACCACCATGTGGGTGATCGACTGGGTTCATCGCAGTACCGCGAACGGTAGGACGAATACCACGCCAGCGTGCAGCACCTGCTTTACCCAGAACGCGCAGCATATGCTCAGCATTGCCAACTTCGCCCAGAGTAGCGCGGCAGTCTGCTTCGACTTTACGCATTTCACCAGAACGCAGACGCAGGGTGACATAAGCACCATCACGAGCAACGATCTGAACGTAAGTACCTGCGGAACGCGCCAGCTGACCGCCTTTACCTGGTTTCATTTCTACGTTATGAACGGTAGAACCAACCGGGATATTGCGCATCGGCAGGGTGTTACCTGCTTTGATTGCAGCATCAACGCCAGACTGAATCTGGTCGCCAGCTTTCAGGCCTTTAGGGGCCAGAATGTAACGGCGTTCGCCATCTTTGTACAGAACCAGCGCGATGTTCGCGGAACGGTTCGGATCGTACTCAAGACGCTCAACAACTGCTGGGATACCGTCTTTGTTGCGTTTGAAGTCAACAATACGATAAGCCTGCTTGTGGCCACCACCGATGTGACGAGTGGTGATACGGCCATTGTTGTTACGACCACCGGATTTGCTGTTTTTTTCCAGCAACGGAGCAAAAGGTTTGCCCTTGTGCAGCTCAGGGTTGACCACTTTAACAACGTGGCGACGACCCGGAGATGTCGGTTTACATTTAACAACTGCCATTGTATTACTCCTCCGACTTACTCAGCGCCGCCAACGAAGTCCAGATTCTGGCCTTCTTTAAGGGTGACGTAAGCTTTTTTCCAGTCGCTACGACGACCGATACGCTGTCCTTGACGTTTAACTTTCCCTTTAACAACCAGGGTGTTAACGACTTCGACTTCGACTTCAAACAGTTTCTGCACAGCAGCTTTGATTTCTGCTTTGGTCGCGTCTTTAGCAACTTTGAGAACGATGGTGTTAGTTTTTTCCATCGCAGCAGACGCTTTTTCAGAAACGTGCGGTGCACGAAGCACCTTCAGCAGACGTTCTTCACGAATCATGCCAGCATCTCCTCAACTTGCTTAACAGCATCAGCAGTCATTACGACTTTGTCGAAGGCGATCAGGCTAACCGGGTCGATACCAGTCGCATCACGTACGTCAACCTTGTGCAGGTTACGTGCAGCGAGGAACAGGTTCTCGTCCAGCTCACCGGTGATGATCAGCACATCTTCCAGAGCCATGTCTTTCAGTTTCTGTGCCAGCAGCTTAGTTTTAGGCGCTTCAACAGAGAATGATTCGACAACGATCAGACGATCCTGACGTACCAGTTCGGACAGGATGCTTTTCAGCGCGCCGCGGTACATCTTTTTATTAACTTTTTGACTGTGGTCCTGCGGACGTGCAGCAAAGGTCACGCCACCTGAACGCCAGATCGGGCTCTTGATAGAACCTGAACGCGCACGGCCGGTACCTTTCTGGCGCCACGGTTTTTTACCGGAACCAGTTACTTCAGCACGAGTCTTCTGAGCACGAGTGCCCTGACGAGCACCAGCTGCATAAGCAACAACAACCTGGTGAACCAGCGCTTCGTTGAAATCACGACCGAAGGTAGTTTCGGAAACAGTCAGCGCGCTCTGCGCGTCTTTCAATACTAATTCCATTGCTATCCCCTTACGCCTTCACAGCTGGTTTAACGATCAGGTCGCTACCGGTTGCACCCGGAACTGCACCTTTAACCAGCAGCAGGTTGCGCTCAGCGTCAACACGTACTACGTCCAGGCTCTGAACGGTCACACGTTCGTTACCCAGCTGACCTGCCATTTTCTTGCCTTTGAACACTTTGCCCGGAGTCTGGTTCTGACCGATAGAACCCGGAACGCGGTGAGACAAGGAGTTACCGTGCGTAGCGTCTTGGGTACGGAAATTCCAGCGCTTAACGGTACCAGCAAAACCTTTACCTTTAGAGGTACCGGTTACGTCAACTTTTTTAACTTCAGCAAACAGTTCAACGCTAATGTCCTGACCTACGGTGAACTCTTCGCCTTCAGCAAGACGGAATTCCCACAGACCACGGCCAGCTTCTACGCCAGCTTTAGCGAAGTGGCCCGCTTCTGGTTTGGTCACACGGCTAGCTTTTTTAGCACCAGTGGTAACCTGAACAGCGCGGTAGCCATCGTTAGCCAGATCTTTAACCTGAGTAACGCGGTTTGCTTCAACTTCGATTACGGTTACTGGGATAGATACGCCATCTTCAGTGAAGATGCGGGTCATACCCACTTTTTTACCGACTAAACCAATCATTGTATCAACCTCTCAATCGCTCGATGACCTGATTAACCCAGGCTGATCTGCACGTCTACACCGGCAGCCAGGTCCAGACGCATCAGAGCATCAACGGTTTTTTCAGTTGGCTCAACGATGTCAACCAGACGCTTGTGAGTGCGAATTTCGTACTGATCGCGCGCGTCTTTGTTAACGTGCGGAGAGATCAGAACGGTAAAGCGCTCTTTGCGGGTCGGCAGCGGGATCGGACCACGGACTTGCGCACCAGTGCGCTTAGCAGTCTCGACGATTTCCGCGGTTGATTGATCGATCAGACGATGATCAAACGCTTTCAGGCGGATACGGATTCTTTGGTTCTGCATGAGACCAGAGCTCCAATTATTTTATAAACGAAAATGATCACTACTCAAACCCATTACGATTGATGGGAGAGTGTAACCGTTCTTACGTAGCCCCCCAATTGGGGGCATTGTTGAGCAACAAAATGAGTTACCCCGGTTCAGATTGAACCAGCCGTCGATTACGACAAGCCCGCGCATTATACGTATTTCCAGACTTAATGCAAGCCAGGTGTGTCGATAATGACCCACCTTTTGTTGCTTCTTTCATTGCTGGTCGAGTTCAGCCATCGCCTGCTTCACCCTGGCTTTAAGATCGATATCTTCAGCAGGTTCCTCCGTCGCGGGCTGCTGCTCAATGTCGCCCTCATCCGTACTCATCTCTTCCGTACTATCCTCTGGTAACGGCAAAGGTTGTTTCTTATATATATAGTGCGCGTCTGAGAGACGGTAGTTCTGGGCCACAGATTCAGGACGCACATTCACGGCAAAGCGGCCGTGTACGTAATAGCCTAACACCGCCAGGGCAGCACTATAGACCAGCCAACACACTGCAATGTGAGCTCGCCGCCAATTCGACGTCGGCATTTCCGGGTGGATAAAGCTATTTTCCTCATTATGGTAACTGTCCTGGTTCAGGCTCATACCTTCGCTCCTTCATGCGTCAGCTTTGGACTTTCACCCAGCACTTGCCACAGCCGGATAAGAGTGACCTTGCCCATTACGCCATCGGCCTTAATGTTGTTTTGCGTCTGAAACTGGCGGATCTTCTCAGTTAGCATTGGACTCCACTCGCCTGTATTTTCTGCCTCAACGTTCAACACACGGCTCAGCATTGTATCGAGCCACGCGACATCATCGATGCTGCTTTTCTTTGTGATACTCGCGTTGCCATCGGGTGATGGCTTCCACATCAGCGTATAGCTTCCCTTCCATACATTACTGAACCAGGCTTTATCCAGGAGCCAGGTTTTACCCGCAGACAATGCGATGATTGCCCCCTCTCCTTCTCCGATGATAACAACCGGAATGCTGGCGTTATCGATTTCCAGAGTGGCAATCCATGGCAGGCTTTGAGCCATCAGGGATGCCAGATTTTCCTTACCTGACACGCACGCCATGCCTGCACGGTATGCCTGGTCGCACCAGGCTTCACTCTTGTCCACCTCATAACCCCAGACGCTATACAGCAACGCGAGCGATTCATTAGAAGACATTCTGTGCGAAACAAGAGACGGCGCGTCCTTAACAGCGGGTGATGTGGGTAGCAGCGTTTCGGGAGAAGGTAACCAGCGGGACAACGGTTGAGAGAAATACCCGCCAGCGCTTCCCCATATTGCGGCGGTAACAATCAACGCCATACACAACAGCCCCCTGCGTCGAGGCGATGGCAGCAGGCGTAATGCGTCGTGTTGTTGAGAATGCGAGATAAGCGCATGCGGCTCGTCGCACTCCTCATATCTCTTATAGAAAAAACGTCCCGCACGGGCCGCTAAGCGTAAATCGCCCCGGCTGCGCTTCATAATCTTCCGGATGAACGTATCGGGAAACGGATTTCCACAAGCGAGATCCACGCCAGCATGGGAAGCCATCACTTGTCGAAAGTCTTTAAGGTTAGCGGAGGCGATATCGAACCAAACAGGATGATTCATGCGTAGCTGGCGTTGCTGGCAGCGGGTAAACCTGCCAGTTAGCAATAAACGGGCCGTTGGCATTAGCGCCGTGAATGCGTTTACCGTAGCCATAAGGTTTTTAGTTAACCGATGCCCATCTTCCAGAACAAACAACGGCAGTCTTCCTGGCATCACTTCCAAAGCATGCAGTAGCTCAGGCCAGAGTGAAGCTAAGGCAAACGAGCGTCCGGTTAAATTACCCGCATCCTGAGTATCAGCAATGACAGTTAATTCCCACCGATAACCCTTGCTATTAACCGGACAGATCGTAATGACCCGATGTGGCCAGGCGGCGAGCATGCCGCGCACCAGCGTACTTTTCCCACTGCCTTTCTCTCCCTGCAGTACCACCCAGTGTTCATACGTAAGCGTCGTAAGAAGACTCTCAAACATCCGTTCGTGCCGGGTAGTATTAAAATCTATCGGTTCATCCTTGAGCATGCGTATTGACCTCAAAAATTAATCTATTCCTAAAATAAAGCCATATGGTCGCAAACTACTTGCTGCTTACGAGAGGCCAATTATATTATCGCAAGCATTAACAAGATATAGCCTGACTTTTTAGTCGTTCTTAATAATGAATGTATGAATACTGTGCCCCTCACATTAAAAAGCCCGTTACTTTATAATGCATTTTACCTGCTAATTACATTGGCGAGCGTTATATGCATTCTGATAACCATACACAGCGGATATGCTCTGTGGGTTGAAAATAGCGCATTGCGTGAACACACTGATATTATAAGCAAGGTGAATAAAACGAGCGGAATATATAAATGGAATTTGTCATCCGTGGCAACAGAAACGTCTGAAATGACAACATTAACGCCAAAAGAGGATGTCTTATCCGGGGTTCATCTGTACGGAATTATTCATAGTACGGATAGATTAGTTTCACGTGCAATTCTTGATGAAGATGGTCAACAGAGTAGTTATGCCATCAACGATCGTCTGAAATCGTCCAGCAATGTGCGGATAGCAGACATCACAAAGAACAAGGTGATCTTCTCATCAGAGGGACATACTCAGCAGCTTACATTACTGGACGATTTGATAGCGTCATCGGTGAGCGCTAATCAGGAGACGCATCAGGCAACTGCAGCGTTATCTGATTTTATTGAGACCAACCCGGTATTCGATAAAAATGCCTTGCGCGGTTTACGCCTGCTACCCCGTAATAAGGCAACATTGTTTTCTCGAGCGTCTCTTGAGCCGGGAGACGTCGCTATTAAGATAAATAACGTTTCGTTAACGCAGCAGGCCAATATTGAGAAAGCGCAGGAGATGCTTAAGCATCTTCAGATGGCCCAGCTCACCCTATTAAGAAATGCATCACCACGAGTAATTAATGTTTCAGTTCACCAATTCCAGGACGGAAAGGAAAACTAAATGGAAGGGATTTTTCGAGGCCAGCGTCTGAAAGCTATCTCGCTGGCATTACTGCTAATTGTCACCTGTAAGCCCGCATTATCAGCGGATTACACTGCTAACTTTAATGGCGCTGACATAGAAACATTCGTCAATATTGTGGGGCAGAATACAGGCAAGACCATTCTGATTGATCCAGACGTGAAGGCGACTATCTCCGTCAGAAGCGCTGATACGTTTGATGAAGAAGAATATTATCAGTTTTTCCTGAGCGTACTGGATCTGTATGGTTTCTCACTCATCAGTCTCGATAATGGCTTGCTGAAAGTTGTGCGCTCCGAAAAGGCTAAGACCTTACCTGGAAGACTTTCTACAGGCGCCAAACCTGGCAGGGGTGATGAACTGGTTACCCGTATCGTTTCGCTGGAAAACGTCCCCGCCCGCGCCTTGTCTCCTCTGCTGCGCCAGATGCTTGATGGCGGCGGCGTGGGTAACGTCGTGCACTATGAACCTTCAAACGCATTGATCATTACCGGTAAGGCATCAACCGTAAACCGGCTGCTTGAGGTGATTAAGCGCGTCGATGTGATGGGGGATGAAAAAGAGCAAATCATCCCTTTGAAGTACGCTTCAGCCACCGATCTGGCCGATGTGCTTACTGACCTGTCGCGAGAAAGCGGAAAAGAGGCGAAACCAGCCACCCTCCAGACGCGCATCGTTGCCGACAAAAGAACGAACGCTCTTATCGTCAGCGGTTCGGATCGTGCACGTGCACGGGTTATGCAGCTTATTTCGCGCCTTGATACGCAGGATCAGGGGCAAGGCAACACCCGTGTCTGGTATTTGAAATACGCCAAGGCTGACAAGCTTGTCGAGGTCCTGACTGGCGTCACGCAAAAGTTACAGGATGAGAAAGGCGGTACAGCCAAAGCCACCACCAGCAGCAGCAGCGGTAACGGTATTTCAATTACTGCAGATGAACAGACCAACTCTCTGGTGGTCACCGCCGATCAGGGGATCCTGCAACAGTTGGGAGATGTTATTGCAAAACTGGATATTCGACGAGCCCAGGTGCTTGTTGAAGCGATTATCGTGGAAGTTCAGGACGGTAAAGGTCTTAATCTGGGCGTTCAGTGGGCAAACAAAAACGTTGGTGGACAACAGTTTACCAAAACCGGCTTGCCGATATTTAACGCGGCGCAGGGTATCAAAGAATATAAGGCTCAGGGTGGCATGACCAGCGACAACCCGGCTTACAATCTCTTCAGTAACTACAGCGGTCTCGCGGCTGGCTTTTTCAACGGCGACTGGGGAGTTCTCCTGACCGCGCTTAATACCGACAATAAAAACGATATCCTTTCCACCCCGAGCATCGTGACGCTCGATAACAAAGAAGCCTCGTTCAACGTTGGTCAGGACGTTCCCGTACTCTCAGGCTCGCAAACCACCTCGGGCGATAACATTTACAACACCGTCGAGCGTAAAACTGTTGGGACAAAGCTGAAGGTAACGCCTCAAATCAACGAGGGCGACTCTGTTTTGATGGAGATCGAACAAGAGGTTTCCAGCGTCGACTCCTCGACAACCTCTTCATCACTTGGTCCGACCTTTAACACCCGCACCGTGCAGAACGCGGTTCTGGTCAAAAGCGGCGAAACCGTAGTGCTGGGCGGTTTGATGGATGATACCAGTAAACAGGAGGTCTCAAAGGTTCCTCTGTTGGGTGATATCCCTTTGATCGGGCAGCTCTTCCGCTACACCTATAATGAAAAAAGCAAACGCAATCTGATGGTCTTCATCCGTCCAACCATAATCAGAGACGACGAAATTTACCGTTCACTCTCACGGGATAAATATAATGGTTACAGGGATATGCAGAAGGAGAGAAGCAATAAACAGAGCGGTAAACTGATTCATGTCGATGGTATAGATGAGCTGGACGAGCGCGCGTTTGACAACCCTCCAACCGTACCAGCCGCCAAAAATCCTTTCAGGGAAGAGCGTACGAAATGAATCTGTACGCATGGAAAAAAGCGCAGCGCATAAACATTGCCGCTCATCAGCAGGAGCTGTTCTACACGGCGGGTGCTACGCTTGAGGATCTGCTCGAGGTAGCATCCGTGGCTCCCGACTGCACTCGCTTTACCCAACTCACCCCTCAGCAGTTTACGGAAAAGCTGGAGCATCTTTACCAGCAAAATAGCGGCACGGCCCAGCTCATTGCGGAAGATATTAATAACTCGGACGATCTCAGCGCCCTCTCCGATGAGATCCCGACAAATGAAGATCTGCTTAACGAGCAATCAGATGCGCCCGTTATCAGGCTCATTAACGCCGTACTCAGCGAAGCGCTTAAGGAGCATGCCTCCGATATTCATATCGAAGTGTTTGAAAAAACGATGAGCATCCGCTTCCGGGTGGACGGCGTATTGCGCCCGGTCGTCCAGCCAAATAAAAAGCTGGCCGCGTTGTTCATCTCTCGCATCAAAATTATGGCCAGGCTGGATATTGCCGAAAAGCGGCTGCCGCAGGACGGTCGTATCACCTTAAAGATAGGTAATCGAAACGTCGATGTGCGCGTTTCTACTCTGCCTTCTCAGCACGGTGAACGGGTTGTGTTACGTCTGCTGGATAAAACCAGCCTGCGGCTGTCGCTCGACAAGCTGGATATGTCTGTGGAAGACATTCGCGATCTAAAGCGGCTTATTGCCCTGCCTCACGGCATTATTCTGGTCACGGGTCCCACGGGTTCCGGGAAAAGCACCACTCTGTACGCCCTTCTTTCCGCGCTCAATAGCCCTGAGCGTAACGTTCTCACCGTAGAAGATCCGATTGAGTACGAGTTAGAAGGCATCGGCCAGACGCAGGTCAATACACGCGTGGATATGTCATTTGCCCGTGGGCTGCGCGCGATATTACGCCAGGATCCTGATGTGGTGATGGTAGGCGAAATCCGCGATGCCGAAACGGCTCAAATTGCCGTACAGGCCTCCCTGACGGGGCACCTGGTCCTTTCCACTCTACACACCAACAGCGCCAGCGGCGCCGTTACCCGCCTGCGTGATATGGGTACAGAATCCTTCCTGCTCTCGTCCTCGCTGGTTGGCGTAATTGCCCAACGCCTGGTAAGACGTCTCTGTCAGCAGTGCAAATCACCTCATCCGGTCACCTCTCAACAGCAGCAATTATTGCTGGCGCAGGGCGTTGACGCTTCTCAGCTCTGGCAGGCTAGCGGCTGTAATGCCTGCCGGCAGAGCGGCTATCAGGGGCGTCTGGCAATTCATGAGCTATTAGTTATGACGCCTGACATACGCGAAGCCGTGCATGCAGAGATCAATGAGCAACAGCTCGTCCAGCTCCAGCGCCAGAACCACCGCAGCTTACTGGCAAATGGCCTGCGTGCTGCAGCGCAAGGACTGACCTCACTGGAAGAGGTATTGCGTGTAACGTCAGAAGAGCAAGCGTCGGCGGAGGAAAGTGAATGAAATTTCGCTGGGTAGCCACTGATGAAAAAGGCAATCGTCATACCGGTGTAAGCGATGCCGAAAGCGAACGGGATATGGTCGCGCAGCTCAGGAGCAAGTCGCTGCTACCGGAGTCAATTAAACAGCAACGGAACAGGGTAAAGCTACAGCTCTTTCCAGTACGAGTGAGTCACGCCGAGCTGACGCTTTTTACCCGTCAACTCGCGACTCTGATGGCAGCGGCACTGCCGCTGGATGAAGCGCTCGCAGCAATTCAGCAACAAAAAGAGAGCAAAAATATTGTCGGTATTATCGGTACGCTTCGCCAGTCTGTACTTGAAGGGCAGTCCCTTTCCGCCGCGATGCAACAGCACCCTCGCCTGTTTGATACCGTCTACTGCACACTGGTAAAAGCGGGTGAAACTGTAGGACAGCCCGGGGCCGTGCTTGAAAGGCTGGCTGATTTCAATGAAGCCCGCCAACGAATGCGTAGCAAGCTTATGCAGGCGTTAATTTATCCATCTTTACTCACCACGGTAGCGATTCTGGTGGTGGTGATATTGCTTACCGCCGTGGTGCCTAAAGTCGCCGCACAGTTTATTCATCTCAAACATGCGCTACCGCTGACCACACGGACATTACTTGCCATCAGCCACTTTTTGTCGTCATACAGCCCGTGGATAGTGCTCCTCGTCGTTGCCGGAGGGGGGCTGTTCTCGTACTGGCTGAAGCGGGAAGGAAACCGGCATCGCTTCCACCGACAGTTAATTCACATGCGATTTACCGCCCCCTTGCTTTGCGCGATAGACAGTGCTCGTTACTTACGCGCGCTCAGTATTCTCAACGTCAGCGGCGTTCCGCTACTGCAGGGAATGACGCTATCGGCAGAAGGGGTTACCAATCAGGAGATACGTCAACGGCTCAGCGAAGCTGCGGAAAGCGTACGGCAGGGAAACAGCGTCAGCCAGTCGCTTGAAAAAACCCAAATATTCCCCCCCATGATGCTCTACATGATTGCCTCGGGAGAAAAAAGCGGTCAGCTCGGAGAGCTCATGCAGCGGGCGACGGATAACCAGGAAGTGCAGTTACAAAACCGTATCACGATGACGCTGGCGATTTTTGAACCCGCGCTGATTGTCGTCATGGCCGCTATCGTCCTGTTTATTGTCGTGGCGGTCATGCAACCGATTTTACAACTTAACTCATTGATGAACTAAGGAAACGTTATGGATAGACGCAAAGTAAACATGCAGCGCGGTTTTACGTTGATGGAACTCATGGTGGTCATCGTGATTCTGGGCGTACTGGCGAGCCTGGTCGTACCGAATCTGATGGGCAACAAAGATCGTGCCGACCGTCAAAAAGCCGTTACTGACATTGTCGCCCTCGAAAACGCCCTTGATATGTTCAAGCTGGATAACCATCGCTACCCCACGACAGAGCAAGGTATGGAAGCGCTTATAGAAGCCCCGACGCTTTCACCTCTGGCAGAAAATTACAATGCAGATGGCTATATACGGCGCCTGCCCGCAGACCCATGGGGCAATGAGTACATCCTGGTAAGCCCTGGTGAGCACAGTGCAATCGATATCAGCTCTGCCGGTCCTGATGGCGAAGTGGGTACGTCAGACGACGTAACCAACTGGGATAATGATAAAAAAGAACGCTAATCATGGTTCATCAGAAAGGATTCACATTGCTGGAAGTGATGCTGGTGATGGTCATTCTCGCCACTGCAGCGGTAGCGTTACGGCGATGCAAAGCGATCGTCTAAGCGCCGCGGGAAAGCTACGCCAGCACGTCGACACATTCCGGCAGACGGTTGAATATGCGACTGACCTTGCGCTGCTTGAAAAACACGCTGCTGCTCTGCAGCTATCTGAAGAGGGTTGGTTACTTCACCTTCCACAGAAAAACGCGCGTGGCGGCTGGCAGTGGGAAGCCGTGCCGGAGCACGACAGCTTACCGCTGCAGGGTGAATGGGAAGGACCTGTTCGTCCCGAGCTGACGCCTTCAACGAAAGATGCTACGCCGCAAATTGTCATTCTGCCCGATGGTCAGATAACGCCGTTTTCCCTGCTTTTCAGAAATGAGAGGGGCGAAAAAATCCTTAGAGTGCGGTGCTTCGGCTCACTGCCGCTGGATATAACCCAGCTTAAGGAGGCGGAGTGAGACAGCAAGGCATGCTTCTGCTTGAGGTATTACTGGCATTGGTGATTTTTGCTACTGCAGTCACAGGGTTGGTCAGCAGTATGCAGTGGCAGCTTACGGCTCTGGACACCCTGAGACAAGAGATGCTGGCGCTTTGGGTTGCGGATAACCAGTTGATTACAGCCTGGTGCGAGCAGAGTGCAATCAAGTCGGGACAGGCAACACAGTTGAATCAGGCCTTCTCCTGGCAACTTACCAGTACGCCGCAATCCTCGTCGTCCTTAACAAGTAACCAAATCCGCGTGCAATCACCGGGGGGGAGGTCGGTGACCCTTGATGCATGGGTCCCGGTATCTGAGGATAAAGAGGAAAAGGATGAATAGCAGGCAGCGCGGTTTCACGCTTCTGGAAGTCATGCTGGCCGTCGCCATATTCTCGACGCTCAGCTTTCTGGCCTCAATGGTGTTTTCCCAGGCATCGGAGCAACACCAACGCGCCCAAAAGATAGCAGAGAACTTTCATGCGTTACAGTACACCCTGCTACTGCTTGAAAATGACCTAATGCAATATGTTCCGCGAAAGAATCGTCAAACTCAACAGACGTTTACGAGTAGATCAGATGACGTCATCTTCACAACACAGCTACGGGATGCCACCCGGCCTTTTGACGCGGCGTACGTGCTCGCCACGGTGCACTGGTATGTGCAGGATGAAACGTTATACCGCGCGGTGAAATACGCTCCAGATAATAAAGAGGACCAGGCTCCGCGTGCGTTGCTGTCCGGCATTACCCATTTTTCCGCAGCGATGGCGCTGGCAGAAGGCAACAGCATATCTACGACGGTTGCCATTACGCTTGAGCAAAAAAACAAGGAAACCCTCCGCCGCCTGTTTATTCTTCCTGGTTGGATCCCTGAGAAACAACAAACGGCTCAACGCACCGAGGCAAGCAAATGAAGGCGCAGAAAGGAGCCGCATTGCTTATTGTGCTCATGATTCTGGCACTGATGGCCGCTCTGGCGGCTGAAATGACGGTGAGCTTTCAAACCCAGCTTCAGCGCAGCAGGCGAACCAGCGACTTTATACAGGCAAAATACGCCCTGCTCTATGCCGAAGGGGAAGCCACCGCCGGGGTATTAAAACACGATGAGGAGCGTTTATCGGGTGAGGCCGAGCCGGGTGAAAACACAAGAGTCAGCTGGCGTACCGACGATCTGCAAAACTGCTTTAATCTGAACGCGCTGGAGAGTACCCCCGTTGACCTGATGGCGACACTGCCCTATGAAATCAGCGTGTTTGAAGCGCTGCTGGATAAACTCGGAATCGAAAAAGGTCGTGCTGATGAGATAACCCAGTCCGTGGCGGATAACATTGACGGCGACAGCTCACCGCGCACGAAAGGAGCTGAAGACGAGTATTACCATCAAAACAATATTGCACTTCTGACCGCGAATCAGATGCTCTTTTTACCCGCCGAAATACGCACATTAAGAGGAGTGACAGAGGCTATTTATCGAAAACTGACGCCATTTGTGTGTACAGCCTTCAGCAGCGACTTAATCATTAATATCAATACGTTAACGGAGGATAAGGCCCCGCTGCTAGCCGCACTTTTTCTCAATGATATCAGCACATCGGATGCCAAAGCCTTAATCAAAAAACGTCCCCAGGAGGGATGGAAAACGGTCGATGCCTTTATCTATCAGGCGCAGCAAGATTATAGCGCTGCCAAAGAGCGAGTGGACTCGCTTAAAAAGTATCTGACCATCACTAGCCACTATTTTGTGACGACCACTACCGTACGTGAAGGGGAGCTGACTTCAGGTATGCGAACATTTTTTTATTATGATGACAAGAAGAAAACCATTGGGATCTATTTGCGCCAGCTTACGGATGGCGAACATGAAGAATAAAACGGTGCCTTGTGCAGAAACGCTACTCATTCGTCTGGGAAGCCAGCCGCAGACACCTGTGGAATGGGCCATCGTTGACGGTAGCCAATGTGGCGACATACAACAGCTGCCACGGGAGCAACTCTCTGAACTGGCTGTTCATCCTGCCGCCCGGCAAACGCATGTACTCATTCCTGTCGA
The DNA here is from genome assembly GCF_918797525.1 of unidentified bacterial endosymbiont. Lineage (NCBI taxonomy): Bacteria > unidentified bacterial endosymbiont. The sequence continues at coordinate 659,088 of NZ_OU963893.1, read as the reverse complement.
AAAAGCGATATGCAGAACGCTTGAGATCCCCGACGAACATTACGAACTGACCGATCGCAAGCTGCACTGGCTTGCCGATGAAACGCTGGATGAAAACGCCCCCTCACTGCACTGGACGCTACTTTTCCAGGCAGGAACAAGCCTCGTGGTCGCCGGTATCGACAAGGTGTGGCTTAAGGGGGAGCTTGGTACACTGGCGTCTTGCGGTCTGACCATAGCAAAAGCCACGCTGGATGTGCTCTGTTTGCCAGCAGCAGAAGACGGTTGGACAGTACTCAAAGACCACGACGCCTGGCTCCTCAGAACACAAAATGGCAACGTCTCTCGGCTGACAGAAAGCTGGCTTGTTCACGTGCTGACGCATTGTCCTCCTCAGCAGCTAACCCGCTATGGTGTTCTTCCGATCCCGTACCCGAATACGATAGCGAAACCAGAATGCCACATCATGACCCTTTATCCGGGTGCAGATACGACGACGCTTCTGCATGACAACCTCCGTCCACCGGCCGCGGTTTCCGCCTGGGCTGCGCGCCTTAAGCTCGCCGCAGCTTGCGGTATTGCCTTGGCCGCGGGTGTCGCGTTGCTTGTGCAGGCCGCCAGTTATTGGCGGCTACACGAGATAGAAGCACAGCTCAAGGACAACCTGTCCCATCAATGGCAGCGCTATATTCCCGAAAACCGGCATAGCAATAACCTGCGGGCCTACCTGCCAAAACAGCTACAGCAGCGCTCACCGGCCCCGTCAACGCTTATGCTGCGTCTGCAATCAAGCCTGACGCGTTTTCCCGACATAGCGCTCGAGGGAATGAGCTACGACCCGCAAAAAAAATCCTTTCGACTTTTTCTTTTTGCCAGCGACGGGGACCAAATACAGCAGTTTATTAAAGAGAACACATTAGGGTTGGTATTAACGGTCGACAAACATGAACAGGGGATGTGGATAATAAAAAATGATTAACCATGTGCTGAACATATTCAGGCAAAAGCCTCCCCATGAACAACGGATCATCATCCTCTCAGGCATATTAAGCCTGATTGTTCTTTTCTGGTTTGGCCTCTATCGCCCGCTTGATCAGACGATTGATACGCTGCAGTCCCGTTGTCAAAAGTTACGCAGCGACGGAGAGTGGTTGGGTAAACAGGTTGCCGCCGCCGGTCTGCTGCCAGAAAAAAGAACCGCCGGAAAACCCGCAGATCTCATCAACAGCAGCCTGAAAAAAGCGGGTTTAGACGCAACGATCCAGCAGGTGAATGCTGGCGACATTGAGGTCAATGCTGATGACATCAAAATGGAAAACTTCATGCGCTGGCTGGACGCTATCCAGATTGATCATGGGCTGCGTATTACGGCGCTGGAATTCCATGCCAGTAAAAAGTCGGCTGAAAATATCACGCTAACACGTCTGGTCATTGAGGTGAAAAAGAATGGATAGCGCGGTGACCGTACTGTTCCTCATCATCGGTCTGGTGGCGGGCAGCACCATGGGAATGGTCACCTGGCGGCTTCCGTTGATGGTGCTACACCAAAACACATCTGATGAAGCGTCTTGTGATTTTAATCTCTGGCTGCCGGCTTCCCACTGCTGTCAGTGTCGCACGCCGCTGGCATGGTACGACAATATTCCATTATTTAGCTGGTTACGCCTGAAGGGGAAGTGTCGCCATTGCGCACATCCCGTCTCGTGGCGCTATCTTTTGCTGGAAATCGGCTGTGGGTTAATGGCCATGTTTTGCTATTCCCTTCATCCTGAATCACCCGCACTGGCACTGGCGCTTTTTCTGTATTTCTGGTTTGCCCTTGCGCTGAGCGTCATTGATTCACAGCACTTTTTGTTGCCCGACAAGCTCACCTTACCCCTACTCTGGATTGGGCTGCTTTTTAACGTCTTTTATGAAACCATTCCTTGTGAAGACGCCATACTGGGCGCGGTCGCTGGCTACCTCATTTTGTGGCTAATTTACTGGTTCGTCCAGATAATTTGGCATAAAGAAGGAATAGGCTTTGGCGATTTCAAATTGCTGGCAGCGGCGGGCGCATGGACCGGATGGCACAGTGTGCCGGTCATTCTTTACGCTGCATCAGTACTGGGCGTTATTTATGGGCTGGTACTTTGGCTGAAAAACAAACGCCTTAATGGCGCCGTCCCTTTCGGTCCGGCGCTGGCATTATGTAGCTGGGGTTACTTCTGCTGGTATACTCTGTGATAGCTACCCTTCGTCGCGAATTTGCGCCTGCAGGTAGTTCTGGATACCGAGCTTATCAATAAGATCGAGTTCGGTCTCCAGCCAGTCGATATGGCCTTCCTCATCGGCAAGGATCTCAATCATCATGTCACGACTGACATAATCGTGAACACTATCAGCATAGGCGATAGCTTCACGCAGATCTTTTGCCCCTTCCAGTTCGAGCCTCAGATCGGAACGCAGCATCTCCTCAACATCTTCGCCGATGCCAAGTTTGCCAAGATCCTGCAGATTAGGTAGCCCTTCCAGAAAGAGAATACGCTCAATATACTTATCAGCGTGCTTCATCTCATCGATAGATTCATGATATTCAACGTCATTCAGACGTTTGAGGCCCCAGTTTTTGAACATTCTCGCATGGAGAAAATACTGGTTTATTGCGACAAGCTCATTTCCCAATAATTTATTGAGATAACTTATGATTTTAACATCACCTTTCATTATATAGTCCCTCCGCTTCCATTCATTGAAGCGTAGAACGGGCGACAAGGATGTCAAAAAAAACAGTGTAACTCAGGCGATCTCTTTAAATTCCGGCATTTGCATTAACTCATCCTGCATAACCTCCCGCGCGGCACGAATACATTTACCACATTGATTTCCAACGGGAATAAACTTGCGAAGCTGCTGAAAAGATTGTGGATGAAACTGACGGACTGCCTGACGTATCTTTTTATCGCTGATACCGTTACATAAACAAATGTACATATGCACTCCCGAACCATTAGCATCGTTAAGATAAATGATTATTGTTCTCAATTCAAGCTAATTGAAAAAGAAAATCTCATACGCCATAACCATGGTGGATTTGACTTTAATTTCAATCAGTTATATCACCCTACCAATACAAACACAGCGTGCTTCTCTTTATTGCAGTTGTCCCTGTAGCTATGAAATGAAAATAAGAGTTAACGCTGTTTTTAGGGAAATAAAAAAAGGTGAAGTTCAAACGAACTTCACCTTTTACTTATCCAGTACACTCAAAAGCGTTATTTAACCAAAGAAGCTCCATTTGCAAGCATATCGGCCGTTAACGTCACTTTCGTAATAGGCGTTTGCACCGAATTACTAAAACGATAGAGATCAACCACATCACCCGCTTTCAGGGTTGGAGACCATTGTCCAGTAACAGTATTATTAGTGCTATCAACCGTTTTACTACCATTGACGATATGATTATTCTGGCTCTTACCTACGTAATTGCCATTAACGCGAATACTGTAGTTTTTATTCGAAGCCTTGTGCGCATCGCTAGTCAACGTCATTTCCAGTTTATCAACTCCTGAAACATTAACCACTTTGAACGCTTTCAGCTCAGCAGATACCTCTGGACGCATGCTGGTCTTGCCAGCCAAAAGATCCTGAGTAACCTTAATCGTATTCAGCGGAGTAGTGACGCCGTTTGAATAGTTATAAAGATATAGCTCGTCGCCAACATTCAGCGGGATCCCCCAAGAGCAGGTGACGGTATCTTGTTCTACATTGGAAGTCTTTTTGCCATAGTCGTAGCAACTATTGGACTGGCTCTTAGAGTAATACTTACCGTTAACCTGGATGGTGTAGTTCATGTTACGTGCTTCATGCGCACTACGTGTCAGGGTCAACTTTGTCCAGACAGTACCGTCTTCGACGTATACACCGAAGTCCTTCAGATTGGCTTCTGCTGGAGTTACTGGAGTACTATCATCATCACGGGTAAATGGCGCAAACACTTCACTAAACGCATACTGCGGTGCCTGCTGAGCAGTCAAACCACTGTGCTCAGGAGAAACCTGCTTAGCAACGCCCGGCTGATCGCGCATCATTGACCAGACACCGATCATGCCCAGACCGCGGTCTGTTGCATCCTGCATCACCAGTTTCGCATCCGACATATAGAACACTTCACCCTGAACATCGTTGTAGCCGATCATTGGGGTAGTACCCATCATCGCATTGATTTCAGCATCGCTCTTATCGGTGAAGATCTGCTTCAGCTGGCTGAACAGGTTTTCGATTGCGGAAGTTGCACATTTGCCATGGATGTTCTGGCCTTCCGTACCGTCTGACTGACAGATACTGTTGCCGTAGTCCATTGCCATTACGTTAACACCCGCCAGTTCAACACCTTTAGCTTTTGCGTCTTCGAGCACATACAAGCCTTCAGCAGTTAAGCCCGTTGGCAGAATTGGCAGCGTATACCAGATACCGACGCTACGGCCTTCTGATTTCCAGGTGTCCTGAACAGCTTTCACCGCTTCGTTACGACGATTAATGGATTCGTGATCCGCAACCCAGGTGCCTTCGATATCGAAGTCCAGTACGTTCAGGTTAAGATTATCCACGATGTCATAATAGTGCTGCTTCAGATCGTTCACATTCTTACAGGATGCTGCCAGCGGAGAGTTGTTCGCGCCGCCGATGGATACCATTACGTCGCCGCCCGCTTCACGCAGTGCTTTGATCTTGCTGTACTGCGCGTAGTTGTTAACATCATAAGCCGTGCCCCAGGTTGGGAGACAGGTGTCTGCATCCTTGCTCACCATAAAGGCCATGGTGAAGTGAGTAACGCCCTGGTTCTGTGCAAGGCTTGCCAGATCCGGCTGTGAGTTCAAGGTAAAGTCTACATATGGCGCATAAACGTGCGCAGGCCACGCAGATTTTGGCGTACCGACTTTTTCTTTTGTGCCAGTCCAGTCGATGAAGATACGCCATGGGTTGGTATCAGAAGGAGAAACTTTCTGCACTTTAGACTGCGAGACGTAGTTAGCACCGTTATAGCGAATGAGAGTACCGTTTTCGTACAGAGTCGAGGAACTATATTCTGGCGCTTTGTTCAACTGGTCCTGAGTGTAAGAAACAACATCACCCAGTGGCTTCCATGGACGGCCGTTAGTACCGGTCGGGTTTTGGTTTCCAGCGATAGAAGGGTCGTCCCCTACGGTATAAAACAGCGCTTCATATTCCTGCCCGTTTTTCTGAACTTTATCGCCTTTATTATAGGTGGTACCAGATGACCACTGTGCAACAGGCGCATACGCTTCCCATGGATTTTCCTGGCCCGGAGTAAAGCCATATGCGCTTTGGTCTACAGAGGATTTATAGGTTGCTTTATTATAGGTGACAATATCGCCTTTCTTATAGGCGGCACTATTGTTGTAATCAGGATAGGTTACTTCACCACCGCTTGTTTCACAGGTCGTTGGATTACCATATTTGGTCATTTCAGCGGCGGTAGCAGCACGTTCATAACGCCATGGGTTATTAGCCTCGTCAGCACCCGCATTGCCCGGGCAGTCTGTTGCACCGACCCACCAGGCATTAGTATAAACACCGCTATCAAAAATAACTTCATAGGAACTGCCGCCTTCCTGACCACTCCATGCTTCCAGAGCAAATGCGGGTAATGCAGCACAAGTCAGCCCCATGCAAAATAAAGCTTTTGTTGCAAGATTCAATTTCATTTTCAACATTCCTGTAGTTGATATCCGTTAGGTTATTACACATACATGTAATACCGAACAAGGTAATTACTAAAGGACATAGATTCAAATAAATTGCATTGCAAAACGAGGCTTTAAGAAATAAACAAACTCATCATACCAGTTGGAGATGTATTATTTTCGGAATATATTCATTATTTATTGAAATAAAAAACCCCGAAATATATTCGGGGTTTATGAGGCTACACATTAATTAAAACGTTTAATTAGCCGAGAACTTTAGCAACAACGCCCGCGCCAACGGTACGGCCGCCTTCACGGATTGCGAAACGCAGACCGTCGTCCATCGCGATTGGGTGGATCAGCGTCACAACCATCTTGATGTTGTCGCCTGGCATTACCATCTCAACGCCTTCTGGCAGTTCGATGGTTCCGGTCACGTCAGTTGTACGGAAGTAGAACTGTGGACGGTAGCCTTTGAAGAACGGAGTATGACGGCCGCCTTCGTCTTTAGACAGGATATAAACTTCAGATTCGAACTTAGTGTGCGGCTTGATTGAGCCTGGCTTAGCCAGAACCTGACCACGTTCGATTTCTTCACGTTTGATACCACGCAGCAGAACACCTACGTTCTCACCAGCACGGCCTTCGTCCAGCAGTTTGCGGAACATTTCAACGCCAGTACAGGTAGACTTAACAGTCTCTTTGATACCAACGATTTCAACTTCTTCGCCAACTTTAACGATACCGCGCTCAACACGACCGGTCACAACGGTACCACGACCGGAGATGGAGAATACGTCTTCGATTGGCAGCAGGAATGGCTTGTCAATCGCACGCTCTGGTTCTGGGATGTAAGAATCCAGGAAGCCAGCCAGCTCAACGATTTTCGCTTCCCACTCTGCTTCGCCTTCCAGCGCTTTCAGCGCAGAACCACGGATGATTGGGGTATCATCGCCTGGGAAATCGTACTGAGACAGCAGTTCACGCACTTCCATCTCTACCAGTTCCAGCAGCTCTTCGTCATCAACCATGTCGCACTTGTTCAGGAACACGATGATGTAAGGAACGCCTACCTGACGACCCAGCAGGATGTGCTCACGCGTCTGAGGCATAGGGCCGTCAGTCGCAGCAACAACCAGGATCGCGCCGTCCATCTGCGCAGCACCGGTGATCATGTTTTTAACATAGTCGGCGTGGCCTGGGCAGTCTACGTGTGCGTAGTGGCGAGTCGGGGTGTCATATTCAACGTGAGACGTGTTGATGGTGATACCACGCGCTTTTTCTTCTGGTGCGTTATCGATCTGATCGAATGCACGAGCAGAACCACCGTAGGTTTTTGCCAGAACGGTAGTGATTGCAGCGGTCAGGGTAGTTTTACCATGGTCAACGTGGCCGATAGTACCAACGTTGACGTGCGGTTTTGTACGTTCAAATTTTTCTTTAGACACGGCTATATTCCTTACTATAGTGCTCTCCCCTTTGGAGAGAGCACGGGACTTAGGTTTTAATCCTGTGGCTTATTTACCACGGGCTTCGATAACGGCCTGAGCAACGTTGTTAGGCGCATCATCATACTTCAGGAATTCCATGGTGTATGATGCACGGCCTTTGGTCAGAGAACGCAGCTGAGTTGCATATCCGAACATTTCAGACAGCGGAACTTCAGCGTGGATCTTAACGCCAGTTACTTCGGATTCCTGACCACGCAGCATACCGCGACGACGGCTCAAGTCTCCGATAACGTCACCGGTGTTCTCTTCAGGAGTTTCTACTTCAACCTTCATGATTGGCTCAAGCAGAACTGGTTTTGCTTTCTTAAAGCCTTCTTTAAAGGCAAGAGACGCAGCCAGTTTAAACGCCAGTTCAGAGGAGTCAACGTCGTGGTAAGAACCGAAGTGCAGACGAACACCCATGTCAACAACCGGATAACCAGCCAGAGGACCCGCTTTCAGCTGCTCCTGGATACCTTTGTCAACGGCAGGGATGTATTCACCAGGAATTACACCACCTTTGATGTCGTTGATGAACTCGTAACCTTTAGGGTTAGAGCCCGGCTCCAGTGGGTACATGTCGATCACAACGTGACCATACTGACCACGACCACCAGACTGCTTAGCGTGTTTACCTTCAACATCGGTAACTTTGGTACGAATCGCTTCGCGGTAAGCAACCTGAGGTTTGCCCACGTTAGCTTCAACGTTGAATTCACGCTTCATACGGTCAACGATGATGTCCAGGTGCAGTTCACCCATACCAGCGATGATGGTCTGGTTAGATTCTTCATCAGTCCATACGCGGAATGATGGGTCTTCTTTAGCCAGACGGCCCAGAGCAAGACCCATTTTTTCCTGGTCAGCTTTGGTTTTTGGTTCAACGGCGATAGAGATTACCGGCTCTGGGAATTCCATACGCTCCAGAATGATCGGGTGATCCTGGTCACACAGGGTGTCACCGGTAGTCACGTCTTTCAGACCGATAGCTGCAGCGATGTCGCCCGCACGAACTTCTTTGATCTCTTCACGTTTGTTAGCGTGCATCTGTACGATACGGCCAAAACGTTCACGCGCCGCTTTCACGGAGTTCAGGATGGTGTCACCGGAGTTAACCACACCAGAGTAAACGCGGAAGAAGGTCAGGTTACCCACGAATGGGTCGGTAGCAATTTTGAACGCCAGAGCAGAGAACGGCTCTTCGTCGCTTGCGTGACGCTCAGCCGGCGTATCTTTACCGTCGTCCAGGATGCCGTTGATCGCAGGAACGTCAACCGGGGATGGCAGGTAATCAATTACCGCATCCAGCATCGCCTGTACACCTTTGTTCTTGAATGCAGAACCACAGGTTACCAGGATGATTTCGTTGTTCAGAACACGCTGACGCAGAGCTTTCTTGATCTCGTCTTCAGTCAGTTCTTCACCACCCAGGTATTTTTCCATCAGCTCTTCTGAAGCTTCCGCTGCGGACTCAATCAGGTTCTGGTGCCATTCGTCGGCCAGGTCCTGCATGTCTGCTGGGATATCTTCGTAGGTGAAGGTAACGCCTGCGTCTTCTTCATTCCAGTTGATGGCTTTCATTTTCACCAGGTCAACAACACCGGTGAAACCTTCTTCAGCACCAATTGCCAGCTGCAGCGGAACAGGGTTCGCGCCGAGACGGGTTTTGATCTGGCCAACAACTTTCAGGAAGTTAGCACCCATACGGTCCATTTTGTTAACGAACGCGATGCGTGGAACTTTATATTTGTTCGCCTGACGCCATACGGTTTCAGACTGTGGCTGAACACCACCAACTGCGCAATAAACCATTACCGCGCCGTCAAGAACACGCATGGAACGTTCAACTTCGATGGTGAAGTCAACGTGCCCCGGGGTGTCGATGATGTTAACGCGATGCGGTTCATACTGCTTAGCCATGCCTGACCAGAATGCAGTAGTTGCTGCGGAGGTGATAGTAATACCACGCTCCTGCTCCTGCTCCATCCAGTCCATGGTGGCTGCGCCGTCATGAACTTCACCGATTTTATGGTTTACACCGGTGTAGAACAGAATACGTTCGGTAGTGGTGGTTTTACCGGCGTCGATGTGCGCACTGATACCGATGTTACGATAGCGTGCGATGGGTGTTGTACGAGCCATTTGATTCCTCGTTTATATCTTAGGCGTTCAGTTAAGTAACCCAGAACGGGCAGCTTCGCTGAAGCGCCCGTCTGGTGACTATGACTCCGAAGGGATTACCAACGGTAGTGTGCGAACGCCTTGTTGGCTTCTGCCATACGGTGAACGTCTTCACGTTTCTTAACTGCAGTACCTTTGTTGTCTGCAGCATCAGAAAGTTCGTTCGCCAGACGCAGAGCCATGGATTTATCACCGCGTTTACGAGCAGCTTCAACGATCCAACGCATTGCCAGGGCATTACGACGAACCGGACGAACTTCAACTGGAACCTGATAAGTAGAACCACCAACGCGGCGGGACTTAACTTCTACAGTTGGGCGAACGTTGTCGAGAGCGACTTCGAAAGCTTCCAGTTCATTTTTACCAGAACGCTGAGCCAGGGTCTCAAGCGCGCTGTATACGATTGCTTCTGCAGTAGATTTTTTACCATCTACCATCAGGATATTGACAAATTTTGCCAGCAGTTCTGATCCGAATTTCGGATCTGGAAGGATTTTACGCTGACCAATGACGCGACGACGTGGCATGGGAATACTCCGTTGTTAATTCAGGATTGTCCAAAACTCAAAGAGTTTAGTGTGACATTAAGATAAATCAGTTTGGCCTTACTTAACGGAGAACCATTAAGCCTTAGGACGCTTCACGCCGTACTTGGAGCGAGCCTGCTTACGGTCTTTAACACCAGAGCAGTCAAGCGCACCACGAACGGTGTGGTAACGAACACCCGGAAGGTCTTTAACACGACCGCCACGGATCAGGATCACGGAGTGCTCCTGCAGGTTGTGACCTTCACCACCGATATAGGAAGTCACTTCAAAACCGTTAGTCAAACGCACACGGCATACTTTACGCAGTGCGGAGTTTGGTTTCTTAGGAGTGGTGGTATATACACGCGTACATACGCCACGTTTCTGCGGGCAGGCTTCCAGCGCAGGCACGTTGCTCTTTGCAACTTTGCGTGCGCGTGGTTTGCGTACCAGCTGGTTAACTGTTGCCATTAAATAGCTCCTGGTTTTAGCTTTTGCTTCGTAAACACGTAATAAATCGACCTCATACAATATGAGGACGCGAAATTTTAGGGCCACGTCGAAAAGGTGTCAAGAAATATACAGCGATCTCAAATCACCAGTTCATTTGACTGGCCTGTCTCACAGTAAGATTGACGAAATCAGTATAGCCAACCGCGTCAATTTTGGCTGAAATTTGACCAATCAATCCCCGCGCATCCAGATCGTCTTTCAGCGCCAGGACAGTAATGGGGGCATTATTGAGAATTTCAACGAAGCGACTGCCTTCAAGCGCAGCCAGCACGCCATCCTCAATCAGCAGCAAATCATCACCTTCGCGTAGCATACTCACTAACGCATCGATATCACATTGCCACGGTGAACGGCTCAGAATATGGAGCATGACAGCCTCAGAAAGTCAGAACAGTATCATAGTGAGAGAGTTGCTCGCGCAGCGCGCCTGAGGCGAGGATTGTCGCATCCAGCACGAAAGGCGTCTTATCATGTAACCCGCGCGCGGCCAGAGAGTCGGCGCACACATAGAAGGTTTCAATGTCATAAAGCGGTAACACTTTGAAAGTAGCAATATAGTCACGTGCGAGGACGGCTTGCGGTTGCTGCCCGGTCAGGAGCTGAAATACTCCATCCCCTAAAAAGAAAACGCCGATATCGTCGGTGAATGCGGACATCGCGAGCAATGCATCCAGCCCTTCTCTGCCCGATGTGCTACCGTGCGGGGCGGAGGAAAAAACAAACGCCACACGTTTCATCAAAATTGTACCACTCTGTCGCAGGTCAGCGCAGCCTGTGCCAGTGCGCCCAGGCCACTTAACGAAAAACCGGATTGCAGGTTTGCCCCCGGCAGGCCGAGACGCGCGGCTTCAGTCGAATCCGTCACGCCGCGCCGCAGCGCCGCAGCCACACAAATGTGTAACTCTACGCCCTGTTTCTCGTTTAATGCCTGCCAGGCGCGGACAATGTCAAACTCATCACTCGCAGGCGAGGTAAACTGGTTCGCGTTATACACCCCTTCCCGATAGAAGAAAACGCTCATCAGTTCATGTCCGGCGTCGAGCAACGCATGCGCAAACTGCAGCGCACTGCTGGCCTGCTGTGTGCCGTAAGCCGGGCCTGTTACCATCAACGCAAAACGCATTACTTGTCTTGCCCCATAAAATCACCGCTTTTGAACTGGCGAATGTAGAGGTAAACCGTGTGCTTAGAGATATTCAACCGGTCAGCCACCTGGTTGATGGCATCTTTGATATCAAAAATCCCTTTCTCGTAGAGGTTGAGCACAATCTGGCGGTTTTTAGCGTTATTGGAAACGTTGCGGTCGGCATTCACTTCTTCGATCGTGTACTCAAGCGTCTGGGTCACAAGATCTTCAACAGAGGAGGCAAAGTTTACGGAAGAGCCAACGTCCGGGGTTTCGGGTGGGATAAAGGTGCTCATGATTTGCGAGAAAGGCACATCAAGATTCATGTTGATGCACAGCAACCCGATCACACGGTGCTCGCGATTTCGAATCGCGATAGTTTCGGATTTCATCAGCACGCCGCTTTTGGCGCGTGTGAAATAGCATTTAGAGACGCTGCTGTCTGCGCCGGTCATGTCATGCAGCATACGCAATGCAAGGTCGGTAATTGGCGAACCAATTTTACGGCCTGTATGTTCTCCATTCGCAATACGGATGGCCGAACACTTCAGATCCTGCAGGGAGTGCAATACGATTTCGCAGTGGGACCCAATGAGCATCGCTAACCCGTCCACCACCGCTTCGTAGGATTTCAGAATATCGAAGTCGGTCTGGTCAAAAGGACGTTGATCCAGTAAATCAAGCTCACTGGTTTCGTTGGTTAAAAGCGACCTGGACATGAAAAAAACACTCCTTTTCAGGAGCCTGTCGTTACGTTTTCAGGGCAGGCTCATTATCTACACGGACAACTAAATTAATACAGCGTGTATGGCGCTTCCAGTGTTAATTATATCTGCCCCACAATAAAAAAAAACCGCCGCCTTAATGGCGGCGGCGTTTAGAACATTACTTCTTAGCAGCAGCGGCTTTAGGGTCAGCCGGTGCGTCTGCTTTCGCATCCGCTTTCGGTGCCGGTTTGATATCCAGCAGTTCTACGTCAAAGACCAGCGTAGAGTTAGCAGGGATACCCGGAACGCCGGTTTTGCCGTAAGCCAGGTCTGGTGGAATGACCAGCTTGATTTTACCGCCTTTTTTGATGTTCTTCAGGCCTTCAGTCCAGCCTGGGATCACGCCGTCCAGACGGAAGGAGAGAGGCTCACCGCGGGTGTAAGAGTTATCGAACTCTTTACCATCGATAAGCGTACCTTTGTAGTTAACCACGACAGTGTCGCTGTCTTTTGGCGCGGCGCCGGTACCTTGTTTCTCAACTTTGTACACCAGGCCAGTGGAGGAGGTTTTTACGCCCTTCTCTTTAGCAAAGGTATCGCGGTAGGCTTTGCCTTTCGCTTCGTTGTCTTTGGCATCAGCTTCCATTTTGGTCTGAGCAGCGCTCTTCACGCGCGCTTCAAACGCCTGCAAAGTCTGCTCGATCTCCTGGTCAGACAGTTTGCTCTTATCTGCAAACGCATCCTGAACACCCGCGATCAGCTGAGCTTTATCCAGTTTAATGCCCAGTTTCTCTTGTTCTTTCAGAGAGTTTTCCATGTAACGACCTAATGATGCGCCAAGCGCATAGGCAGATTTTTGGTCGTCATTTTTGAACGCCGCTTTGCTGTCTGCAGCCGCAGCAGGCTTCGCAGCAGCGTCAGCGGCGAAAGACAGCGGTGCATTGAGTGCGACAGCCATCGTCGTCGCCAGCAGCGTTACTTTAAACAGTGATTTCATCCATATCTCCAGGGCCTGGGGACTCTCACCCCAGAGTTAAACGTAAATGAGTTACGTACTATAAAACGTTGTGGAAGAAATCTACAGACAGACTCTCCCTATTCTCGACTCTTTTCAGACTATTTTTGTTTAAATAAGTTTCCCCGCACAGGGATGAATACTGCACTTGAGGATAAACTCAGTTAAACTTCGGCGCCGCTGGCCCATTATGGCGAATGTCAAATAGACGAGGTGAATGATGAAGGACAAAATGATAGAAGAGAGACTGGCCGAGCTGGAAAGCCGTCTGGCTTTTCAGGACATCACCATCGAAGAGCTTAACCAGACCGTGACCGCGCATGAGCTTGAAATGGCAAAGCTACGCGATTTACTGCGTCTGCTCACGGAAAAAGTGAAAGCCACACAGTCATCGCACATTGCCTCCCAGTCCGAAGAGACGCCACCACCTCATTATTGAGGCGTAAAAAAAGCGGGGTCTCCCGCTTTTTTATTTTCCGCGTTGCGGAATTAGTGGCAGCCACAGCCGCCGTTGCCGCAACCACCTTTACCGTGGTCGTGATCGTGGCCACCGCAGCAGCCATCATGGTCGTGATCGTGGTCATGGTCGTGCCCGTTTGCACCGTGAACGTGACCGTGGGCCAGCTCTTCTTCAGTTGCTTCGCGGATCGCAATAACTTCTACATTGAATTTCAGATTCTGGCCAGCCAGCATGTGGTTGCCGTCAACCACTACGTGGTCGTCTTCAACTTCAGTGATTTCAACCGGTACTGGACCCTGGTCAGTTTCCGCCAGGAAGCGCATGCCAACCTGCAGCTCGTCAACGCCCATGAACACGTCTTTAGGAACGCGCTGCACCAGGTTGTCATCATACTGACCGTAAGCGTCGTTTGCGCCTACGGCAACGTCAAATTTGTCGCCAACGTCATGACCTTCCAGCGCAGTTTCCAGGCCGGAAATCAGGGAGCCGTGACCATGCAGGTAGTCCAGCGGCGCACTCACCGGAGACTCATCAACCAACACACCGTCTTCTGTACGTACCTGATAGGCCAGGCTGACCACCAGGTCTTTTGCTACTTTCATGATATCTCCTGAGCGTGGGAAAATTGCTGGCGCAGATTGTAGCGGAAATCCGCACCCGTGTACCCTTAAGCTTAAAAAAACTCAGCGCATATCGCTAGTCCGGATGAAAAATGCCGATCACTTGCTCTTCTTTGCGAACGTGATCGCGGGCTTCTTTATCGGCCTCACGCATCTGGTGGCCGCACTTAACACATTCAACAACATCAATATTATTCTCACGCCACATCGCCAACGTGTCTTGCGCCTGGCAGCTCGGGCACTTTGCACCCGCGATAAAGCGTTTACGTACAGCCATTTTTCGTTACCCTTTATTCAAATTCATCCCAGCCGTCCATCTGGCGTCGTTCCTGTTGCATCTCGCGCTGGAAAATCTCCTCCAGCTCGCGACGCGCTTCCCGTACGCGGGAGATCTGCGCTGTATCAGAATGTACCGGCATCAGTTCACGCAGCATCCGCATATCCAGCCGTCGGAAGTGCATCTGGGCACGCTGGGCCTGATGAGGATGCATACCCAGTGAAACCAGCGCTTTACGCCCAAGCTCCAGCGCACTGGAAAATGTCTCACGCGAGAAGTGTTTCACACCCGCCTGCAAAAGTTCGTGAGCTTCAACACGTCCGCGCGCGCGCGCCAGAATATGCAAATGCGGGAAATGCTGCTGACACAATTCCACCAGCTTCATTGTATCTTCCGGATCGTTGCAGGTGATAACGATGGATTCAGCGGCCTGCGCGCCGGCTGAGCGCAGCAGTTCAAGCTGCGTGGCGTCGCCGTAGTAAACCTTATAGCCATATTTACGCATCAGGTTAACCGCGCTAATGTCCCGTTCCAGCACCGTGATGCGCATCTTGTTCGCCATCAGCAAACGCCCGATGACCTGTCCGAAACGGCCAAAGCCGACGATAATCACCTGAGGATTATCATCATCTACCCACGGTTTTTCATCTTCATCGCCTGTCGGGTTTAACCGACGCGACAGCAGCTTGTCCACCCGTTTTATCAGCAACGGCGTGGTCATCATCGACAGTGTTACCGTCACCAGCAGCAGCGCCATCTGGTCGTCTTTGAAGAGCTTCTGGGACGATGCAGTAGAAAACAATACAAAGGCAAACTCGCCCCCCTGGCTCAGCACGCTGGCGAACTGCATTCGTTCCGAACTGCGCAGCCCGTAAATTCGCGCCAGCGCATAGAGAACCAGCATTTTTACCGCCACCAGCACGGCGACGCTCACCACAACCCACAGCAGATGGGTATAGAGCACACCTAAATTAAGCGCCATCCCCACCGAGATAAAGAACAGCCCTAACAGCAACCCTTTGAACGGATCGATGGCAATCTCCAGCTCATGGCGATACTCGCTCTCGGCCAGCAGGATCCCGGCGATAAACGTGCCCAACGCCATCGACAGCCCCAGCGCATCCATAAACAACGCCGAGCCTAACACCAGCAGCAGCGTCGCGGCGGTGAACACCTCGCGCACGCCGGATGCGGCAATAAAGCGGAACACCGGGCGCAGTAAAAAACGTCCGCCAATCAGCATGCCTGCGAACGCCAGCACCTTCATGGCGATTTTCAACCAGTCGAAATGGTCGTCGCCAGAACCGGCCAGCAGCGGTACCAGCGCCAGCGCCGGGATCACCGCTAAATCCTGAAACAGCAGCACCGAAAAGCCCAGTTGGCCTGCCTCGTTGCGGTTCATCCCTTTGTCGCGCATCAACTGTAGCGCCATCGCCGTCGAGGACATTGCCAGGCCAATACCGCCGATCACCGCCGCCTGCCACGAAAAATGGGTCAGCATTAATAGCCCGGCCAGGATAGCGGCACTGAACAGCACCTGCGCGGCGCCCACGCCAAATATCGAGCGCCGAAGTTGCCACAGTTTGGAGGGATTCAGCTCAAGCCCGATGATGAACATCAGGAACACCACGCCCAGCTCAGAGAAGTGGAGAATTTCATCCACATCGCTGATGAACCCCAGCCCCCAGGGGCCAATGGCGATCCCTGCCAGCAGGTAACCCAGCACGGCACCGATACCAACGCGGGCGGCCAGCGGCACGGCCACGACCGCAGCAAACAAAAACAGCACGCCTGCCAGCAGTAAATTCGATCCTTCCATTAGCGCCCCCCCGTCTGGACGGGTGACGCCAGCCATTCACCATAGTCTCTGGCATGGCTTGCCAGCGCTTCAGGCCGCTGACGACGCGCCCAGTAGACAATAATCGGGCTCATCCACTGCATACGGCACATCGCCGCCGTCAGCTCAAAGGGCCGCAGAATATCGCTCATTGGATAACGGTTCAGCCCGTCGTGCCGGTAAGCGCTTTCCGGCTCCCCGGTGGTGATCACGCTACGCCAGTACTTTCCCGCCAGATGGTTGCCTCCCACCCCACTGGAAAAGCCCCGGCTCAGCACGCGATCCAGCCACTCTTTCATCAGCGCCGGACAGCTATAGGTATAGAGCGGATGCTGGAAGACAATCACCTCATGCTGGCGCAGCAGTTCCTGCTCATAAGGAATATCGATAAAGAAATCAGGATAGTGCGCGTAGAGGTCGTGCACCGTGACATTATTGAGCTGTGTAGCCGGCTTAAGCAGCACCCGGTTCGCCACCGAGTCCTGAGATTCCGGATGGGCATACAGCAGCAGCACTTTCGCTGTCTGGGACATCGCTCCCCTCCCGGTTCTGTTTTTGTGTATTGTTGTCGTTTTGGGCTACCATGGCAGCCCGGTGGGGAATATGGCCCACACCTTACATTATCATAATGACAAATTAACATAGTCGGAACATACGGCGCTTCTATGATTGTTTTCTCCTCGTTACAAATTCGTCGCGGTGTGCGCGTGCTGCTGGATAACGCCACGGCCACCATCAATCCAGGACAAAAGGTCGGACTGGTCGGCAAAAACGGCTGCGGTAAATCTACCCTGCTGGCGCTGCTGAAAAACGAGATTAGCGCTGATGGCGGTAACTTTACGTATCCCGGAAACTGGCAACTGGCATGGGTAAATCAGGAGACGCCGGCGCTGAGCGAGCCCGCGCTCGACTATGTTATCGACGGCGACCGTGAATACCGCAAACTGGAAGCGGAACTTAACGCCGCGAACGAACGCAACGATGGTCATGCTATTGCTACCATTCACGGCAAGCTCGACGCCATTGATGCCTGGACCATTCGTTCCCGCGCCTCCAGCCTGCTGCACGGGCTGGGCTTTAGCAACGAACAACTCGACCGCCCGGTGAGCGATTTCTCCGGCGGCTGGCGTATGCGCCTTAACCTGGCGCAGGCGCTTATCTGCCGCTCTGATTTACTCCTGCTTGATGAACCGACCAACCACCTCGACCTCGATGCGGTTATTTGGCTGGAGAAGTGGCTCAAGAGCTATCAGGGCACTCTGATTCTGATTTCCCACGACCGCGACTTCCTCGATCCGGTGGTGAATAAAATCATTCATATCGAACAGCAAACGATGTTCGAGTACACCGGCAATTACAGTTCTTTCGAACGCCAGCGCGCGACGCGCCTTGCGCAACAGCAATCGATGTACGAAAGCCAGCAGCAGCGCGTAGCGCACCTGCAAAGCTTTGTTGACCGCTTTAAAGCTAAAGCGTCGAAAGCGAAGCAGGCCCAGAGCCGTATTAAGATGCTGGAACGCATGGAGATGATTGCTCCGGCGCACGTGGACAACCCGTTCCACTTTGCCTTCCGCGAGCCGGAAAGCCTGCCGAACCCGCTGTTGAAAATGGAAAAGGTCAGTGCAGGGTATGGCGATCGCACCATTCTCGACTCTATCAAGCTCAACCTGGTGCCGGGTTCACGTATTGGACTGCTGGGGCGTAACGGCGCCGGTAAATCGACGCTAATCAAACTGCTGGCAGGCGAACTAAACCCGGTCAGCGGTGAAATCGGTCTGGCTAAAGGTATTAAGTTAGGCTACTTCGCCCAGCATCAGCTTGAATTTTTACGCGCGGATGAGTCACCCATTCAGCACCTGGCGCGTCTGGCGCCGCAGGAGATGGAGCAGAAGCTGCGCGACTACCTCGGCGGCTTTGGCTTTCAGGGTGATAATGTCACCCAAAATACCGAACGTTTCTCCGGCGGCGAAAAAGCCCGCCTGGTGCTGGCGCTGATCGTCTGGCAACGCCCGAACCTGCTGCTGCTTGATGAACCGACAAACCACCTCGATCTCGATATGCGCCAGGCGTTGACCGAAGCGTTGATTGAGTTCGAAGGCGCGCTGGTTGTCGTTTCGCACGATCGCCACCTGATCCGCTCCACTACCGATGATCTCTATCTGGTCCACGGCGGCAAAGTTGAGCCATTCGACGGCGATCTGGAAGATTATCAGCAGTGGCTAACGGACGTGCAAAAGCAGGAAAACCAGCCGGACGAGTCGGCGAAAGACAACGCTAACAGTGCGCAGTCGCGTAAAGACCAGAAGCGTCGTGAAGCGGAGCTGCGCACGCAGACGCAGCCGCTGCGTAAAGAGATTGCCCGTCTCGAAAAAGAGATGGAAAAACTCAATGCCACGCTCGCCACCGTTGAAGAAAAGCTGAGCGACAGCGAACTGTACGATCAAAGCCGTAAAGCCGAACTGACCGACTGCCTGCAAACCCAGGCGAAAGCCAAATCCAGCCTGGAAGAGTGTGAAATGGCCTGGCTCGACGCGCAGGAACAGCTGGAAGCGATGCTGCAGGCAGACTAACACCGCGGGAGAAGTATGCGTTTCGATACCACGAGCGATATTACATTGCGTAAACTCACCATCTTCATGACCTTCATGGAGAAGGGCAATATCGCGCGTACTGCGGAAACTCTGGGCCTGAGCGGCGTCAGCGTACACCGCGCGCTGCATACGCTGGAAGAGAACGTGCGCTGCCCGCTCTTTACCCACAAAGGGCGTAATCTGATTGCGCTACCTTCCGCGTGGACGCTGCTGGAGTATTGCCAGGAGGTGGTGCAGATAATGGCGCGCGGTGTAGAAGAGTCGCGCAAAATTGCCGGGATTGGCCAGGGGAGACTGCGCGTAGGCACGCTCTACTCGCTGACGCTGGAAACCGTGCCGCGACTGATTATGGGCATGAAGCTGCGCCGTCCCGATCTCGAGATGGATCTGACGATGGGGTCTAACGAGATGTTGCTGCATAAGCTGGACGAAGGATCGCTGGATGCCATTATCATCTCTATCTCTGAAAGCGACATCGACCGCAACAGCCTCGAAGTGCTGCCCCTTTTCCATGACGACATTTTCCTTGCCGCACCGGCCTCTGCCACGCTGAATACTCGCGAGCTTGCCGACCTGCGCGACTATAAACACCAAAAATTTGTCGCCCTGGCGGAAGGGTTCGCGACCTACGCCGGCTTTCAGGAGGCTTTCCATATCGCCGGGTTTGAACCGGAAATCGTCACCCGGGTGAACGACATTTTCTCAATGCTGAGCCTGGTACAGGCGGGGGTTGGCTTTACGCTGATGCCGGGCAGGATGAAGAAAGTGTATGAGAACTCGGTGCAGTTGTTAAAGCTGGCGCAGCCTTACCAGATGCAGCAGTTGATCGCGATTGTCTTTGCCCGCAACCGCGAGCAGGACCCGAGCCTGCGAGCACTCGCCGCCGAAGGGCGGATGTATGCACGCAGCCTGGCGCAAAATACTACCTTCTGAGACGCTTCGCCAGATGCACCGCCACATCCACTCCACTGCGCTCCAGCGAAATTGACTCGCCTTCCCACGCCGCCTGCCGCGTCAGGCAGGTCAGTACGCCGCCCGGCGGCATCTCGATCGCCAGCCGCGCTTCGCGCTCGTTTGCGGAAATCACCGCCTCCTGCCAGCGCACCGTGCGCGCCATATTCATCGCCAGATCGTCGGCAATCTTTTCCGGCTGCCAGAGCACGCGCCCGGTACTGCCGCTCAGATACGCACAGCGTGGGCGAGAAAGCGTGACGGATTTAAACGCCGCGACCAGCTTTTGTGCCGGTTCCGCCAGCAGTTCGCAGTGTGATGGCACGCTCACCGCCAGCCGATGGGCCTTGCTCGCGCCTTTTGCCAGCGCACGCTGAGCAACCCGCGCCATACCCTCATCGCTTCCGGCGATCGCGATCTGCGTTTCGGCGTTCAGGTTAGCAATGTAGGTTCCGGTGCCTTTAATCAGCGTTTCCACCTGCGGCAGGGTTAAGCCCATGATGGCCGTCAGACCATAGCCATGTGGATATGCCTGCTCCATCACATCGCCGCGTAGCGCCACCAGCTTCAGCGCGTCGGTAAATTCCAGCGCACCGGCGATAACGGCAGCCGGATAAGCGCCAATGGACAGCCCGCTGACAATGTCCGGCGACACGCCGTGGCGTTCCAGCTCCCGCGCCCAGGCAACACCGGCAATCAGCAGTGAAAGCTGTACCGCGCGGGTGTGGATTAACGAGGCTGCGCTATCCAGCGGATCCAGCTCCGCGCCAAGCACCTCACGCGCCTGAGCCAGTTCCGTCCCCGGCAGGTTGTGCAGCATACCTTCGCGCTGCGTGCCCTGCCCCGGAAAGGTAAACAGTATTTTCATCACTCCTCCCTGTGCCACGGATCCGCCACCAGGCGTGGACCGTGGCGGGTTTTCAGCAGCGTTTTGCCATCGCGCAGCCACTCCCCCAGCGCAAATCCCCCCTCCGGGGTATCCACTTGGGTGTCCGCCCGGCACAGCGCGTGGCAGAGCTGCGATTGCCAGAGCGCGAAGCTCTCCGGCGAGAGAGGCCGTGGAGCGCGGACCAGCAGGTCGAGATCGCTCCCGGCGTGCATCACCGGAATGCCGGTCGCCAGCGCGTAGCCGGTACTCCCGGTAATTCCCCATCTCCACGGCCATGGCTGCTGAGAAAGTTGTAGCGCCACCTGAACGGGTGGCAGAGACACAAAGGGTGAGCGCAGCAGATCGGCCGTTACGCTCAGTGATTCGGGCGTAACCACGCGCATTATGCTTTCGGGTTTGACCCACCCGGGCGCCCGCTGGTCGCGGCGCAGGCCGCGCACGCCAACGGGTATACGGCCCTCGTTATCAACATCACGCCGCACCACTACCGGTAGGCCGGTATGCCAGACCGCCTCCACCCAGGAGTCGGCGATGCCTTCCAGCGCATCGCGCGCGCTAAGCCAGATAAGATCGTGTGGGCGTAATGTTGGGGTCATAATTACATTCCTGACGTCAGCGAGATAAATAGTGGCAGCGACAGGATACACAGTACGGAGCTTAACAGCAGCACGGCTTCTGCATCCGGCGACTGCACGCCAAAGCGGTTACCAAATACCACGCCGAAGAAGCCCGCGGAAAGCGCAATCATCAGGATAGCAGTGATCGCTACGGAGCCGTGCAGGCCGAAGATTAAAACGATACCCCACGCGATCGCTGGCTGAATCAGCAGCTTGGTAATGGTCGAGGTAATGACCATGGTGTTGATCTGCAGCTTGCGGGCAGAGAGGATCACCCCGGTCAGGAACAGCGCGGCAGCGGTCGCCGACAGCCCCAGCGGTTTAATCGCCGCGAGGACCAGCTCCGGCATTTTGATGCCAATGGCGGACAGGATAACCCCCAGCAGCGGGCCCATCACAATCGGTTTCTTAATGGAGCGCCACATCAACACCGGCAGCATAGAAAGCGTTGAGCCAGAATTGCTCCCCTCAGCACGCGCTTTTTCACGTTCCAGGATCAGCAGGCAGAACGGCGTCATCAGGACTGAACCACAGGCGATGGAGACCGCCACGGACAAGGAGGTGGAAGGGCTTTCCCCCAGCACGCTGCCCAGAATCGGCAGCCCCAGCGCCGCATAGTTTGGCAGGGCGACGGTCAGCGTCAGCACGGCCGCATCCTGCGCGGATTTCTTAAAGGCGTTGGTGGCGAGGAAGTAGATGGCCGCATAGGTTACCCACATCGCCAGCGTCAGCACCAGAATCAGCGGCGACTGGGCCACAATGCCGGTCCAGGGCGTCTGAACGGTGGCGCTGAACAGTGCGGCAGGCAAAGCAAAATCCATCACGAAAATATTGAGCAAGGAGACATTCTTGTTATCAACCATCTTCGCCTTACCGGCCCAGAATCCCAGCAACATAATCACGAAAATCGGTGCAAGAGCATGAACAATTACGTAAGTCATAAAATCACCTGTAGTAAAAAAAGATTTAGCACTGGCGCGATGATTATTATTTTTCTGGATGCAGGCTCCCACGCGGGCGCGACGGGCGCGCCCATGGGGTTGTGCATCCGGCAGGTCTCTTTTTTACTTACCAGCTTGCTCGCATACGTTCGCGTACGAAAGCAGAACTGCGGCGGTTGTCAGCACCCAAACGGTTTTTCAACGTGGTGTCCTGACGCGCGTCATTGATGGCCTGTTGCAGCGTGGTTTTCACCTGCGCCAGATCGTTATCGGATGGGGCATCCGGGTTACTGATATCCAGCAGGCCAGAAAGCAGCCCCAGGGTGGCGTAGTTGCTGATGTCATACGCCATTGGCGGAATGGTCGCCGCCAGTTTTTCCAGCGCGTCGACGGTGCGCAGCGTAATGCGCGCCGCAGACTCTTTACCCATCGCGTGGATCAGCACGCCTGTATCGTTAAATGCGATCAGACGGTTGGCCTGGTAGCCGTGGGCCAGAAACGCGCCGGACATCGCCTTGCCGACGATAAGACCAATCACTGGATGACCGGCCAGACGGGCGTTGGCGTAGGCCGCCGCCGCACCAGCCAACGCCTGATGAATACCAAACGCCTCTTCACGACGGCCATAGGCCTGGCTTGGGACGTCGATCACCGCCACAATCGGACGCTTCACGGACTTATCTGCATCGGCAGCCACCGTTTCGCTAACCACTTTCGCCAGGGTCCAGCCTTCCAGCAGGCCGACTTCGCCTTGCGCCGCACGCGGAAAGTGGTTGTTGGCATCCGGCACTATGGCCACAAAACGTACCGATTCACCGTTAAGCTCAGCGTCTGCCGCCTGCACGGACGGGCATAATCCGTCCAGACGTTTGGCATTCGGCGCGAGGATGTTCAGCCAGAGCTCGCCACGGCTTATTGCGTTACTCATCATTTCACCTCCCGGGCAAAAAGCGCGTTGATCTGTTCTGCATCCGCCTGTTTACGGGTGTCAAAATGGGTCAGACGGTTCAGGTAATCGACGTAGTTATCGGTGCGGTGTTTCGCCGGCACGCCTTTGGCAATCGCGTCGTTCATCGCCGCTTTCACCGCGTTCACGCCGTCACCCACAAGGGCATCCACCAGGCCGCTTTGATAGCGCACTTCGCCGCCGGTCATGCTCCAGATAAACGGACGATCGCGAGAGTCATACTCTGCAATGCCCGCCTCCTGCTCGATAACCTGCGGGCCGTTGAGCCCCAGACGCGCTTCACGGGTCACAATCAGGTAGCTGCACAGCGCTGCCGCAATGGACATCCCGCCGAAGCAGCCCACGGTGCCGGCCACAATCCCGATAACCGGCGTGTAGCGGCGCAGGTCAACAATCGCGGCGTGAATATCGGCAATCGCTGCCAGGCCGAGGTTGGCCTCCTGCAGACGTACGCCGCCAGTTTCAAGGCACAGCACCGCCTGAGTCGGAATGCCGTTGCGGTTATCTTCCGCCGCCAGCTCCAGCGCCGCCGCCATTTTGGCACCGGACACTTCGCCCATGCTGCCGCCCTGGAACGCGCCTTCAATCGCGACGACGACCGCAGGCTGACCGTTGATGGTGCCTTTTGCGACGACCATGCCGTCATCGGCC